>NZ_ALWB01000322.1 GCF_000332215.1 Pseudanabaena biceps PCC 7429
AGCATTGTGTTCGCTGCTTTTTATTGTTGCTACTATATTATCAATTTCTTCCTTTATTTCACCTCCCCGAATCACCTATTGAGCCTTTTAAATAATATTTTCCAATATTGTTACGCAATATTGTTACTTTTGTAGCAATATAAGTTTTGATTGGGGCATAAAATCTAAGAAAATAGTATAGCTATAGTTCAGTAATGTTAGGACAAAAATCAAACCCAATAGAGAGTTGCGGCGCTAAGCGCCGCAACTCTCTATTGGGTTTGATGTCCTGACTTACAGCAATTATCGATCAAAGGAACCACAAGGAAATTTTGGAAAGCGTTGCGAAGCAACGCTTTCCAAAATTTCCTTGGTTTGGATTTGAGCGCGAAGCACTGTAAGTGAAATTATTACCATTATTTTAGATTTTGATTTGTTGCAATGGCAAACCTCAACATTTGCTACTGCAACAGATTTGGGGCAGCACCTATGGAAGTATGGGCGAGATCTTGCGTAAACCGCTTATCCAGAGGATGCGTGGCTAAGTGTAATTAAATATCAAAATCCGAAAAACTATTGTGAATGCTAGGCTGCCCCCACATTTCTTGGATCAGGTTCTCCATCAAATTTTATTGCTAGAAAAATCAACAACCTTGACCTGTCTTGATTGAATTGCTTCAAAAACAGAGCGAATTTGGTATACCTCTTGGTCGGTTAAACCTGAATTCTCAAATAAGGTATTAAAAATTGCTTTGCTAAAGTAGAGATACCCTTTGCGACTAATTGTCCCAGTCTGCATAATTCGATGTACGACTTCGTCAAGGCTAAGGACGTTATTTAATTTTCCATTGGTAGTATCTTCTGGTAATTTCAGTTCGGAGATTTGGGTATTGGACTCAACGAAATTAGAATTAGGCAATCTCGAAATTGGGCGTTCTGGAATTATTGGCGTTGTTGGCATCTTGCTGCGATCGGGTAAGCAGCGGTTAATCGCTGCTTTTAACATTTCTGGATCAAAGGGCTTAGTCAGATAGTCGTCAGCTCCTATCTCCATACATTTCATCACGCTTCCCATTTCTTCGATCGCGGAAATCATAATTACAGGGATATCCCGCAATCTTGAGTCTTTTTTTAAATAGGTGAGAACCGCATATCCATCCAACTCAGGCATCATAATGTCCAACAGAACTAAATCGTAGAGATTTTTCTGAGCCATTTCTATGGCTTCGCGCCCATTTACTGCCATTGATATCTGAAAATCTCGGCGATGCAAGCGTCTTGCTAACATATCGCGATTTATTTCATTGTCATCAACAATTAATACTTGAAAATTTTGAACTTCCATGCCTATTAACCATTATGTTTACTATATTTACTATGCTTTTGCCGACCAGACTTTAGCGCGATTTCGCCCCTCTCGTTTTGCTTCATATAGTGCTAAGTCAGCTTCTTTAATTAATTGCTGCGATGTAAAAGCTTGCAAATGCGGGCTGATAGTGGATATTCCCAAACTAGCCGTAACATAGGGATAGATCGGAGAAGAAGTATGGCTGATATCCAGACTTTCAATGGCTGTAAGAATTTTTGTGGCGCAAAACTCTGCACCCGATGAGTTAGTGTCGGGCAAGACGACCGCAAATTCCTCTCCGCCATACCTTGCTAATGTATCTCTCGGTCGCCTAATTACCTGCGCAGCCGCAGTTGCAATCTGACGAAGACAGTCATCCCCTGCTAAATGTCCATAGGTATCATTATATTTCTTAAAATAGTCTATATCAAATAAGATGAGCGATAGACATTTCTTTTCCCTATAGGCAGCACTCCATTCTTTTTCTAGGACTGTATCAAAGTAGCGACGATTGGCAATACCCGTCAATCCATCGCGATGGGATAATGCTTCTAACTCAATTTTCGCAACTTCTAATTCATGATATGCAGCAGCTAGTTCTTGGTAAGCGGCTTCTAATTTTTGCTTGTTTAAGACCTCTCGATCATGGAGGGTTTTCTTCTCAATACAAGCGCTTACCCTTGCTCTCAGCAGAACGCGATCGTAGGGTTTAATTAAATAATCCTCTGCCCCCTTTTGAATACAGGCTAACATCATTTCTTTCTCATCTAATGCAGAAATGATAATTACGGGAATTACGCGCCACTCAGGGTTTTCTTTTAGATAGGTCAGTACCTCTAGCCCATTAAGCATGGGCATCATCATATCTAGCAATATCAGGTCAACTGGTTGGTTAGCAACTATTTCTAAGCCTTTTTTGCCGCTCTCTGCCATTGTAATGTTGGGGTATCCTAAATTCCTTAAATGGCGATAGAGAATCTCCCGATTCATTTGTTCATCATCAATAATCAGTAACTTAGATTCATTAAGGTCTGGCATATTCTTTTAGCAAGCTTTCAATTTTCCCCAATAGTCGTGAAAATTCAATAGGTTTCGTATCGTAATCATCGCATCCAGCTTCAATCCCCCTTTCACGATCGCCAACCATTGCATGAGCCGAACATCCGATAATCGGAATATTTTGAGTTGTGGGTATTTGCCTTAAGCGCTTTGTGGCTTCCCATCCATCTAAAATGGGCAGACTCATATCCATAACGATTAGATCTGGCAGTTCTGATTCGGCAATCTTGACACCAGACGCACCATCAACTGCAACTATCACTTCAAAGCCTCGGCGCGTCAATCTTCGCGACAGCATATCGCGATTCATTTCATTATCTTCTACCAGAAGTATCTTTGGCATATGACCTTAAGTATTGCCCAATTATTTTTTGCAGTCAATATTCTCAGGAGATGATTCGCATAAGTAAGGGGCTTAATTAAATATAAAACTCTAAAACCTGCGCCGCAGATTTTAGATCTGGATTTTAATTATGCTGAGTACTTATTAAGCTCAGAAAACACTATTATAAAAACCATTTTTAACGCAATTCTGCTGTTGGTGGACTTTCTGCCAAACTAAAGTTAAATAAACCAAATAAATAAGCCAAACAAGGTTAAATAACTAAAATTAAATAAGTAAATGAGCTTAATTAAATATAAAACCCTAAAACCTATGCCGCAGGTTTTAGATCTGGATTTTAATTATGCTGAGGTACTTACACAAGGTTAAATAAATAAAATTAAATAAAATTAAATAAACAAGGCTCGCATTGCGAACCTTGCTTATTTAACTTTAGCGTTATTTACCCATGCCAAGCTGTTGAGCTTTTTGGTAGACCTTGCCTTCAGTTAGGAGCGAAGGAGCAATGACCACCTCAACTTGCTGCATTTCACGGATAGTTGCTGCGCCTAAAGTTCCCATGCTGGTTTTGAGTGCGCCGAGAAGGTTGTGAGTACCATCGTCTAGTCCTGCGGGTCCCCGCAAAATTTGCTCTAGGGAGCCTGTGGTTCCCACTCGAATTCTGGTTCCGCGTGGTAAGACAGGGCTAGGTGTTGCCATGCCCCAGTGAAAGCCTCGTCCAGGAGCTTCTTTGGCTCTAGCAAAAGGAGATCCGATCATCACGGCATCGGCACCACAGGCGATCGATTTACAGATGTCACCGCCTGTAATTAAGCCTCCGTCAGCAATGATGGGTACGTATTTACCTGTCTCCTTAAAAAAGTCTTCACGAGCCGCAGCACAGTCTGCTACGGCTGTCGCTTGGGGAATACCTACACCAAGTACGCCTCTGGAGGTGCAAGCAGCTCCAGGTCCAATACCGACAAGTACACCCGCAGCTCCTGCACGTAAGAGTTCTAGGGTGACATCGTAGGTAACGCAGTTGCCCATTAGTACAGGCATGGGCATCTCTTTGCAGAATTTAGCGAGATCGAGGGAAACTAGACCTTCGGCAGCAATGTGAGTTGTAGAAACTACCGTGGATTGCAAGAAAAAGAGATCGCATCCTGCTTCAGCGGCGATCGCTCCATACTTAAAGGCATTGACGGGAATACTGCTAGCGCAGGCAATGCCACCTTTTTCTTTAACTTCGCGGATGCGTTTTTGAATCAGTTCAGGTTTGACGGGTTCAGCATAGAGTTCTTGCATAAGTGAGACAAACTCAGTGACACCTACTGAAGCGATTTTTTCTAAGATTGGTGTGGGATCGTCATAGCGGGTTTGGATGCCATCAAGGTTGATGACTCCCAATGCACCTAACTCTGAAAGTTTTACTGCCATATCGACATCGACAACGCCATCCATTGCACTGGCAATGATTGGAATTTCGCGGCGAATTCCCCCAATTTCCCAAAATGTATCGGCAACGTTGGGATCGAGGGTTTTACCTCCTGGCACTAATGCAATTTCGTCGATGCCATAGGCTCTGCGTGCAGTTTTACCGCGCCCAATTTGAATGTCCACTGTTTGTACTCTCTAGAATTGATAATGAAAAAGGGTTGCGTAAAAATCTTAATTTGAAGATTAACGCTAAGGGTTGATATTTGTGCGTTGCTATAGCAGTTTTGGTTTGCCATTTATAGATTCATGACAAATTAAAACTGCAAAACCTTGAGTGAGATTGGCTTTGAGGTCTTTCGATTGGTCGAAACCATTGTCAAAACCTCTGTACTCTAAGTAGCGATCGCAGGATGCTTGCTACTTAAGACCCAATTGATTGGCAAAAATTCTTAATGATATCTTAAGACCTTGCTGCTTATTGACTAATGATAGCTAATTAAGGCAAGGGTTTAAATTTAAGGTAATTTTTTTGACAGATTTTTGGGCAAGGTTGGTCAAAGGTTGCTGCGAACATCAAGTTTGTCAAAAATCTGCTTACTAAAGAAATGGCCTGATCGGATATATTGCTCGACGTGAATTGCCGAGCAATAGGTAATACCAATTCCCAAAATGGCAACGCCATTTTGGGAATCTCAAAACCTTACTGGGTTTGGTGTTTAATTCACGAAAGT
>NZ_ALWB01000323.1 GCF_000332215.1 Pseudanabaena biceps PCC 7429
CGGACTGGCAGGATGGACATGATGGACTTGATGGACTTGACTCTGACATTGCTTTAATCTGTAACAACCATCTAGATATTTTCCCTCATCCTTTCCTTTTTAGGACTACCTAAAAATGACAAAAAACAGGCTCTTGCTGATTTCGAGATTGCACTTGACTACTTTAAAAAAGCTCTTAATGAAAAAGCTAATGTTAGGCTCACAGAGACGAAGATTCAGGCAATAAAGAAAAGTCAATCCAAATAAGCCTTTAAATGAAAGATTCAGTTTTTAAATTGTAATTTAAAGAGAAATAGACTAGAAGAGATTTCAATCGCCTATGCGCTTAACCATGAGATGACAAGGTGATCGCCTATACCAAGCTTGCTAAAATAGGCACAACTCACAATCACCAATCTAACGCAAACCAGAAAAATATGCTTGCCATATCTCAAGAACCATCCAGAATGTCCATAAAAGAATATCTTGAATGGGAACCCCAACAAGACCTCCGCCATGAATATATCGATGGTGAAGTATTTGCCATGACAGGCGGCACACTTGCCCACAACGACATCACCCTCAACCTCTACAGAACCCTATATCCCCAAGTGCGATCGCGTGGCTGTCGCATCAATGTCGCTGATGTCAAAGTGCAAGTTACGACCAATAGCCCCTATTACTATCCTGATGTCGTTGTCAGTTGTGATCCTCAAGATCTCAACGCCCGTAAATTCATCCAAAGTCCGACCATAATTGCCGAAGTTCTCTCACCTGGAACCAGTGCCAGAGATCGCGGTGAGAAATTTACCAATTACCTCACCATCCCTAGCTTACAAGAATATCTACTCATCAATTCCGACAAAATATCAGTAGAGCGCTACGCACGCGGCGAAGGCAGAATGTGGCTGTATTATCCCTATATTGCTGGCGATACGATTACCTTATCAAGTCTTGAATTTGAGTTTGCGATCGAACTTCTCTATGAAGGGATTTTATTTTAACTAGAATAGAGAACCTTTAATCCCAACCCATGACCTTCACAGCAGTCCTAGAGAACATAGCAAGATCGCAAATCGCCACAAAAATAAGCGAGAAACTGAAAACAGCCAAAAGCATATCCCTATCAGGACTATCACGCTTAGGCAAAGGACTGATTAGCACCCACCTATGCCAACAACAAACCAAACCATTACTCATCGTCACCGCCACCGTCGAAGAAGCAACCCGATGGGCCTTACAACTCCAGTCAATGTCATGGCGAGTCTATCTATATCAGCCCCTTGATACGTTTCCATACGAATCTGCCCAAATAGATCTGGAAACTGCTTGGACAAGAATTGAGATATTAGCGGAACTGCTTGCCAAACCACAGCCTAACTTAGCGATCGCTACCACCATTAACGCGCTACAGCCCCATCTACCATCCACTCAAGTCTTCCAAAAACATAGCATTTATCTCAATATCGGCGATTCGCAATCGGTTAAATTACTTGCTGCGGCTTTTTCCAGATTAGGATATGTGGAAGTCAAAGAAGTAAAGGAATCAAAACAATGGAGCCACAAAGGGTTTAGTTTTGAAGTGTTTCCAGTTAATCGAAATCTACCCGTTCGTCTAAGCTGCAATCGCGGCACTGTCGAGAAAATCAGAGAGTTTGACCCCACTAATCCCAAAAGCTTCACTGACCTATCCAGCATCGCGATCGCCCCTGTCGATTTGCATGAGTTTGTTTCTGCTCATAAAGCCACATTACTGCATTACTTACCCAAGAATTTCATTGTCGCCCTTGATGAATCTGAACAATGTCAAAGCTATAGCGATCGCTGGTACGAAGCTGCGGAAGAACTTTATCAAAATCAATCGCAAGCCGATACACCGAAACTGCATTGGGACTTTGCTAAGTGCATGACTGAGGCAAAGAAATTTCAGATGCTTCAGCTTAGTGAGCGATCGCTTAAAACCAAAGCCAATATTTTTGATTTTGCCAGTGCTTCTATTCCCATAGTTCCCCATCAGTTTGACCAGATTGCAGCGCTGATTCGTGAATATCTCAACTCGGAATACCAAGTTACTCTGATTTCGGCGCAACCTTTGCGTGTGGCAACTTTACTTAAGGAGTATGACTGCATTGCTAACTTTGTCAGTGATTCTGATGATTTACAGTCAATTGCACGGATTCAGAAAGCTGGTAAACCCGTCATTTTGAAATATTCGGGACTGCTCGAGATGCAAGGCTTTGTTTTGCCTAGTTGTAATCTAGCTCTCTTGACCGATCGCGAATTATTTGGACAGCAATTATTAGCCTCACCAACCTTTGTGCATCCCTCACGGATGAATACAGCTAAATCAGTTAATCCTGACGAGATAAATGTTGGTGATTATGTCGTGCATCGTAAATATGGGATTGGCAAATTTACACGCTTTGAAACCATTGAAGTGAAGGGAGAAAAGCAACCACATTACATCGTTGAGTTTGCTGATGGTAAAACTGCTGTGGCGATCGCGCAGGAAAATGAGAAGATTCTCTCCCGCTATCGCAGTGCTTCAAATAAGCCGCCTAAGTTAAATAGCATCGCCAATACAAAGGCATGGGATAACGCTCTGGGCAAATGCCAAAAGGAGATTTACAAGTTAGCAAGGGATTTACTGCAACTCTATGTCCGCCGCGCTAATTTAGTCGGCTATGCTTTTCCACCTGATACGGATTGGCAACAGGAAATGGAGGATTCTTTTCCCTATCAACTCACGCCCGATCAGGTCAAAGCTGTTCAAGATGTGAAGCAAGACATGGAAAGCGATCGCCCGATGGATAGGTTGGTTTGCGGTGATGTCGGCTTTGGGAAAACGGAGGTGGCAGTAAGAGCAATTTTTAAGGCGGTATGTGCGGGTAAGCAAGTCGCTCTGTTAGCTCCGACGACGATTCTAGCGCAACAGCATTTTCATACGCTCCAAACTCGCTTTGCGGCTTATCCTTTCACTGTGGAGATCGTAAATCGATTTCGCCCTGCGAAGGAGCGCAAGCAGGTTTTACAACAGGTTGCGGATGGGAAAGTTCAAGTCATTGTCGGTACACATCAACTGTTGTCTAAGGATGTTGAATTTCATGATTTGGGCTTGCTGGTAATTGATGAAGAGCAACGCTTTGGCACTTTGCAGAAGGAGAAAATCAAGACGATGAAGGGGGATGTGGATTTATTGACTTTGAGTGCAACGCCAATTCCGCGTACTCTCTATGCGGCGCTTTCTGGGGTGCGGGAAATGAGTGTGATTGCGACTCCACCTCCTTCAAGGCGATCGATTCAAACCCATTTGTTTGCCTATGATGCGTCACTGGTGAAAACAGCGATTCGTCATGAGTTAGACCGTGGTGGTCAGGTGTTTTATGTTGTGCCGCGTATTGAGGGGATTGATGCGATCGCTGTTTCTTTGCAAGCGATGTTGCCAAATGTGAGATTGGCGATCGCCCATGGACAGATGCAAGAGTCAGAGTTAGAGTCGGCGATGGTTGCTTTTAATAACAATGAGGCGGATATTCTGCTCTGTACCACGATTATTGAGTCGGGTTTGGATATTCCGCGTGTGAATACGATTGTGATTGAGGATGCTCATAAGTTAGGTTTAGCGCAACTCTATCAATTGCGTGGTCGGGTTGGTCGGGCGGGGATTCAAGCTCATGCCTATTTGCTATATCCGCCTAACCTTGAGTTAACGGATGCGGCGAAGAAGAGATTGGATGCGATTCAGGAGTTTAGTCAGCTTGGTTCGGGTTATCAACTGGCGATGCGCGATATGGAGATTCGTGGGTTGGGGGATCTCTTGGGTGAGGAGCAGTCGGGTCAGGCGGATGTGATTGGCTTTGCGCTGTACATGGATTTGCTTCAGGAATATATTAATGAGTTACGGGGGAAGATTTTGCCTGAAGTGGCGGATACTGAGCTTCAGTTGCCGCGTTTGGTGGCTTTTATTCCTGATACTTATATAGAGGACAATGAGACGAAGATTAATGCTTATTTGACTTTAGCGAAGGTGAAGTCGAAGGAGGAGATTCTCAAATTGGCTGCGATTTGGGAGAATCTGTATGGGGCTTTGCCTGAAGAAACTCAGGTATTGCTTAGGGTCTGGAGTTTAGACTAAAAAAGGAAAAAAAGGCAGAGTAAAAGAGATACAAACTGCCTAAAGTAGATGAAAAAGAAAAGCACATCTACAGTCATGATTATTGATAAACTACAGAACTTTCGTCAACAGGCATATAATTTTTAGGAAATGGAAGAGATGCAATATTTGACTTAATGGATGCAGTGTTAACCAGTCCAAGCGTGAAATCATTTGCAGAATTATCGTTATCTGCGGTGTATCGGCGGAAATGGTCAAGCCT
>NZ_ALWB01000324.1 GCF_000332215.1 Pseudanabaena biceps PCC 7429
GAGTATACCGCCCGCTACGCGGGCGGTATACTCTATGGTTTTTAGTAGATTTCCAAGCGCATTAACATTACTTCAACGTGATCTTTAATCTCATCTCTCACTTGTCGATAGGAATTAATCGAAGAGGGCTCAAGCGGAGATAATAACCATTCATCAAAAAACTGTCTCATCATCCAGTCATCGGGTAGCCTTGTGCTAGTACTTCCAAGCGAGACTACCGCATCAAAGCTATTGGGTTGATAATCGTCGAGTAGTTGGGAATTATTCATGCTGATATGCAAATCAACTTCATCCATTGTCTGAATTACATCTTGAATCGATAGATTTCCTTCCCACCCACAACTATTAATGGCGATCGCATCCCCGACATAGTGACGCATCCAAGCTTCTGCCATAAGTGCGTATGTCCGATTTCTACAGACAAACATGATATTCTTCATTAAGATTGAGGTTCCTCCTGTTTTAGAAATGTTAGGTTTAGTTTTTAATTCACAAAAGTGTTGTCGCACTTTCGTGAATTGGTATAAGTACTTCAGATTGCTAATGGATAAAAGCAATCTTCAACGCCGTTGTATTGCCATGCGATACCTTCAGGATCGTGCTTCTTCGCCCAATTAGAAAAAGTGCTTTTGTCCTTCTTTTGATTTAATGTCCGCAACTCGACTTTTAATCGATTCACCATTTCTTCAACACTCAATGCATCTACAGGAGGAATCTCTTTTTCTAGCTTGTTGTCAGATTTATTGTCAGATTTATTGTCAGATTTATTGTCAGATTTATTTTGAGTCGTTGCATTAACTGCGGAAGTACTTGCGATCGCAGTTTCACCCTCAATATTAGAAATTGCCCCCCCTAGAGAATTTCCTAGAGAATTGCGATCGCCATCTGCCAATTTTGCCTCAATCGCTTCTATCCGTTTTAACAACTCGTCATAGCGATCTTCTTGCTGGACTACTGGTATAGCAATATCCTGTTGCAGGGCTTGCGTCAATAGGATCTCAACCATCGCCGCCATGCCCATCTTGGTTTTTTGAACCCGTTCTTCTAACTGATCCAGTAATGTATCAGAGAGCCTTACATTTAACTGCCTTTTCTTTGCCATTGACGATACCCTTAATGATGCCCTTGTTGATGCTCTTAATGCTATCAAATGCTAGCATAAGCTATTTTGCTATAAAAAGCTAGCATTTGTTAGCAAAAAAGTAAAAAAATTTGGCGCGAAAAATTTCAAAGCGATCGCCAATTACTAAACTCTTGTCACGCTTCGCTCTGACTCATTCCTGCATAGGTTAATATAAGAGATTAAGCAGCTATCCCTATAGCGCCTTATTGAAAACCTAAAAATTTTAAGTATATTTATTCAGGCAGAAGTGCGTGCAAGCATTAGACCCACAAGAACTATATCCCTTTGAACTTGACCCGTTTCAATTACAGGCGATCGCCGCATTGCAAGCTGGTAAGTCGGTCGTTGTTTGTGCGCCAACAGGTTCAGGCAAAACCTTAATTGGTGAATATGCAATTCACGCCGCCTTAGCTGGCGAACGGCGAGTCTTTTATACCACTCCCCTCAAGGCTCTCTCCAATCAAAAGTTACGGGACTTTCGACAACAGTTTGGTGATGATAACGTCGGCTTGTTGACAGGTGACACATCCGTTAATCGTGATGCACCAATTTTGGTGATGACTACAGAGATCTTTAGGAATATGCTCTATGGCACACCCATCGGTGAAGTTGGCACATCCCTAACAGATGTTGAAGTAGTAGTACTTGATGAGTGCCACTATATGAACGATCGCCAAAGAGGAACGGTATGGGAAGAATCGATCGTCTATTGCCCTGCGGAAGTACAGTTGGTAGCACTATCGGCAACCGTAGCCAATAGTCAACAATTAACCGACTGGATTCATAAAGTGCATGGCGATACGGAGTTAATCTATTCTGATTTTCGTCCCGTTCCTCTCGAACATTCCTTTTGCAGTAGCAAGGGCTTTTTCCCTTTACTGGATAGTTCCAGTCAAAAGATCAATCCGCGTCTCAAGCCTCTCACCAATAAGCCGCTGTCTAAAGAAGAAAGACATAAAATTGTCCCCTCGATTGGAGCCGTCATCTCCCATCTGCGACAGCGGGATATGCTCCCTGCCATTTACTTCATTTTTAGCCGTCGTGGTTGCGATAAATCGGTTACGGATTTAGGAAATGTTTCGCTCGTTAATGCGGAAGAGTCCCTCAGACTCAAGCCCCAAATCGATGCTTTTATTGCGGCTAATCCAGAAATTGGTAAGCCAGCCCATATTGATGCCCTCTATCGTGGTATTGCCGCTCACCATGCTGGGATTTTACCTGCGTGGAAAGGTTTTGTGGAAGAACTATTTCAACAAGGCTTGATCAAAGTCGTCTTTGCAACGGAAACCCTAGCGGCGGGAATTAATATGCCAGCGAGAACTACGGTCATCTCTAGCATCTCGAAGCGTACCGATCGCGGACATCGTTTGCTTAATGCTTCGGAATTTCTGCAAATGGCAGGGAGAGCGGGTAGACGTGGTATGGATGAAGTTGGCTATGTCGTAACGGTACAAACTCCCTTTGAAGGAGCTAAAGAAGCCGCAAATCTGGCTACATCGACCGCCGATCCCCTCGTTAGTCAGTTTGCGCCAAGCTACGGCATGGTAATGAATCTCCTCCAAACCCATTCCCTTGAACAAGCAAGGGATCTCGTCGAGCGCAGTTTTGGACAATATCTTGCCGATCTCAATCTTGCTCCCCAAATCCAGAATCTTGAGTCGGTAATGGAGCAGATTGCTAAATTAGAAAAGGATTTGGCAAATATCGATCTGAAGCAGTTAGAAATTTATGACAAACTGCGCGATCGCTTGCGCGAGGAGAAACGTCTTTTAAAAATGCTGGCGCAGCAATCGGAGGAAATGCGTTTAAACGATCTCGCATCCTATGCTCCTTATCTACTATCGGGTTCACCCCTAACGATACGCACTAACAAAGGCATAATCGTCCATACCGTTCTGGCTGCCAAGGTTCAGGGTTCGGGACAATTTCCTTGGTTTGTCTGCCTCGGTTCCGACAATCGTTGGTATACATTGGGATATAAAGATATCGTTCAAGTCGGTACCGATTTATTACTAGATGGTGATATCGACTATCCGAGTAAGTTGCCCTTACGTCCGGGACAGTCCATTGAGGGCGATGAAGCGAGTTTAGCGATCGCTCAAAACATCAAGCCATTGCCCGAATCAGCACTCGCACCAGAAGTTTTAAAGCAGCAAGCGCGAGTTATTGCCCTCGAATCGGAAATGAACCGTCATCCTGTCTCAAAGATGAGCGATCGCGGTGCAATATTTAAGAAAGTAAATCGTCTCGAACAATTGCAACGTCAGATCGATTTCCAGCAGAAGGTGGTTAATGAACGTCGCCAAAGGCATTGGCAAGAATTTATGAGTCTTGTCCATATCTTGCAAGCCTATGATTGCCTTCAAGAAACTCAACCTACCGATCGCGGCAAAGTCGTGGCAGCCCTACGCGGTGAAAATGAGTTATGGTTGGCTTTATGCTTGATGTCGGGAGAAATGGATAATCTTTCTCCTCATCACCTTGCTACGGTCTGTGCGGCGATCGTCAGTGAAAATAGCCGTCCCGATAACTGGATCAAGTTCGGTCTATCACCAACGGTTGAGGATGCTCTAGATGGATTACGCGAAGTGCGTCGTCAGCTTATGCAGGTGCAACGTCGTCATTTGGTGGATATTCCCGCATGGTTAGATTATGAATTAACTGGACTGGTCGAGCAATGGGCTTTAGGAATGGAATGGTCAGAGCTATGCCAAAATACCAATCTCGATGAAGGTGATATCGTTCGCCTAATGCGTCGCACGATCGATTTGCTATACCAAATTCCCCATGTGCCAAATCTACCGATACATGTCTATCAAGCTGCTAAGCAAGCTGCCCAATTAATAGATCGCTTCCCCGTCAATGAGGTAATTTAACGTCAGTTCGGATTAAGCTGGCAAATGTTAAAAGCCCAAAGGTAAAAGCCTTGCTACGCAAGGCTTTTACCTTTGGGCTTTGAGAAAAGGTTTGCGTAGCAAACCTTTTCTCAAAGCCCATTTCAAGTTAAAAATAGACCCAAAAGATGATTGGCGGCGCTTCGCGCCGCCAATCATCTTTTGGGAGATGGCTACGACTGTAAAAAATCGAAGAGACGATGGGCGAGTTCGAGCTTAGAACAAATAGGCGTAGATTGCCTATGCCCATTTTTATGGATGAAAGTAGCTTGATTGGTATCCGTACCAAAGCCAGTTTGCAAACTATTCACCGCATTAGCGGCGATCGCATCTAGCCCTTTTCGCGCTAATTTTTCTTTTGCCGCAGCAATCACCTCTTCTTCATCACCAGTTTGGGCGGCAAAGCCTACTAATATTTGGTCAAGACGTTTGCGGCTGGCGAGATCCGCCACGATATCGGGAATATATTCGAGTTGTAGATTTAA
>NZ_ALWB01000325.1 GCF_000332215.1 Pseudanabaena biceps PCC 7429
TGTGGCGCACGCTGCGCGTGCGCCACAGCTTTTTGGGTTTTACATTTAATTGCGACTGGCTACTTATAGCTATTTAGACTTTTAAAGGAATAGAGCGGGTAAGGCGATCACCCCATCCTATACCCAAGCCTGCAATTAGAAAGGCGATCGCCGTTAAGATAAGCACATCCGCCATAGAGAGTGCGGCAGATTTTGGTACAGCATAGCCAAAAATAGCGATCGCCCCCGATAGACCACCAAAAAAAGTCCCTACCGTCAAACCACTCAGAGACTTTGGAACCATCGTCAGCGCAAAGGCAACCATGCCGTTATTCACCGCACTGAGGCAGAGGAGCATCCATAGGATCAAGATGATGGCAGCGATCGCCCCATAGCCAAACGATAGCAAGCCTAAAGCCAAAATTAACCCACCCAAGCTAACGATCATCAGGCGTTTGTTATCGATAAACTTTGAGATTCTACCTGTCCCCAAAGCTAGCAAGGCTTGAGCGATCAGAGCCGCGCCCATTAATAATTCAAAGGATAAACCCGTAAATCCTGTAATGTCCGCTTTGATTGTGCGGGGCAACACATCCCCCATCAACAGGCGAATCCCCACACCAATTGCCGCACCAACCAGCATAACGATCGCCAAATTGCCCAAAAAGTCTCGGATCGGAAATTGACTGTCTTGATCAGGAGCGGCATCGGGAACGGGATTTTTGGGAATGTAGATAGTCGCCGCTCGCAAACTTGCCACCCCAGCCAACAAAGTAATCGAAGCGATCGTAAAGGTAGCAGGTGCGCCCAAGCCGAGAATGAAACTTGTGGCGAGGGGACGAATCGAAGCCACAAAACCACCCACCAAAGTTAAAACACTGCCTGCAAGGGGCAATTGCGTGGCTCCTGCAAAGCTAGCCAACAAGCAAATGACGGGACTGCGAAATGTTGCCATAGCGATCGCCCACAAAATTGCAAGACTGGCCAAAATCAAGCGGGTCACATCGTTTGCCCCGCCAAAGATGACGATACAGGGCAAACCCATAAAAAAAGCCGTAGCAGCAAGCGTAGCAGCCACAATAATAGGCATTCGCGAACTGTACCAACTCTGCCAGCGATCGGACAGTCCACCAAATAATGGCTCGACGATCGCTGCGATCGCACTTTCGATGACCAGCAGTAGCGCCGCAAATTGCTGCGCTTGACTAGGTGGATAGGCAAAAACCTGTTCGATAAACTTTGGCAAGTAAATTGCGTAAGCAATCCAAGTCAAGGAAATCGCGCCCTGCACTGAGGCAAGACTCCAGACCTGTAGCCAACGCACTTGATTTGATGTTGGATTTGGGGCGATCGTCATAAATCTCTTTTTGTTAAGTACTTCGGTTTATCCCAAAACGCAAAATTGCGCTAACGTTGGCTGAGCGGAGTCAAAGCCACAGGTACTTTAATTAATAGCAAGTCCCTTACGGAGCTTGACTTTATGATTCCCAAATATGATTCCCAAAATTGTTGTCACAATTTTGGGAATCGGCATAAATGTTACAAAATTTAAGTAGCTAGGCGCAATTAAATACAAAATCCCAAAGCCTGTAGCGCACGCTGTGTGTACGCTACAGGTTTTGGTTCTGGGTTTTAATTATGCCCAGCTACTTAGTTGCAAAATTAGTTACAAAACAAAATTAATATTACGAACTCTGGTTTTAGAACTCGGTACAGCCTTGCATCGAGATCTTGCCATCGGGCATCGTCGCACGGCAAAGATTAGTTTGGGTCAAGTCCACATTGGTCAAGTTTGCGTCCGTGAGATCCGCACGATAGAGATCCGCACCTTTGAGGTTTGCGCCCGTCAAGTCCGCACCATAGAGACTGGCGTTACGCAAAGAAACCTTGGTGAGATTGGCGCGATTGAGCTTCGCGTAAACCAACTCAATATCGATCAAATTAGCGTTTTGTAAATTCGCTTCGGTTAGATCGGCATATTTCCAGCGACTATTGCGAGCATTTGCCCCAGACAAATTAGCTTGAATGAGATCGCTATTAATCAAAAATGTATTGCGGAGATCGGAATTGCTAAGGTCGGCTCCACGAAAGTCAGCGTAGTAAATGGTGCTATAGGCTAAAGTCGCTCCAGAGAGGGCACTTTTGCGGAGATCGGCAACATCAAGAAACGATTCGCGGAGGTTTGCCCCTGGTGCGGCAAGCCCACTTAGTTCGCAACGCTGACAAGTGTGATGGGTGAGCAGAGATTGGATATGTTGAGCATTTTGAGCTTGTACAGCTGTCGTACCAATCGTTATGCTAGCAACAAGGGCGCTAGCGATCGCAGTCACGGAGTTAGTAAAGGCTGTTGACTTCATGGGTAAAGCACCTAAATTTAGCAAATCCTTTACTAATTGTTATCACAACAACTCCCCCTTCAACACAGCAAAATGTAACAAAAAAACTGAAAGCAATAATTAATGAATTAATGCGAAATATAGCGATCCTATAAAAATATAAGTAGAAACACAAGTTTTACTTACAGAGCTTTGCGCTCAAATCCAAACCAAGAATTTTTAAAAGTGTTGCTTCGCAACACTTTTAAAAATTCTTGTGGTTCTTTTGATCAAAAATTGCGATAAGACATAAAACCCCAAAAAAGATTGGCGGCGCAAAGCGCCGCCAATCTTTTTTGGGGTTTTAGATACTTAAAAAACAAAACCTAGAAGAGCATACCGCCCACTACGCGGGCGGTATGCTCTTCTAGATTTTAAGTTTATTTATGCTGAACTACTTATACCAATTTACTGAAGTGAGCCAACACTTCAGTGAATTAAAAAACAAACCCAGTAAGGTTTTGAGATTCCCAAAATGGCACTGCCATTTTGGGAATTGGTATTATATATCGGTGATTAGCTAGGATATTTGCTATTTGAATTAACTCTCCGATGGTCTAATGATTTTGTATACTTGTAGTATTTGTTGATGTTTTGTCATGGATCGTACTGAATGTTCGAGCAGTTTCTAGACACGAATGCTTTATCCTTTCGACCTGAAGTTATTCCCATTTTGGGGGTGCTGATTCTACTAGAGGCAATTTTGTCGGCTGATAACGCGATCGCCCTTGCCGCGATCGTACGGAGTTTGCCCGACCCCAAGCAAGAGGAATGGGCGTTACGGTATGGCTTGATTGGAGCATTTGTACTACGTATAGTGCTTATTTTTACCGCGACATGGGTCATAAAATATTGGCAGTTTGAACTGGCAGGTTCGGTATATCTGCTTTGGCTTTCTGGTAAATTCTTCTTGGAAAAATCCCAAGAAGATCACGATACCAAGAACCCCGTACGCATGGCTGATAAGCTATGGCAAGTGGTGGCTCTAGTGTCGCTGACGGATTTAGCCTTTTCGCTTGATAGTGTGACTGCGGCGGTAGCAGTTGCCGAGGAGACTTGGCTAGTGCTGATTGGTGGCGTAGTGGGGATTATCGCCTTAAGATTTTTGGCTGGGCTATTTATTAAATGGTTGTCCGAATTTACACACCTTGAATCGGCAGGTTATCTGATCGTATTGTTGGTGGGGATGCGTCTGTTTATTAAAGTGTTTTCCGATAGTCTCGTTCCTCCAGAATGGTTGATGCTTAGCTGTATTGGGCTAGTTTTCCTCTGGGGCTTTTCTAAACGCGAACCCTTGGAAATTACGAGCGAGATTGAAGAGGTTGCCGAATAAAAAACGAATTATTGCTCTAATCAACGTGAGTTCGGGATAATTGGAAACGGGCTTTGAGAAAGGG
>NZ_ALWB01000326.1 GCF_000332215.1 Pseudanabaena biceps PCC 7429
ACTTTTACTTAGGAAATTAAAGCCCTAAAGATGATTGGCGGCGCTTCGCGCCGCCAATCATCTTTAGGGCTTTAATTTGTTCGGTACTTATGCTTTATATTGAAATTTTTCGTTGATGAGTCCGAGAGAAATGTATAGACATATACAAACCAGACATACTTGAGTCTGTTGTTATAAATCTAAATAATCTATATATTCACTGAGGAAAAACTTAAGGTGCTGGTTTATAAGTCACGTCAAAAAGGGAAAAATAGTACCGTAAATTGGTTAGCCTGTATTCCTCTTGCTGCTCTAATTGGTGTTTTTTGGGTATATGCGGCTACTGCTCAAACAAATCCTCACAATCCACCAACGACGGAAAGCATTCAACAAAGTTTGGTTGCGCTTAAAGTCGGCTTAGATACGCTCTGGGTTGTTATCGCTTCATTTCTAGTGTTTTTTATGAATGCAGGCTTTGCTTTGGTTGAGTCTGGGTTTTGTCGAAGAAAAAATGCAGTTAATATTCTGACCAAAAATCTGATCGTATTTGCGATCGCCACCATCGCATATTGGGCCGTAGGCTTTGGCTTTATGTATGGAGACAATGGTGGTAATACCTTTATTGGGATGAAAGGATTTTTTCTGCAAGCTGTAGATAACAGTCCTGCAACCCTTGGTGAATATAAAGGCGATTTCCCTGGACTCAGTTGGACAGGAATCCCCCTAGAAGCAAAATTCTTATTCCAGTTAGTGTTTGCCGCAACAGCAGCAACAATCGTTTCGGGAGCGGTCGCTGAGCGCATTAAATTTCTTGCTTTTTTGCTATTCAGCTTTGTGCTAGTGGCTTTGTCCTATCCCATCACTGGACATTGGGTTTGGGGTGGTGGCTGGCTAGCCAATTTAGCTAAAGATGCTCAGGGGGCAACCACTGGTGCTTTCTTTGATTTTGCAGGTTCTACCGTTGTTCACTCCGTTGGTGGCTGGGCTGCTCTCATTGGTGCGGCTTTACTGGGGGCAAGGTCTGGTAGATACACTGAAGATGGTAAAACTCGCGCAATTCCTGGACATAGCATGAGTCTGGCAACCTTAGGTTGTTTGATTCTATGGCTAGGATGGTTTGGATTTAATCCTGGTTCGACTATGGCTGCCGATGGTCGTCTCATTGCTCATATTGCTTTGACCACAAATATGGGGGCTTCCGCAGGAGGGATCGCCGCTACGATCGTGGCCTGGCTCTATTTGGGAAAACCAGATCTATCGATGATCGTGAATGGGATATTGGCGGGACTAGTCTCGGTAACAGCTTCTTGTGCATGGATCACCTTGCCTAGTGCTTTAATCATCGGTGCGATCGGTGGCGTAATTGTGGTGTTTGCCGTGGGCTTCTTTGACAATCTCAGAATTGACGATCCCGTAGGGGCGACTTCCGTTCATTTATGTTGCGGTATCTGGGGCACTCTGGCAGTTGGTCTATTTGCCGTCGGTCAAAAAACAGATATAGGCGGCGGTTATATTTTGCAAGCTGGTGCTGGTCCCAAGGCGGGTTTATTTTTTGGTGGCGGTTTTGAACAACTTTTATACCAGACGATAGGCGCTATCTCTGTGGGTGGTTTTACGGTTGCTTTTAGCTTTATTGCTTGGTACGTGATTTCCCTAATCACCTCTGGTATTCGCGTTGAAGGTGAGGAAGAGTTTAAAGGCTTAGATATTTCCGAACATGGAATGGAAGCCTATTCTGGTTTTCTCAAGGAAGGTGAAAGCTAATTTTGGGTTTAAGCCTATAGTGCTTATGGCAGCGCAAAGCGCTGCCATAAGCACTATAGGCTTCTATGTTGCCTTTGCTGTGGGTAGCACAGGCGCTTAATTTTATTTTGTAAAGTTCATCCTAATTCCGATGGGGTTATCGGGGTATAATAGTGGGGCAAAGAAGTTATACGCATACAAATTTCGATAGTTGAATCATGACAAACACTGTAGTGAATACTGCCAAAGTATCAAAGGTTGAAGTACTTAAGCAAAAAAGTGACTTTTTGCGTGGCCCCATCAATACTGAACTAACCGATGGCAATCCATTTTTTAGTCAGGATGGTTTGCAAATTCTCAAGTTTCATGGTTCCTATCAACAAAAAGAGCGAGATTTTGAAAAGATAAAGGCTAAGGGGGAGGAAGCGCAGTACAGCATGATGTTGCGTACTCGTAGCCCAGGAGGAGTTATTCCTTGGCAATTGTATTTAGCCCTAGATAAGCTTTGTGATAAGTACGGAAATCATAATTTGCGGGCGACGACACGCCAAGGTTTTCAGATTCATGGCATTCTCAAGGAGAATCTGAAGACAGTAATTGCCGACATCGCTAGAAACATGGGTTCGACAATGGGGGCTTGTGGTGACATCAACCGTAATGTGATGGCTCCTTCGGTTCCCTTTAAGAATAAGCCCGAATATGCCTATGCCCGTGAGTATGCTTTCAAAATAGCAGATTTGCTAGCACCTAAGGCTGGTGCTTATTACGATATTTGGTTGGATGGAGAAGTTGCGGTCACTGCCTCTGAAGCCCCAGAGGTAACTGAGGCGCGCAACCGTCAAGGAACGGGAACGGCGAAAACCAATATTAGCGATGTTGAGCCAATTTACGGTACTCAGTATTTGCCTCGTAAATTTAAGATTGCGATCGCCGTTGCTGGGGACAATTCGGTCGATCTTTATACCAATGATCTGTCGCTGGTGGTCATTACCAATGCGCAAAACGAACTAGAAGGCTTTAATGTCTATGTCGGTGGTGGTTTGGGACGCGCTCACAATAACGATGCGACCATTGTGCGTCTTGCTGACAGCATTGGCTTTGTCCCTGTCGCCCAAATTTATGATGCGATCAAAGCGATCGTTTCTTTGCAAAGGGACTATGGCGATCGCCACAATCGTCGCCATTCTCGCTTCAAGCATATTTTGCATGAATGGGGATTGGAAAAGTTCAAACAGGTGTTGCTGGACTATTACCCCACGCCCCTAGCTCCTGCACGCGAGTTACCCCCCTTCAAATATCAAGATTATCTTGGCTGGCACGAGCAAGGCGATGGTAAATATTTTGTGGGTATTTCCATTGAAAATGGTCGGGTGATCGATCGCGAGGGGCTAAAACTAAAAACAGCCCTTCGTGAAATCAGCGAGCAATTTCACCATGATTTCGTACTGACTCCCAATCACAATCTGTTGATTACAGAGGTTGCTGCCGATGAGAAAGAGGAGATTCAAAAAATTCTCGATCGCTGTGGTGTGCTTGCTCCCCATCAGATCGATTCCCTCGTACGTTACTCAATGGCTTGCCCTGCCTTCCCCACCTGTGGATTGGCGATCGCCGAGTCAGAACGCGCCTTGCCCGATGTATTGGCGAGAATCCGCGAACTATTGGTGCGTTTGGGCTTAGAGAATGAAACTTTTGTCACCCGTATGACTGGTTGTCCCAATGGTTGCGCCCGTCCCTATATGGCTGAGCTAGCTTTTGTCGGCAGTGCTGCCGATGAATACCAAATTTGGCTGGGTGGTAGTTTTAACTCGACTCGTTTGGCTCAGCCCTACGTGCAGCGCTTGCATATCAATAATCTCGAAAAGGGCTTAGAGCCTCTATTCGTTTATTTCAAAAACGAACGAGTTGCGGGTGAAACCTTTGGTGATTTTTGCGATCGCAAAGGCAATGAAGACCTGCGGAAGTTTGCGGAAGCCTATATGCCTGAGCTTGAAGAAAATGAGTCGAAGGGCAAACGTAAAGATGTACGCCATCGCGTTACTCTATCGACTAAATCCTACGAACTCTTGAAAAAAGCGGTGGAAGAACAGGGGGCTTCGATGAAGGATATTGTGGAAACTGCCTTGATCAAATATTTGCAATAATAAGTAGCTTCCAAAGACAGGGCTGTCGCTAAGCGACAGCCCTGTCTTGCCTGTATTGAAAATGGCAATGCCATTTTGGGAATTGGTATAACAACACTAACCCCCATAGAGAGTTGCGGCGCTTCGCGCCGCAACTCTCTATGGGGGTTAGTGTCATGACTTAAGTGAATATAGCTATAATACCAATTTCCAAAAGTGTGGCTAC
>NZ_ALWB01000327.1 GCF_000332215.1 Pseudanabaena biceps PCC 7429
AGCTTTAGCATTAAGTAGTTCGGCATAATTACAAACAAAAACCAGCCAGCATACCGCCCGCTACGCGGGCGGTATGCTCTTCTAGGTTTTAAGTTTACTTATGCCTAGCTACTTAATTTCATCCGTTTGATCAGGTTGATGAGGACGGTAAGATGCTAATCCATACATACCGCCAAGCAGAAACCATAACAACATACTCAGCCTTGGCTCGTAGAGCACTAAATCTAGCCAGCCTGATAGCAAAAAGAGAATGGCTCCCACTGCCGCAACAAACATCATTCCTTCCGTATTTTTAGCGATCGCCGATTTCAACGATACCCAGATCGTCCAGCCAATAATACCAACAAACCCCAACAGGGCAGGAATACCCGAACCAACAGCGATCGCCAGAAATAAATTATGTTCGTGGGGCAATCCCCGCAAATCAAAATCCATTGCCTTAGCAACTAGGGGAAAGTTGCGCAATCCCCAGCCTTGGATGGGATGTTTCGCAATCAGTGATCCCGCAAATTGCCAAGCATTAAGGCGATCAGCCGTGGATGCATAGTCAACTAATTTGGGATCGATAGTGCTAGATAAGCGATTAACAAAGCCTTCGGGCAATAGCGATCGCACGACTTCCCCACCCAAGCCCAATTTCTGCCCAAATACTCCCCAAGCAATAATGAAAAGAAAAATACCTAATCCTAAAACGAATTTCCATTGGCGATAATAGAGGGCAAGGGCGATCATTCCTATTATTACCAACCCCCATGCATTGCGGGAACCAGTCAAAATTAATACCGCAGTTCCCAAGGCAAGAGCGACAGTGGCGATCGCTCTCTGGCTTTTGGTGATACTTCTCACTTGACCAAGCGCAAAATGAAAAGCGATCGGCAAAATCATTAATAGATAAGCAGCCGTTTCATTGAAATGTCCAAAAAAAGACTGGATACGGCGATCAGCGCTAAACCCCATAGGTATCTTATAGCTATCAAAAATTACTTTCGGGAAGAACCAATCAGGGCGATCAAGAATTGCTTGTAAGATCCCAAAACCACTTACGAGCATAGAGCTAAACACCAATAACCAAAGAAAATGAATAAATTGGGCGGGAGTGCGAATGATAAAGCTAGTAACGGCTGCCAATAAAAAATAGGGCAAAAAGTTGGCTAGTCCTCCTGCGGCCGTGGCAGGATTAAAAGCAATTACCGTCGTAAAAATCATCCATAGCGACAGCCAAAAATAAGCGCGATTTACGGGAGTGGCGATCGCTTGCCAACCATACCGAAATACTACCAGCACAGCCAATAACACCATCGCAAAAGGCATGAAAACGTTGCTAATCACCATAAAAATAGCAACACTTTGCAGCCAGTTCCACTCTAAGCGCAACTCATTATCTTCGGTCAGTTTCCAGAGCATCCATTTCCCTTTCTCGTTAATGAAGGTAAAGGTATGTGCTGCCCACTGTGTGGTCAGCACATACCTTTAAGCTTTTAAGTTTATAGCAATACAAGTTTTGTTACCCAAAATATGAGTGACGGCGCTTCGCTCCGTCACTCATATTTTGGGTAACAAAAAAGGGAGTGCTTTGCACTCCCTTTTTTGTTTAGATTCAAATATCTATTGAGAATTAGTAATCGAAATCGCCGCCAGCACCCATAGCACCGCCACCACCAGCAGCCTTATCTTCAGGCTTGTCAACGACAATACATTCGGTGGTCAAAATCATACCAGCGATCGAAGCTGCATTTTGCAATGCGGAGCGGGTGACCTTAGCAGGATCGACAATACCAGCCGCAAACATATCTTCAAATTCTCCAGACATAGCATTAAAGCCAATATTGAAGTCTTTTTCGCGTACGTTTTCAGCAATTACTGCACCATTAAAACCAGCATTTGCAGCAATACGCTTGACGGGAGAAGACAATGCCTTGGAGACAATAATTGCGCCAGTAAGTTCTTCACCTGTAAGGTTAGCAGTTGCCCAAGTATGAAGTTCGGGAGCAAGGTGAACATAGGTTGTACCACCACCAGGAACGATACCTTCTTCAACTGCTGCTTTCGTTGCATTAATAGCATCTTCTAGACGCAACTTACGATCCTTCATTTCGGTTTCAGTTGCTGCGCCAACCTTAATCACGGCTACGCCACCAGAGAGCTTAGCCAAACGTTCTTGGAGCTTCTCTTTATCGTAGGAAGATTCGGTTTCTTCGATTTGACGGCGAATTTGTTCGACGCGAGTCTTAACTGCAGTTTCATTGCCATCAGCAACAATGGTGGTGCTGTCCTTGGTGATGATGATGCGACGCGCTTTGCCGAGTTGATCGAGCTTCACAGCATCAAGGCGGAGTCCAGCATCTTCAGTGATGACTTGAGCGCCAGTGAGAATTGCCAAGTCTTCGAGCATTGCCTTACGACGATCGCCAAATCCTGGAGCTTTGATAGCAGCAACGTTAAGAACGCCACGGAGACGGTTCACTACGAGAGTTGCCAGAGCTTCTTTTTCGATATCTTCAGCGATGATAATCAAAGGACGACCAGCACGCGCAACTTGTTCGAGAACGGGGACGAGTTCTTGAACGAGGGCAATCTTCTTATCGGTGATTAAGAGCAATGGTTCTTCAAAGGAAGCTTCCATACGCTCAGCATCGGTCACGAAGTAAGGAGAGATATAGCCCTTATCAAAGCGCATACCTTCGGTAACTTCTAACTCGGTAAACATGGATTTACCTTCTTCGAGGGAAATCACACCTTCTTTACCAACCTTGTCCATCGCTTGAGCGATCATCGAACCGACTTCCTCGTCGTTACCAGCAGAGATGGTTCCAACTTGAGCGATCGCTTTAGAATCTTCGATGGGCTTAGCATGGTCTTTGATCTTGCCAACCAAGAAAGCAGTTGCCTTATCGATACCGCGCTTAAGAGCGATCGAGTTAGCCCCAGCCGCTACGTTGCGCAGACCTTCTTTAACGATGGCATGAGCCAATACGGTTGCCGTGGTGGTTCCATCACCAGCTGCGTCATTGGTTTTAGAAGCAGCTTGACGAATCAAAGCTACGCCTGTATTTTCAACGTTATCTTCTAGTTCGATTTCCTTAGCAATGGTTACACCATCGTTAACGATTTGAGGAGAACCAAATTTCTTTTCCAGAACTACGTTACGACCCTTTGGTCCTAGGGTTACGGCTACTGCTTCAGCCAAGATGTCCATACCGCGTTCGAGAGCGCGACGTGCATCTTCGTTGTAAATGATTTTTTTAGACATAATTTTTTTGATTTGTTAATAGGAACGGGTTAGCAAAAAACCTGGTGATTGGTGATTGGTGATTGGGTTTCGATCTCAGTTACCGATTAACCACTACCAATTACCAATTACCAGTGACTATGAAACGATCGCTAAAATATCTTTTTCTGCTAGCAGCACATATTCGTCTGTGCCAAGTTTGATATCAGTACCAGCGTATTTGGAGTAAAGAACTTTGTCTCCAACTTTGACTTCTAGGGCTTGACGTTCGCCTTTATCATCGAGCTTTCCAGGTCCTACTGCGGCGATTTCACCGACTTGGGGCTTTTCCTTTGCGGTCTCAGGTAAGAAAATTCCACCTGCGGTTTTTTCTTCTTTAGCGCTTACTTTGATAAATACGCGATCGGCTAAAGGTTTTACTGTAGTTACGTTTAATGTCGTGGTTGCCATTTGTATTCACTCAGTTGACTAGCATTTTTTGGCTTTGTCTAGAGTGTTTTAGCACTCTAGGTGACTGAGTGCTAATTTAACCGAAATGGTTGCAATGGCTATAGTGTGGTTTACCGAACTGAAAGGCTAAATGTGAACAGAGCTGTCAACAATAACTGTTAATAGCAATTCACGAAAGTGTGATCACACTTTCGTGAATTACAGCGCTTCGCGCTCAAACCCAAACCAAGGAAATTTTTGAAAGCGTTGCGAAGCA
>NZ_ALWB01000328.1 GCF_000332215.1 Pseudanabaena biceps PCC 7429
CTACTGCTTTCAGGCTGATTCCTAAAAAATGTCTTACTCAGTCCTGCTTCATGTAAGTCATCTAGTACTTGTCCGATGCGGTCATCGTTGATTTGCTCGGCTGTTATTCCTTCCCCAATAAGTGCTCGGTTGCTTTTCCTTCAAAAAATTTACTAAACATATACAGGGGTGCTGATACAAATCCTAGTCCATTCAGTAGCATGGCTTTGACGATTACCCCTGCGCTTACTTTTTCTCTTGAGCTTCTCCCGATTATCATGTTTATTTCTTTCTCGATTCCCATCTCATCAATGATTCCTGCCACGATCCCTAGATGATCTAGGTTCGATACTTTTATCTCTGTATTAATACCTACCTCCTTTTTTTGCTTTTTGGTAATTATTTTACCCTTCCATTACGAGCGGAATGTGGGTTAAAAGTCTAAATGATCTTGTTATTTACCTTCATTCCAGAAATCCATAAATTAAGTTAGAGTTTCGAGCAAAGATTAAGTAATCAAAAATGGTTGACTTCGTGAACAAATAATTGTTAAGCGATCGCCTTTAGAAGATCGATTGTTGATGCGATCGCCTAAAAATCACGACTCACATTACTAGCGATCGCCTTTAAGAGATAGATTGTTGGTGCGATCGCCTAAAAATCATGCCTCACAGTAATAGCGATCGCTTTTATGAAGATAGATTGTTGGTGCGATCTCCAAAGTAAGAAAAGCATTGGTTCATAGATGTTCTCTCCAATAAAATTTTAATCTAGTTCTATCTTGTATCGTAATTAATCAATTCAATCAAGAAATCAAGCGATCGCCTGTCATAGTTAAAATATTTACATAAATATAATGATACTCATTCAAACATGGCGGTTTATAGTCCTCATACTAGCTGTATTTAGCTTAAGCTTAGGTTTGTTTATGAGCTATTCGTTGAAATTACCACCAATAGCCATTATTATCATCTTGATCGTAGCTTTGTTGGCGATCATTACGATGTATGGGCGCGATCGCTGGCAATTTGAGACTGATAAATTACGGGTCAACCTGACAAACGAACAACAATCACTTGAGCCTAAAACCTATGACTCCAAAGAGATTATAGACTTACCAGAGCCTGTACAGCGATTTTTTAAGGCTGTGCTTCAGGATGGACAAGCGATCGTCACCAAGGTTGAACTATCTCAGCACGGACAGTTCCATATGAATGAAACAGAGACTAAATGGCATAGGTTTACGGCTACACAACTTGTGACTACGCAAAAGCTTGGCTTTGATTGGGATGCAAAAATTCAGATAGTTCCATTCATAAATATATTTGTCCATGATACCTATCTTTTAGGGGAAGGAGATCTCCAAGCCTCAATACTCGGTCTTTTCACAGTTGCCAAAATGCACAATACGACCGAATTAAACCAAGGCGAATTATTACGCTTCTTTGCGGAAGCAGTTTGGTATCCGACATCATTGCTTCCTAGTCAGGGCGTGGTCTGGGAAGCGATCAATCAGCATTCTAGTCGCGCTACTCTGACCGATAGAGAAATAACCGCCTCCGTTGTGTTTCAGTTTGATGCTGAGGGATTAATTATCAGTATGCGTGCTGAAGCCCGTTGTTATCGCGTAGTTGGAGGTAAATCGGTGTTTATGCCTTGGGTCGGTAATTTTAGAGAATATTCCATTTGTAATGGAATGCGGATTCCCTTGGAAGGAGAAGTAGGGTGGGAGCATCCCGAAGGTGTTCAACTCTATTTCAAAGGGAAAGTCACCAAAATCAATTATGAGTTTGCATCGTAGGATAGACAGAACTTTGCGCCCCTACTATCTAGAATTTAATTAGGTTATATTCTTAGGACTTACATAAGCATCAAAGGTCTGCCTGCTCTCCCTTCTGCCGTCTTTTAGCTCGTCGAACTCACGTTAAGTTAATCAAGTTGACTGAATCCTAATCTTTACAGTGCGATCGCCTTTAGTAAACCCTTCAGTAGATAAATTGTTATTAATGCGATCGCCTAGAAATCACGAATCACAGGAATAGCGATCGCCTGTAGGAGATAGATAATTGAAGAGATCGCCTAGAACTCACAACTCACAATAATAGCGATCGCCTTTAGAAGATCGATTGTTGATGCGATCGCCTGATTCGGGGGGGAGTCGTTGGAGATTGATGTGCGGTTATAATTTAGGCAATAGAAAATAGTATTTTGCTAAATTTATGAATAACACTCAAGGAAATTGACACTTATGCTAACTTTGCAAATTACAAAAGATCAGGTTTTTACTTTGATCGATCAACTTTCACTGAATGAACAACAAGAAATTTTACAATATTTAGTCGAAAAAACTCGTGAGAATCTTGATGACACGCCTGATGATGTTGTTATCGAGGGTATTAGACAAGGACTAAAAGAAGCGATGAGTGGTCAAACTATTCCTCTATCTCAAATGTGGGAGGGGATTGATGTCGAGTAGTTCTATCGAAATTTTTCTGACTTCCCGTTTTAAAAAAGATCTTAGTCAATTAGCTAAACGTTATCGTTCAATTCGTAAGGATCTAGAACCTTTAGTTGAGCAGCTTAAATCAGGAGAAATTTTAGGCGATCAAATTTCTGGTTTAAATAATCAAGTATTTAAGGTTCGTCTCAAAAACAGCAATATTCAAAAGGGAAAAAATGCAGGTTATCGGGTTATTTATTATCTGAAAACTGAAACCAGTGTGGTTTTGGTGACGATTTATTCTAAGTCTGACACATCAGATATAGAGAATAATGTGATTGAAAAAATTATTAAAGAATTTGTAGAGGAATAGCTACGAAAATATTTTAGCGCGAGCGTAATCCAGCAAAATATACAATTGTAGAAGTTACGCATTGACAAAAGGGAGAAAATAGGCATTGAGTTAGCCAGCAATAGCCATAGCAAAAATGAGGGAAATCAGCAAACCATCAACGGCAAAATGTGACTTGAACAAGTACATCTTGTTTTTACTGTCAGAACCAAAACAGGTAAGTTGTGTGAGGT
>NZ_ALWB01000329.1 GCF_000332215.1 Pseudanabaena biceps PCC 7429
TAAAACCCCAAAGGTGAGTGGCGGCGCGGAGCGCCGCCACTCACCTTTGGGGTTTTAAACCTTACGTTGCGATAGGACAAAATCAAACTTGTTTTTGATCGAAACAACTTCTACAGAAATTGAGATTGAAGGATGAGCGTTGCTTCATCGGCGGGAATAGGACGACTGAATAGATACCCCTGTACGGCATCACAATTATGCGATCGCAAAAATTCTAGCTGCTCCTCTCGCTCTACCCCCTCCGCAATTACCCGCAGATTGAGGTTATGAGCCATCGCAATTATTGCCGATGTGATCGCGGCATCATCTCGATTTTGCGGTGTCTCGCGGATAAAGCTCGCATCGATTTTGACCTTGCTAACGGGCAACAGACGTAAATAACTGAGAGAAGAATAGCCAGTACCAAAATCATCAATCGAGATACTCATCCCTAGGGATTTTAACTTCTTAAGAACAGCAATAGTTGTGCTTTGATCCTGCATTACCAAGCTTTCCGTAATTTCGATCTCTAAATACTGCGGTTCTAAACCAGTTTCCGATAGAATCTGCATAACGCGCGTACAAAGATCCGTCACCTGAAATTGCTGGGCAGAGAAATTTACTGCCATCCGAATTGCTGGTAAACCTTGACTTTGCCATAGATAATTTTGCTGACATGCCGTGCATAAAACCCATTCTCCCAAACGGACAATTAGTCCATGCTCCTCGGCAGCAGGAATGAACTGGTTTGGGGGAACCCATCCGAGTTCGGGATGCAGCCAACGAGCTAACGCCTCCATGCAATCAATCTTCCCCGTAACCAAGTTAATTTGCGGTTGATAAAACACCTGAAACTCTGAGCGTTCGAGGGCTTGGCGAATTCCATTCTCGATCGCCACATATTCTTTTACCTTTGCACCGATCGCATGATTGTAGAGTTGATAATGATTTCTACCGCGTTCTTTCGCTCGAAACATTGCCGTGTCAGCATTCTTCATCAAAGTTTCTTCATCCATTCCATCATTAGGATAGAGACTAATGCCAATACTCGTACCAATGTGCAAGGGCGTTTCTTCAACTAAGAAAGGATGTTCAAAGGATTGTAAAATTAATTGAGCAAATTGTTGAATGGATTCTATACTTTGCAATTCAGAGACAAAGATCATAAATTCATCCCCACCCATCCGCGCGAGAAAAGTACTTTCAAACATGCAATCACTTAATCTTTTGGCAACTTCAATGAGGAGGCGATCGCCTGCGGCATGACCCATCGTATCGTTGACTAACTTAAAGCGATCGAGATCAAGAAACATCACCGCCAGCAATGGCGGGAGAGTCTTGATATCGGTAATTTGATTTCGCTCGATATGAGTTTGTAGTTGTGCCGATGCATTGACCAAAGCTGCACAAAGGCGATCGCGAAATAGAACGCGGTTAGGCAGATCGGTTAAAGAGTCATGAAAAGCCAGATGCTCGATCTCCGCCTTGGCAAGTTTACTAGCGGTAATATCTTCAACTGTTCCTTCAAAGTAAATAATATTACCAATAACATCGCGAACAGCATGGACATTTTCAGAAGTCCAAATCATCGATCCATCCTTGCGATAGACTTGAGATTCAAATTGTTTAACATCCTCCTGTTCTGTCAAAAGTTCAATTAGTTCCAATCGACGTTGAGGATCGACATAGAGTTGCTCTTCGATATTGGTAAGATTAGTAACCAAATCTTCAGGAGAAGCATAGCCATAGATTTTAGCGAGCATTGGGTTAGCAATGAGAAATTTCCCATCGGCTGAGGTTTGAAAAATCCCTTCAACCGCATTTTCAAAGATGCTACGATATTTAGCCTCAGCCCGTTTGAGGTCTTCTTGTGCTTGGATTTTTTGGGTAACATCATTGATTAAAATCAATTCACATCTATGATTTTGATACTCAAGGGTATGCGCCGAAACCTCAACTAAAATCTGGCTACCATCTTTTTTGCGATGCGTCCAAATCTCAGGCACGCTAAAGCCAATGGATACTTTAGCGATCGCTTCTAAGAGTTTGGGAACCTCCTCAACAGGACGAATATCAAGCACAGTCATGGATAAAAACTCTGCTTCACTATAGCCATAGTGGTTGATTGCCGCCTGATTGACTGCCAAAAAATCTAGGGTTTCCAGATTGTAAATCCACATCGGATGGGGATTATTCTCAAAAAGATAGCGTGTTCTATTTTCAAAATCCTGCTTATTCCGATCTGTCCTTTCCCAATCTGTAATATCTTCAAATCGATTGACAAAATAAGGTTCCTTCGCCCCGCTAATATCAAGATCCGTACTTTGGATGACCTGCACAATTTGACCATCTTCGCGAATATAACGTACATTGAGGTAGCAGCGATCAATTTCCCCCGACAGCAATCTCTCCTTCAGCACATAGTAGGCAGATAAATCGTCAGGATAGCAAATCTGTTCGTAGTTAAGTTCGCGAATTTGTGAATTGCTATATCCTAATAACTCACAAAAGGAAATGCTAACGTCAATGATCTTGTCGTCAATAGTTGTCTCAAACACTCCAACCGTACTGCTCTCCATACATTTGGCAATACGCATTAAGTTTCTAAGACGTTCATGTTTGAGAACCTCTTGATATATGGGATTAAGATATTGATATCTTTCAGTCAAAATTTGTACCTTGATGGGGCATTCAAAATTGCAACTTTAGAGATTTCCCTGTTGAAAGAAAAGACCATAGAAAGCCTTAGCTTACCCCAATAATTTAATATAATTTTAATATAATATAATCGTTAAAGCCTAAGTAGCTAGGCACAACTAAGTATAAAAGCTCAAAAATATTGGTACGAGTGCCAAATACGCTAAATTTTTGCTTTTGCTTTTGTTTTTGTTTTTGTTTTGTGGCTCAAATAAATTTCCATGCCAAATCAATAATTTGCTCCTTAGATAGTGGGACTGGCAACAGTTGAATTTGAGCGCGATCGCTATAATTTTGCAGCCTTCTCGAAATCGCTTCGGTAATTCCACCTTCATTTAAAAAATATGGGAGGACTTGGATTTGCTCAATTCCTTGTAGTAGTAATTTTTCTATTTGCGTTTCAATTTTGGGTTCTACTCCCCAATAGGCGGCGATCGCTTGGCTTGGCTTGGCTAAATCCTCAATAACCTGATTCGCTCCTGCTCGACGACTACCATGGGCGATCAAAATTCGACCTGATATTGCTGGGGTCGGCACTCCATGAGATATCTCGGTGCGATATTTCTCAAATTGTCGCGATATTAGCTTTGGAATGTCTGGATCTGTTCCCAGATAAGGAGTGATGCGAAATGTAAAATCAGAGCATCGTTCAATAAATCTTTCCTGTAGGTTATTCTGAGCGATCGCAACTTCGGCGGGAATATCTTCGCTGACATGGACTCCTTCTAGTAGAAACAAAGGCAAGATCACCACTTCCGAAATACCTGCTTGGATAGCTTGCGTTGCAAATCCTTCTAATTGCTGAGATAGGGTTAATTCTAATCCTTCAAGACAGCCCCCGCTAATGTAGCGATCGGCAATCTGGCGATCGCCAGATTGCCAATCATCTCTATGTTCAATGCGAGATTTCGCTACGGCGATGAGATCTTGCAAAGCAATCCACGAACGGCGATCGCTGCTACCGTGGGTTATCAAAAAAAGCGCTCTAGCATTCATCTCATCATACTCGGTATAATTGTAATCAGTAGTTCAGCATAATTAAAAACCAAAGTCAGAGCGTACCGCCCGCTACGCGGGCGGTACG
>NZ_ALWB01000330.1 GCF_000332215.1 Pseudanabaena biceps PCC 7429
CAAGCAGCTCAACAATTACCAGAGCATCCCCCCATCGAAACTATTCCTGATGTGGGTGAACTAGATGAACTCCAGACCTTTGTTGGGTCAAAAAACTTGATTTGGCTATGGACTGCGGTGAATCATTTTAGTCAAGGCATATTGGCTTGGGTATTAGGGGATAGGAGTAGCCAAACCTTTAAAACTTGTGGGCATTGATTAAAGTTTGGCAATGCTATTTCTGGGTTACTGATGGCTACTGCGTCTACAAAATGTTTATCAACTCGGAGGATCAAATTATCAGCAAGACCTACATGACAAGAGTTGAGGGTGAAAACACAAGACTTAGACATTATTTAGCCAGATTACACAGAAAAACTTTATGTTATTCAAAATCGGAAGAAATGTTGAGGTATTCAATTCGTTTGTTAATTCACTATCTTAAGTACAAATCATTTACTACCTTTGCTTGATTCATCTTTCATTTGTGCAACGCCTGTGATTTTGTGTTGCCCAGTGGAATCAAGATTTTACCAATTGATATTGCACATTTACCAACACTACAAAACCTACCATTTCACCATCGAGATCCATTTGATCGCCTATTAATTGCTCAAGCAAAATCAGAAACTTTAAACTTAGTTTCAGAAGATCACATCTTTTGTCAATATCAGGTAAATGTATTTGGGCAGAAGTAAAACAGATAAAATGTGATAGGTAAAATCAAGAACTATTCAAAGCCTTTGAGTCATTGCCCATCGAAGATCAACGCTAAGCCCTAAACTTCATCGCCTTCTTGCAGCATCGCTACTGTCTTTTTAACAATCTCACCAATCACTTCCAGCCCCTCCTCCATCACTACTCCCTCCACCAAAATCACTACTAGACGAGCTACTTCCATAATCTGAGTAAGAGGAATCATAGCTACTGGAACTAGAACTATGGTCAGAACTACTTTCATAAAAACTGTTACTGCTATAGCTTGGCGCAACGTAGGGATAGACAGGTTGCTCATGAAAGCAGTTCTGGCATTGCAAGATACTCACAGCATCTTTTGAGCCTTGTTTGGGAAATTTTTTGGGCTTGCGGGATTTTTTGAGAGAAGCGCCAATGACAGTCGGATATTGACATTTAGTACAAAGAGAATCTGATTTCAGAATATTAGGCTGGCAATGCATATGTTTACGATCGCGTTTCGTTTCAGGATGACAGCGATCACAGATATATAAAGCATAGGTCGCATTACCTAGCTCAATGGCAAGCTTCTCAGGTTTAGTGAGATAAGTACCGCCTAAAGCCTCATCTAGACGCTGGGTTACATTGCTGCAAGTGGCGCAAAAAAACTGTTCTCTCGCACTCTTCTCACTTTTCTCGTCTAAGGACAATTGATTAACGACATGAACTAGAAAAAGTTGATAGCCCATACCAAGAAGTAAACCACTCACCATAAACAAGATGTCGCTTGGCAAAAGTGCAGCGACACTGGGAGATATTAAGATGATGACGACCAATAAAAGCGAACATTGAATTACCAGCAATAGAAATAGATTTCTGACAAGGATTTTGCCCCATTGCTTCCACAATTGAGAAGGAATGGTTTGCTGCAAAGCTCTAGCTAACTTCGCTAGCCAATAATAAGTGATGCCAAACCACATGGGCATACTAATTAGAGCGATCGCCGCACTAATACAGATCAAATCTCCAAAATGCTGATCGAGATTGATGGATACACTGGTTATGGAATTTGCGGAATCAGATAGCAAAAAAGCACTTGCACCTGTTGCGATCGCGCTAACGCCCAAAGCCAGCATTAAGATTGGTCGATTCGCTACTTGCTTAAGTTGTGGAACTCTCACTTGAAATACTAGTGGATTAGAGGATAAATATCTATCGGGTAGTAGCTGACACCATGAGTTAATTTTTGAGACTGTCCAAGCAATGCAGCCTAGGGCGAGCGCTATGCCTAATCCACCAATCACTAGATAAACTATTGCAAAATCAAAGCTAGAGACCCCAATTTGTTCTAAACGGTTCGTGATTTCCTCTACACCATTGATTGTCCCTTGATCGAATTTCCGAAGCTTGAATTCAGGTTTAATTTTAGTTTCGATAATTTGCGTAACTTGAGCATTGCTCAATCGCGAAGTCAGCCCCCGCCCAGTTTCGATCTCAAGCCTCCGTTCATTTACGGAAATCAGCAATAATACGCCATTATCTAATCCGCGCTTACCGATCCCCCATGTATTAAATAGCTGCGTGGCATAGGCTTTAGGGCTGGCTAGGGGAGAAATATCAGGAACGGTCACAACCGCAACTTCTGAACCATTGCGAGCCTCTAATTGCGTAATTCTTTGATTGATTCGCGATTCTGTCTCAGCACTGAGAATATTAGCGACATCACTTACCCAAGTACCATTTGTTTTGCGAGGATTGGGAATGTCTTGAATGGGAGTTGCCCATATAGGCGATATAGGTAATACCACTGCCCAGAGCAGGCACAAGCAGATGGATATAATTATCCAACTGGGCAAGAATCTTTTTAAGCTAATTACTACACAAATGTTTTTTAAGTAATTACTCCAACCCTTCATAATCCGTACTCTCCACTCCTAAAACTTAATATTTAATCTCAATATTTAATCTCGCGAAACTTACTTAAGTAGCTAATCATAAGTACACTTAAAACCTAGACGAGCGTACCGCCCACTACGCGGGCGGTACGCTCTCTGGGTTTGGGTTTTAATTATGCTTAGCTACTTATTAGTCTTTGCCGATATGAGAGGATTTCAGAATTATTTGACTTAGCCTATGGTATCGCAACAATCACATTGTTTTTAGAAAAATTGTTTTTAGAAAATATGTCTCCTAATACTATAGCAACGTAAGAGATAGCTATAGTCATTAATGTTAGGGCAAAAATCAAACCCAATAGAGAGTTGCGGCGCTTCGCGCCGCAACTCTCTATTGGGTTTGATGTCCTAGCTATAGATGACATGGAAGTTAATCCGAACCTGACCAAGCCCAAATGGGATTGCCATCTTTTACGTCTTTTTTTACAATCACAGGCGTAAATCCATTAACATCATTCTTCCCCGTCATATCCAAAATGAGATAGACCTTATTATTGACAAAACGCATTCTCAAATAAGAATTACCTTCAAAGGGTTCGTCATTGACTTTAGTGATCCCTGCTGTTGCCTTGCAATTGCGATATTTATTTTGTAGTTTTGCAACCCATGTCGCACTAAATTCATCGCTTTTTTCCAATGTGAATGGTTGAGCGAGCCAACTAAGGGAAGCGGAACCATCTAGGGTGTAGCCACCTTCATAATAGGGACGCGATGCTTGAGTTAAAGTAACTTCGGACGGACAAACTGGTGATGTTTCTCTCAAATCCGCAGGATAAACCCTGAGAGTAATATAGCTTGGTGTAGCAAAACTAGGATTTGCCAACAGAGATAACTGCGCGATCGCTACGCCCCCAAAGCCCAAACATACTTGCTTAAAAATTTGACTAAAAGCCTTAAACCTAAAGTTTTTCATGGGATTTTTTACCGCTATAGTAATCCACTGGAGTTTAGACTAAAAAAGGAAAAAAAGGCAGAGTAAAAGAGATACAAACTGCCTA
>NZ_ALWB01000331.1 GCF_000332215.1 Pseudanabaena biceps PCC 7429
GTCTGATGCTGACTCCTATCTCAGTCCATGATGCGCCTCCGCAATCTGGACATCCTTCGGGTGAGACTGTCTCAAAGCGATCTACTCGATTAAATCCTTTTCTCGTTTTTCCTTTATGTCCGATTTGTCCCCCTGCTTTTTTCTTCCCCTCCTCTTCTTCTTTTGATTCGTCTATTTTCTCTGACCGCTTTATTAGGTCACTGGATGGCGGTTTGGATGAGTCTTTGCTACTCCTGTTGTTCACCGCTTTTAGTCTCTCTATTTCTTCGTATATTTGTTGCGCCCATTCCTGTTGCCGCACGATTACTTCTACCAGTTCTCCTACTGGCATATTTTCTAGGGCTTCTCGTTCATATTGCGGTGGCTCTTTCATCCCTTTACTTTAGCCGCTTTGGCTCTTTTGTCAATTTCTTACCTGATTCTTTACATTACAAGTTTCTAAGTAAGTAGCTAAAATGCGAGTCAAGATTGAAAACGAAGTGCTTTTTATTCATCGTGAGGATGTGCCAAAGTATAACAAGCAAGGTTCGATTGTCCGTAATAGTTACTTTTGGGCTTTGCGATCGATCGCAGGTCGTGCAAATTCCCGTTACGATTGGGAATTTGAGTCAGAGGTATGGCTTGCCCTGCAAAGAATGTTAATCTCCTTTGCGGAATCTGGATATTTACCCACTCAAGAAACTCAGCTAGAATTTGCTTCTGAGACAGAGGAAATTCCCAAGGTTTTACGACTGGTTTCCACAATCATTAGCTAGGGCACAATTAAAGATAAAACGTCAAAACCTGTAGCTCACGCATAGCGTGAGCTACAGGTTTTATACCAAACTTGAAAACCCTTACTAAGTAATACCAGGTAATACCAGTTCACGAAAGTGTGACAACACTTTTGTGAGCTAAAACCCAGACCCAGTAAGGTTTTTTAAGCTAAAAATGGCTACGCCATTTTTAGCTTTGGTATAAATGGGCGCAAAATATAAAAACCTTAAACCTGTAGCGCACGCTGTGCGTGCGCTACAGGTTTAAGGTTTGGTTTTTAATTATGCCCAGCTACTAAAAGCTCTGAATTAAGCTCTGAAAAAACAATAAAATTCTATGAAACTCGCCTTTATTATCGATCCGATCGCGAAGCTCGATCCTGCCCATGACTCTAGTGTTGCGCTCATGGAAGCAGCTGGGCGCAAAGGTTATGAAGTATTTATTACCGATATGAATACTCTTAGCGTGAGGGATGGTAAAGCATGGGCTTTGCTGCAACCAATCAAAATCCACCCCATGCCCCTCATCGATGGTAAGTGGCAAATCCCGAATCCTTGGTATGAGACTGACAAGGGCAATTTTCAGCCTCTAGAAAATATGCAATTTGTCTGGATGCGCCCTGATCCTCCTGTAACGACAGAATACCTTTACGCAACCTATATTCTGGACTATGTGGATGGGCGCAAAACCAAAGTCCTCAACTCGCCGCAGGGAATTCGCGCCGCCAATGAAAAAATGTATGCCTTGCAATTTACAGGTGCAATTCCCAAAACCATTGTGACGGCAGATAAAGGTACAATTCGCGACTTTGTTGCCGCCGAGGGCAAGGCTGTGATGAAGCCCTTGGGTGGCAAAGGTGGTGAGGGAATTTTATTTTTAGAAGTAGGCGATCGCAATCTCAACTCCCTGATCGAAATCAGTACTAATATCGGTAAAACTCCTGTGATGGTGCAGGAATATCTCCCCGATGCTCAAAAGGGGGATAAACGGATTATTTTGCTAGATGGCGAACCAATTGGCGCAGTCAATCGCGTCCCCCAGTCAGGGGAGTTTCGCGGCAATATGGCAGCGGGTGGCAGTGCCGTTCAGGTCAATATTACCGATCGCGAACGGGAAATCTGCACCCAACTCGCCCCCGTCCTGAAGCGCGACGGTTTAATGTTTGTAGGTATCGATGTAATTGGGGGCTACCTCACGGAGGTAAATGTTACTAGCCCCACAGGGGTACGCGAGATTGATCGCCTCGACGGGGTATCACTGGGCGATCAGGTCATGGATTGGTTGTCAAACCTTGACTAAGTAGCTACTCCCTTCCCAGTCAAGAAATAGCGGTGCGGGGCTTCGCCCCGCACCGCTATTTCTTGGTTTTATATATCTATTTCTTTAGTGGGAAGGGAGTAGGCGCAGTTAAATATAAGATCCCAAAACCTGTAGCGCAAGCTGCGCGTGCGCTACAGGTTTTGATTCTGGGTTTTATGCCCAGCTACTTATCTAAGGACGAGTGGCGGAGCGAAGCGCCGCCACTCCTCTTTGGCGTTTTATGCCCTAGGCAAACCTTACGTTGCTATAGAGCTAGAATTGAGGGAGAACATTTATAACAAAGCCATATTTTTGAGTCCTATCCTTTGTCCTATGAAATTTTTTAGCTCAGAATTTATCCAAAAAGCTAAGGCGATCGCCAAGCGCTCAGCGCGATCGCTTTTCGCCCTTTTACTAGTAGCTATGGTCTTATTTGGCAACACCCACGAAGCCCTTGCCAAGCGATCGGGGGGGCGAATGGGTGGTAGTGCCTTTAGGGCTGCGCCCAGCCGTTCGATACCCTCCAACTCTGGCTACAGCAACCGTAGCTCTTATTCCAACAGCAGATCCTATTCCCCCATCGGTGGCGGTGGTGGATTTTTCTTCCTACCGATGTTTTTTGGCGGCGGTGGCGGCGGACTGTTTTCGATCCTGTTATTAGTGATCGTTGCAGGTGCTGTCCTCCAAGCATTTCGGGGTCGCGGTGATGGCGAAGGGATTACAGGTACTGATAATAAGGTAACCGTAGCCAAAATTCAGGTGGGGCTACTGTCCTCAGCGCGATCGCTACAACAGGAGTTAACCCGTCTAGCCCTTGAATCAGACACCTCCTCGGTGGAAGGGTTGGCAACCGTCACCCGTGAAACGGCGATTTCCCTGATGCGTCATCCTGAATATTGGGTCTATGTCAGCAGTGCCAGTGAAAATACCCAGTTTGCCCTTGCCGAACAAAAATTTAACGGATTAGTAATGTCCGAACGGAGCAAACTCAATGCGGAAGTATTAAGTAATGTGAGCGGTCGCATCCTTCAAGGTAAAGCTGCTGCCTCCTCATTGCCCACCTCATTTCCCAGTGAAGGGAATCTCAGCCTTGAAGATCCTAGCGAATATATTGTGGTAACGATCTTAATTGCTACTGCTGGTGAAACCCTCGCCAAATTGCCAACTTTACGCTCGTCCTCAGATTTACAAGCCTCTCTAGCGGCGATCGGCTCTATTCCTGCGGATAACCTCTTAGCGGTAGAAGTACTATGGGAACCTCAGTCTGAAGAATATACCCTAACCACCGATGAGATTTTGACTATCTATCCCGATCTAGTGCGCATCTAATTAATACCAAATCACAAAATGGCTACGCCATTTTGTGATTTTAAAACCCTTACTGGGTTTGGTTTTCAATTCCCAAAAGTGTGGCTACACTTTTGGGAATTGGTATAACTTAACATCAGTTCAGATTAAGCTGACAAATTTTAAAATCCCAAAAGTAAAAGCCTTGCTTAGCAAGGCTTTTACTTTTGAGATTTGAGAAAGGGTTTGCTACGCAAGCCCTTTCTCAAATCTCGTTTCAAATTATCCCGAACTCATGTATAAAATCCCCAAACCTGTAGCGCACGCGCAGCATGCGCTACAGGTTTGGATTCTGGGTTTTAATTATGCCTAGGTACTTACTCCCTTCCCAGTGAAGAATTAGACGTTGCGGCGCGAAGCGCTGCAACGTCTAATTCTTGGTTTTGTATGTCTATTTCTTTAGTGGGAAAGGAGTATATAGAAGTTACGCATTGACAGAAGGGAGAAGATTTGCAGGTAGGAGATAATTGTAATCAGCTAAGTTTTCCATGACAAAAGAACGAATGACATCATTGAACAAATTACGCTTGAGGGCATAGCAATTCGTAATTAAAATTGTGAATACAACGCAACTGCAAATGGACAAAAGCGGAAATAGCAGCAAAG
>NZ_ALWB01000332.1 GCF_000332215.1 Pseudanabaena biceps PCC 7429
GATCTTTTTTGTATCTTTTATTAGATCAGATCTAGAGTGATCGATGTATGCTTAAATTGCAGTTTTTTATCTACAGGAGATTACTTACCTAGTTTTCTACCTTTAGACATCAAAAAAGCCAGTGCTTGGAACCACTAGCTCTTTGACTACCTGAAGGTATCTATTAAATTTAATATCCGAAAATGGACAGGCGTTGCTTTGAGCGGCAATTTTGTTCAGTGCTTTCTTATATCTTAACGCAAGATATAAGTTTAGCAATAGTTTTTGCTGCGAATTTTTTTAATTTTTTGCAAAAGCCAATAATTAATTATTGAACTGAATTCAAAAAATCTGTCTGTTTTCTGATTGAAGTCGCTACAAATACTACAATCAGGACAATCTAGATGTTTTTAAATTTGTATCTCTTGCAGGAGCAGATCTTTGTTGAGATCTTCTTTGGCAAGCATCGAGGAGGTCAAAAATAATGACTTCCTTAAATAACCAGTATTCTTCCAGAAAGTTTTCACCAACTAAGTCGAATAATCCTTGCCCAATCTGCGATGACATCAAAGGTAAATGTCGAGTTGCCTCCGATAACCAAGATTTTGTCCTCTGCATGACCCATCCCAGCGATGTCAGTCTGGCGGACTGGAAATATCTGGGCGAAACCAATGGCAGTTACTTTGCGGGTAAATATGTTAGAAAACACCCCGAAGCCGATTCGGATCGTCAAGAACGTCGTGACAGAAATTTAAAACTACGGATTGCGCAACAAAAGGCGAAGCGGGATGGGTTGGCGAAGTTGCCCGATGCTGTCCAGCGCGATCGCCTTTATCAAGGTTATTTACACAAACTTGATCTAGAAAGTTTAGATAAGACTGATTTAGTAAGTCGTGGCTTGTCTGATGCTGAAATCAAAAATCTGGGAGCTAAATCAACTAATTCTGGCTATATTCTGCCAATTAAGAATCCTGATGGCAAAATTCTCGGTTTTCAAATCCGTTTACGTGATGCAAATTCAGGTCGCTATCGTTGGCATAAACCTTTTGGAATCTCGGCACAGCAGCAAAATGGGGAATTACCCCTCGCCTTTCATGGTGATGTTCAGGTTAATTGTCAGCGTGTAGTTTTAGTTGAAGGGACAGGCGTTAAGCCCTATCTTGCGGCTAAACGGCGGGATTGTGTGGCGATCGGTGCTTCGGGCGGTCAGTTTGTGGCTAGTAAAGAAACTTTACAAAGTTACCTTGACGAGATTGGGGCTAAGCCTGATGTGACTCGGTTGGAATATGCGATCGATGCGGGTGATACTGCGAACCCCTCAGTGATGCGTCGCCATGAGAAAAATCTTGATTTTCTGGCTGAGCTAGATTTTGCAGTTGATGTTCTCTGGTGGGGTCAGGTTGCTAAAACTGACAATGATATTGATGAACTATCTATTGATGCAACAATTCAGCTTTTGACAGTTGAGCAGTTTTTCCAAATTGCTAATTATCAGCCTAAGCCTAAATTTTCACCGTTCCAGTGGTTGAAGGATAAGATTTTTCCGAAAGATAAGGCTAAGGGTTTTGCTAATAAGGTTAAGCGATCGCTTCAATCGTCATTACCCCAATTTGAATATGAGTCAGGAAAAAGGCTAGAAACTTGGCGAGATTCATTATTAACTCACAAACATGTCCTTGATGCTTCAGCGACGGGTACGGGTAAAAGCTATGATGCGGGGCGCTTACGTCCTGATTTATTTGATGGTGTTGAAAGGATCATCTATATATCTAATGATTCGCGCAATGTTACAACTTCCACTTTGCAGGATTGGGCGATTCTGCCTGCTCGTCACAATGGCTTGACTCATAAATCAGGGAAATTACGTCGTGCTAAGTCGGGCGAGTCTTTAGATACTCAGGCAAATTGCTCTCGTACTGGGGCGATCGCTGCTCTGCGCGACAAGGCGATCGCTGATACCAAGATTATTTGCGAGACTTGCCCTTTACTCAATGCTTGCCGTGGTAGTTCGGGTGATGGGTTTGGCTTTAAGCATAAACGGGCGATCGCTTTTAATTCTAAAATCCTGCGATCACACCCAATGAGTTTGCCTAGTCCCGCTGAGTTTGATTACTCGAAAACTTTGCTGGTATGGGAGGAGGTGTCAGAAAGTTTGACAACGATGCGTCAGATTTCGGTTGGTCGTGAGGATGTAGATCGGGCGATCGCTGTGATTTCTCGCTCTAGTCTTGTCCATAAGCAGCAAATCATTGATGTTCTAAATAAGTTGCATGGGTTATTGGCTGATAAGTCCTATCATGGTCTGGATTTTCATGGGATTAAGTCTGCTATTCCTGAAATTATTGATACGACTTTGCTGGCGGATTTGCTAAAACCAGATCTCTCAATTCTGGATACGGTTGATGGGATTGCAGATTCTGAGTTTGAAAATGTTAAGGGTAGGGATAAGCGCGAGTTGGCTAGGGTTAATTCTTTGCTGAAGCACGCGACTACTCTTAATAGTCATGAAATTGAGAAGAAGATTGACCGTGAGGTTTTGAAGCAGTGGTTGGTTGAGTTTTTGGATATTCTTACTGGGGCGATCGCTCATGGGGATTTGCATATTCAATATGAGCGGTTAACGGTGTCTCTTTTGGATGAGCGCTTGCGCGATATTGCTCATAGGTCGGTGGCTAATCTTTATCTGGATGCGACGATTGATGTGACTGATCTGGAAATGCGGCTTGATGCTCCTGTTCATAGGATTAAGCAAGCTGGTGAATTGGTGATACCGCCGATTTTTCAGGTGCATAATCTGGGGCGTTTGGGGTTGCAGCGTCGTGAGGAAAAGATGGCTAAGGTTGAGGCGATTATTGCTCATCTTGTCAATCTTGATCCCACTACTAGGGTGATTGATTTTAAAAAGTTTGCCAAGAGTCAAGATGGTTTTTGGTTCCGCGATTCTCGTGGTTCTAATGATTTTAAAGATGCCAAAACCTTTGTAATTGTCGGGACTCCCTGTGCCAATATTGCGATGCTTCGTGCTGATTATGTGGCGATGACGGGGTTACATCCTGTGGATAAAGATCCTGCTTTTGCGGCGTTTATCGATCGCCATATTTTGGCTACCGTTATGCAGTGTTTTGGCAGGAAGGCGGGCGATCGCTTTAATCAGGGTGATGTTATTTACTTTTTGTCGGATTTTGATCTGGGTGATATTTCCCATACTCTAATTAAGTCTGGGGATATTACTCCTGATGCGATGTCTAATTTGGAGCTTTTACAACTCAAGGTATCTCAGGTGATTAATTCTGTTACCGATGGTGGATTTGATTT
>NZ_ALWB01000333.1 GCF_000332215.1 Pseudanabaena biceps PCC 7429
GAAATTTTTGAAAGCGTTGCTTTGCAACGCTTTCAAAAATTTCCCTAGTTTGGGTTTGAGTGCAAAGCGCTGTAAGTTTACTTATGCCTAGCTACTTAGTTAAAGAGCAACGATAACCAGTGCTGGTTATCGTTGCTCTTTAAATTGTAAAACTACGCGACGGTTAAAGGCGTTATCCCTTGCGGTGTTATTTTTCTTGAGCGGTTGCAACCAAGATAGAGCCTCAAATGTGACCTTGTAGTTATTATCAAGTCCGCGATCGCGGAGGATTCTCACCACCTCATTCGCCCTTGCTTGGGATAGGTCGAGATTATAGGCATAGTCTCCAGTGGTATCGGTGTGACCGCTGACCTGAATTACGCCGCGTCGTCCCTGTACCTTTGTCCAGAAACTATCGATTTTGGCTTCTTCGGGTGGGAGTAGTTGCGATTCGTCGGAGGGAAAAAAGATGGTTACCTCTAAGTCAGGATTGACCACTGGCAAAATCGAATTCACAAGGCGATCGCCATTTTGGGATGGAGTCCCTGAATTTATATTATTGAGAGAATTATTGAGAGAACTATTGGCTGAATTGCCTGAATTGGTATTACGAGAATTGGGATCTTTCCCATTACTATCGATATTAGGATTAGGCTTGAGGAAATTGGGGAATGCAGTCTTTAGCGCAAGATCACCCGTTATTTTTGTGAAACTACCCGTAGGGTTGATCCCATTTCCTCTCTGGGCGCTATTCTGGGTGCTATTCTGGACGTTATTCTGGGGGCTATTGATTGAATTATTTTCTGCTTTAGTGACTGATGACTTATTGCTAGAGTTATCATCAGTGATTTTCTCGGAGCTATTGCTAGCAGAGCGATCAAGCGATTTATCATTGCTAGGGTTGGTTCTATTATTGCCGAGCTTATTATTACCGTTGGTGATGTCTGGACTATTAGGATTATTAGAAATAGATTTGCCATCATCGGGATTAGCTTTAGATGGATTAGCTTTAGATGGATTAGCTTTAGATGGATTAGCTTTAGATGGATTAGCTTTAGATGGATTATTTAGACCAGTAGTATTACTAGGGCGATCGCTTGAACTTACTTCCGATTCAATTATGGATTCTTTGACGATTGTGGGAATAGAAGCATTTTGTAATTTGCTATCATCCGATCGCTTAATTAAAATCCCAAAAGCGATCGCCGTTCCCGCAAAAGCCATCCCAATCAATACAGCCGCAAGGATTTTCCATAGGTTTGTTGACTTTGGTTGATCGTTAATCACAGAGGGCTGCACAACGACTAACGCTGAATTAGGTTCCTGTATCAGAGTCTCAAAATCCCATAGTTTCTTCGCGGCTAAAGGCGCGATCGCCGCAGTCTCCGCACCTAAAACTACCGATTGGCGAATACGGCGATCGCCTACTACTAGCTCAAACCATTGGCAGTCATGGGGCATCATAAAGTCTATTCGGGCAGGTAAGCCATGGGTATAGGCTTTGACACAGTTGCCGCGATCGTCATAGATCGCGCCATTCGCGGCAATAATCTGATGATCATTGACGACTTCCGCAAATATTTGCGTGAGACTGGTCATCTCGCTAGCAATTTTGTAATCCCACAAATCGATATCTAAACCCGTATCGAGATCGTCTAACTCCTGCAATTGATAGCGATCGACATCATTACCAATTCCAATCAAAATCAATTTCAAATAGTTTCGCTTCCCGACCGCAATCTCTAGGGCTAGCTCCTTGGTGTAGTTTTTGACCTGCTCTAAATCATCAATTCTGCCATCGGTCAAAAAGATATAAATACCGCGTGGAGCTTGACGATTGCGATCGACAAAATAGGCGATCGCGGGTAGAAGCTTAGTTGTCTTTCCCAGTTTAAAGGTGGCGGGACCAGCGATCGCTAATTGCTGACAGCTTACGGCATCAAATTCTCCCAAAACTTGGATTTCATCCCCCGCACCACAGCCCCAATAGAGTAGCGATGTTTTTCCTGTTCCATCCAAGTTCTCGGCTAAGTAAGCCGTAAAGTTTTGCACCAAGGGCTGCAAGATATTTTCCGTATAGTTAACCTCATATCCGCGCTCTTTGATTTCGGCAAAGGCATCTCGTTGGATTTTGCGAATGGGCTCGCCATCCTCTAAATAGGATCGCAATCGACCCTCTTTAATATAGGCTGTCAAGAGTTCGGGATCGACTCTTGCTTCTACCTTGCGACCATAGGCTCGTTTCATCGAGGCACTGGCATCTAGGGCTAAACCAGTCCGCCATCCTTCGGCAAATTTTCCCTCTGGCTCCATCGCGATCGTGAATTCCACTCGACATTGCGGAATGGGATCGTTAGGAATGGGATTGTTAGGTGATGGGAAGCGATCGCGAAAAACATTCACTTCCCCAAACTCGTTTGCTACCAGATTAGCTGGCATCTGGAAGCTCTTGGGGTTAATTTTTACTTCATCTTTGATTGCACCAACTTCACGTCCTAATTCACCTAATTCATTAGTCTCGGAATTATTTTCATGCAGCATGGCTATCCATTTGGGCTTTGTTTATAGCTAAATTTATGATTTATATTTATGATTTATGTTTATGATTTATGTTTATGGCGATCGATATTACTCTCTCATCCAGAACCTCTTTTCATAGCGTTTGCTGGGCAGACTAGGTAAGGATAGGAAAATCAGTATCCTTAGGAAGTGCTTCCGTAATATCTTGGGTCACGTTGCCCCCCGAAAACTCAAGGGTAAATGCTGTCGAACCCGCAGGCAGCCTAAAGCGCATCAACGCAGGTACTCCCAAACTATACTCTTCGCAAACCTTACCTGCTTGATTGAGAATCCTTCCATAATGGGTCACAATTGTTTCCGCAGACACAAATTCCTTGAAAATCTGTTCCAAAATTTGAATGTCATCGGCAACTTGATAGTCCCAAAGATCGATATCGCGACCTGCTGCATCCTTAACAGGACTGCCTTCAAACATATTGTCTAATTCTTCAAGTTGCTTTTCGTCGATTTCTTTGCCCACACCAATGAGTAGCAGTTTAATAAATGGTTTAGTGCGATCGGCAATTTCTAGAGCATACTTAAAACAGTATTCTTTGACCTCTTCGAGATCCTCGATAATGCCATCAGTAATAATCAGACAGATGGCAGCAGGTTGTTTAACGCCGATCGCTGGTGCGGCTTTATATTTGTTAATAAAATATCGCAATGGTGGTAATAGTTTTGTTCCAGTTCCCCAAGGGATCTTTGGTCCTTTGATGGATAACTGCTCGATCTCTTCACCGCTAAAGCTACCCAGATCCTCAATGAGTTCTCCCGCCGCTCCACAGGCCCAATTGATGAGATCGACCCTACCCGTTGCCGCAAAATTAGCAAGGTATTTCACCATGACCCTTGCTACGGGCTCGACAACGTTGTGGGTAACGGCAGCACTGGCAAAGAAACTGCTCACAACTCCACTAATGCCATAGATTTTCTTCATGGATGCCGAACCATCCAAGGCTAGACCGACCCTAGCACCCTCAATGTCTGGAACCATCAGAATAGTTGCAACGATGTCAATATCTCCATTGTTTTGAGGATAAACATTGACTTCACCAAAGGGTTGAACGACACTTTTTAACTGCATACTCGGATGACTCTCTGATATTTCACATCAAAATAGTAGCCTATTGCTATCAATTCTTGCTATTGCTCCTTAATCTAAAGATTAAGAGATTAATTCTTTAATGATTCTTAAAGATTCTTTAAAGACTTACAGCAATTATCGATCAAACGAACCACAAGGAAATTTTTGAAAGCGTTGCTTCGCAACGCTTTCAAAAATTTCCTTGGTTTGGGTTTGAGCGCAAAGCGCTGTAATAAGTAGTTCAGCATGATTTAAACCCAAAACCAGAAAGCGTACCGCCCGCGTAGCGGGCAGTACACTTTCTGATTTTGGGTTTCTTCGCTACTTAATGCGATCGCCCTAATCTCCAATTTAACTTCTTATACCAAAGCTCAAAATGGCGTAGCCATTTTGAGCTTTGAAAACCCTTACTGGGTTTGGTTTTTAATTCACGAAAGTGTGACAACACTTTCGTGAATTGATATTACCTCCGAACTTGTGATGATATCTCCGCAACTAAATTCTCCTATCAGTAACAAATTTCGGCTACGTAAGTACCTCATCATAATTAAAATCCAGATCTAAAACCTGCGGCGCACGCTGCGCGTGCGCCGCA
>NZ_ALWB01000334.1 GCF_000332215.1 Pseudanabaena biceps PCC 7429
CAGCACAAATATGATTTTGTTTGTCTCCTCGTTTCCCATTTTTACGAATATGTGTTGAACCACACTTTGGACATTTCATTGTTTTTCATTGCTAAAACTCGTTATCTTTTATTTACTCATTCATCTCTCATTTGTGCAACGCCGTAAAGAGAGCCTAGAGAACCTAGAGAATAATTTATTAGAGAATGGTTCAGAGCAGGATTTATTAATTAACCCTCTAATTTTGTTGGCCGATGATAATCCAATTAATATTGAAACCTTTGCCAATTACTTAACTAGTCGAGGATATCGGGTGATTTTAGCGGCTAATGGTCAAGAAGCAATCGATCTAGCGATCGCCCAAAAGCCCAATCTCGTGCTTATGGATATCCAAATGCCTGTACTTGATGGCATTGCGGCGATTGAAATTATCCGTGCCAATCCCTTTCTCAAACATATTCCCATTGTGGCACTAACAGCTCTGGCAATGCAAGGCGATCGCGAGAAATGTATGGCTGTTGGAGCCAATGAATATTTGGCAAAACCCGTACAACTCTCCCATCTAACTGCAACTATCCAAAGGTTATTGAGTAGTTCCGCATAGTTATAGCTATATTCACTTACAGCAATTATCGATCAAACGAACCCCAAGGAAATTTTTGAAAGCGTTGCTTCGCAACGCTTTCAAAAATTTCCTTGGTTTGGCTTTGAGCGCAATGCGCTACCCAATAGAGAGTTGCGGCGCGAAGCGCCACAACTCTCTATTGGGTTTGTTAAGTGAATATATGGGGGCTTCAAGAGAATGGCGGCGCAAAGCGCCACCATTCTCTCTCTAGTGCCAAGTTTCGCGAAATGCTTTGACAACATGATCCATCCCAACGGATCGCGATGCTTTGAAAAGAATGCGATCGCCACGTTCGACTTTTTGCAAGAGGGTTTGGGTAATGTCGTCGTAAGACTGACAGGCGATCGCATATTTCAACGAACCATTGGCTCCAGACAGAATGGCATCTGCCTCACCATCAGTCAAAATAATGGCACCTTCGATTCCTAATTTACCGATCGCTTCGCCCACTTGTCGGTGCAATTGGGAAGACATAGCTCCTAACTCTTTCATGGTTCCTAATACTGCCCAATGACGCTTTGCAGGCATATCGGCTAATTGACGCAAAGCTGCTAGCATCCCTTCGGGAGAAGCATTGTAGGTTTCATCGAGAATCATCACATCTTGCGGTAATTCGTATAGCTGCGCTCTGCCAAAGGGCAGATCGAGCTTGCCAATGCCTTGCAATGTCTGAGCCCAATCAAGATTGAGGGCTTTGAGAACGGCTAAACCTGCGAGAAAATTTAAAGCATTGTGGCGACCTGGCAAGGGTAATTCCCATATCAAACCTTCGACATGCAATTTGTTATTGATGAGTTCCCCATTAACATCGCCAATACCTAAGCCATAGGTAATGGTTTTGCCCTGCCAGACTTTGGTAGCTGCTTCTAGTAACAGCTCATTACTTGCATTGAGAATTGCAGTGCCATCGATCGGGGTTTCCGCAAGGAGTTCGCATTTAGCTTGGGCGATCGCCTCTCGTGAACCCAATCTACCAATATGAGCCGTACCCACATTGGTAATTACACTAACTGTGGGCAAAGTAATTTTGGCAAGTCGCTCAATTTCCCCTAAACCACGCATTCCCATTTCCACCACCACAAAATCATTCTGATCGGGGGCGATCGCTAATAGGGTTTGGGCTACGCCAATATCATTATTATGATTGGCTTGACTTTTATGAACTTGCTTGTCGGGAGCCACATAGCAAGCCAACATACTCGCAATCATTTCTTTAGTGGTGGTTTTACCAACAGAACCTGTAATAGAAATGACGGGGCGTGAAAACTGCAATCGCCACCAACGCGCTAGTTCCTGATAGGCGGTAAGAGTATCGTCAACCGCTAGGAGCGGTAGCCCAGTTGCCGCATCTGAGTTAGCCCACTGCCGACTCACAATTGCGGCTACTGCTCCTTGAGCGATCGCTGCGGCAACAAAAACATGACCATCAAAATTTTCGCCAGTTAAAGCCACAAACAACTCGCCAGCTCCAAGTTTGCGACTATCGGAAATAACGCCCCTTATTTCTATATTGTTTCGCGTGTTTTCGTCAATATTGGCAACCGTTGCCGATGTAATGGCGATCGCTTGGCTAATCGTACAAATACAGGTCATGCTTGATTTTTTTCTGTTCTTAGCTTTTCTTTACTGAAGATATCAAGTCTCAACCTGTTAGAAAAGTCACGCTTTTGGCGTTTTTTTCTAACAAGTTTATCGACTTAATCTGCTCAGCTTTATTATTATCAGGCTTCAGGCAGCACATCATCACCAAACATTTCATTCAAAGCCGTCAGATAGGGCTCAAATTCCTTGACATGCCTCTCATCGAGATGGGTATGCATTTCTTGAGAGAGGAGTCTGAGTAAAGTCCTTACCAATTCCCAACTCACCTTTAAAGGAGGATAGAGCATTATACAAAGGGGAAAAAGCTCTTGCTGAATCGAAGATACACTCTTTTCTAATACGCAAAGACAGAGATAAACTTGAAACATCTCAATGTCGCGCAGACTAGAAATCCGAATTTGAGGCGAACTCAGCACGCCGCTATAGCATTGATAGTCCGAATGCATAATCAAGGTCTTTTGTGAGACTTGGCGAGCAATTTCACTGGTCAGGGAGAGTAAATGGCGAACGGACTCGAGCGCGATGTCATCATATTCGAGATCTCCTGCGGCCTCGTAGCATCTTTGCAATGGCATATAAAGGTGATCGTCAATTACCTTGAAGTAAGAGTTCACCATCAATTTCTCTAGAGGCGGAAGGGCGTTCAGCAGCATCTGCCCGCTGTAGTGAAATTGCATACTGACAAAACCAATGGTACGCGGATCAACGGATGTATATTTTTTGCGAATCTTGCCGACATTTTGAGCGATCGCCACAGATAGCTGTCCAACCGTTGGTAGCTGAGTATAGGTTTCGAGTCGCTGATATTGTCCATCCTCGGGCAAATCTATTTCCAACAGACGATTGTTAGCATTCTCGGTATAAACTTTGAGAGCCGAATCCAATAAAAAACGCGAATCCGTAGCAATTTGCCAAGGATCGATTAAATCTGCGGATATACCGTGAGCTTGCAACTGTCCCATCAATAGGGTTTCAGTCTTTGCCCAAGCTTGCGCGCTAGAAAAACGCAGGGATTGTAAGAGATTTGCGGCTGTAGCTGCCCGCCGCTCTGATGATAAAATTTCCCCCAGATCGTTAGATTGAATACTCTGCTTGGGTTTATCGACCTGTAAATTTTGAATATACTTCTTTGCCCAAATATTTGCGAGAGTCGAGATAGAAGTACTTGTAACGTTTTGGAAATCTTCTCTGAGATTATCTACAAGAGTATGTCCGATCATTGAGACTCCGAAAGAAAAATTTTTGTTAAATTAGTAACATTATATTTCCTCCCTCTAACATAGTTCAGGTTTAGTTAAAAATACTTATTTAACTAGCCAAGCATAAGTAATCTTAAACCCCAGAAGAGCGTACCGCCCGTTATGCGGGCGGTACGCTCTTCTGGGGTTTAATT
>NZ_ALWB01000335.1 GCF_000332215.1 Pseudanabaena biceps PCC 7429
AGTCAAGGTGAGCGAGAATACTGGGATGACATTGTGGTTTAAGGATAAGCTTTTGCCCAAAGCAGTTTTGCAAGCGATCGAGCCATAATACCAAGTTACAGCGCTTCGCGCTCAAACCCAAACCAAGGAAATTTTTGAAAGCGTTGCTTTGCAACGCTTTCAAAAATTTCCTTGTGGTTCGTTTGATCAATAATTGCTGTAAGAAATGGCGTAGCCATTTCTTAACTTGGTATTATTTGGGTGATTTATTTGGGTGATTTATGCTTTTTATTTATGCTTGCCATAAAATCTACGAGCACTAATTGCTACCAAAATCTAGGTACAATTGCCATAGCAACAATACATAAATTAAGTATGGATACAGCAAGTCTCAATGCCCTGCTCAATAGTGGCGCGATTTTGCCAGAACTAATTGTCATTGGGACATTAGTACTCGTACTGATCGTCGATCTGATTGCATCGGGGCGCAAATCGGCAAATGTTCTCCCATATATTGCGATCGCTGGTTTAATCGCCTCCACTGCTGCCCTTGTGTGGCAATGGACGGGCTTAGAAAATCCGATCGCCTTTTTGGGCAGTTTTAATAGTGACAAACTCAGCATTATTTTTCGTGCCGTTATCGTCCTGTCCACTCTATTAACGATCCTCGTTTCTATTCGTTATTTAGAGCAGTCGGGGGTAGTGGTAGGTGAATATCTGGTAATTTTGCTTAGTGCCACGTTAGGAGCGATGTTCTTAACTGGTGCTGACGAAATGGTGATGGTATTTGTCGCCCTTGAAACCTTGAGTATTTCGTCATACTTGCTTTCGGGATACACCAAACGCGATCCGCGCTCTAACGAGGCTGCACTGAAGTACTTATTGGTTGGTGCGGCAAGTTCGGCAATTTTTCTCTATGGCATGTCGTTGCTTTACGGACTCTCTGGCGGCGAAACCTCGCTAACGGCGATCGCTTCAAAAATTACCGTTAGCAATACTGCGCTGATCATTGCGATGGTGTTTGTAATTGCGGGGATTTCCTTTAAGCTTTCAGCAGTCCCTTTCCACCAATGGACACCTGACGTTTACGAAGGCTCGCCCACACCTGTAGTTGCCTTTTTGTCGATCGGCTCTAAGGTAGCTGGTTTTGGACTTGCGCTCAGATTTTTGATTACTGCATTTCCTCTTGCTTCTCTGCAATGGCATTACGTGTTCGTGGTCTTGACTGTCTTGAGTATGGTCTTGGGTAATGTGGTGGCGATCGCGCAAACCAGCATGAAGCGGATGTTGGCTTACTCCTCTATCGGACAAGCGGGATTCGTCATGTTGGGCATGGCGATCGATTCCGAAGCGGGCTATTCCAGTATGGTGTTTTACCTGATCCTGTATCTGTTTATGAATATGGGAGCCTTTGCTTGCATCATTCTGTTTGCTTCACGCACGGGAACTGACCAGATCAGTGAATATAGTGGCTTATACCAAAAAGATCCTTTACTAACCCTTGCTTTGAGTATTTGCCTCCTCTCGCTCGGTGGTATTCCTCCCCTCGCAGGCTTCTTTGGTAAGCTCTACATCTTCTGGGCAGGTTGGCAGGCTCATGCCTATGGCCTAGTTTTGTTGGCGCTGGTCATGAGTGTGGTTTCTCTCTATTACTACATCCGCGTCGTCAAGATGATGGTAGTTAAGGAGCCTCAAGAAATGTCTGATTCAGTCAAAAACTATCCAGCTATTACTTGGACTCAAGTGGGTATGAAGCCTCTGCAAGCGGCGATCGTCTTTACGCTGATCTTCACAGCGATCGCGGGTATTGCTTCTAATCCTCTCTTCTCTCTATCCAATCAAGCCGTAAAAGAAACCCAGTTTCTCCAAGCTAAAGCCCCGAACGCTAAATCAGTAGCAGTCTTACCAACAACTGCACAGTAAAAACTGCACAGTAAAAACTGCACAGTAAAAACTGCACAGTAAAAACTGCACAGTAAGAACTGCACAGTAAAAAACGTCAGTTCGGGTCAAGCTGACAAATTTTAAAAGCCCAAAAGTAAAAGCCTTGCTTCGCAAGGCTTTTACTTTTGGGCTTTGAGAAAGGGTTTGCTACGCAAACCCTTTCTCAAAGCCCGTTTCAAATTATAGCTACAGTCACTTGATTTAACGCAAATCAAACCCCAAGAATTGACTGGCAGCGCTTCGCGCCGCCAGTCAATTCTTGGGGTTTATGTCCTAGTACAGCGACAGCTATACGTAAAAAAGGGCGCATTGCATCCTTTTTTTACGTAAAATTTTAGAGTCAATTAGTGGTGGGGCATTGCACCACCACTAATTTTTTGTTGTGTAAGGTGCGTAAACTACTTAATGGAGGAAGTGGCGCACGCCAGTGAATACCATAATCAATCCTAGTTCGTCAGCGGCTTTAATCGAACTATCATCCCGCATACTGCCTCCAGGTTGAACGATCGCGACAATCCCTGCTGCCGCCGCCGTCCTTACCGAGTCATCAAAGGGAAAAAAGCCATCACTAGCAAGGAAAGCCCCATTTACATTTTCACCAGCTTGCTCGATCGCAATTTTGGCGGAAGCAATCCGATTCGTTTGTCCTGCACCGATACCCAAGGTGGTCAAGTTTTTGGTAATAGCGATCGCATTAGATTTGACATGACGACTCACTTTCCAAGCAAAAATCAACTCTTGTAACTGATCGGGCGTAGGTTGCTTCTGGGTAACCACTTGCCATGTCTCAGGTTTGACTGGCTCATCATCCGCTCTCTGAACGAGCATTCCGCCAGCGATCGTCTTCACGGTTTCATGGGAACCTTGTTTGAAATCAGACAGAACTAGCACCCGTAAATTTGTTTTTTTGCTCAAAATTGCTGTCACACTTGGGACGCAGGCTGGAGCGACAATACATTCGAGAAAGGTTTTATTGAGCAGATTGGCAGTTTCTTCGTCAATGGGACGATTGAGAGCGACGATTCCGCCAAAAGCAGAGGTGGCATCCGCATCAAAAGCTTTTTGATAGGCTTCCGCAATAGTAGAGGCGATCGCCACACCACAGGGGTTATTGTGTTTGATGATGACGGCACAGGGGCGATCATCGCTAAATTCAGCGATAATACTCCTTGCTGCTTCTAGATCCAATAAATTATTGAAGCTAAGTTCCTTGCCCTGTAACTGTTGTGCGGCTGACCATCCCTTCGGGGTTGCACCAACCTGATACCATGTGGCAGGTTGGTGGGGATTTTCGCCATAGCGCAAAGGCTTAGGATTATTGCAAAGTAGGGTATAGGATGAGGACAGGGTATTTGCAGGTTCCTGTTCTGGATTAGTACTCTGGGGATTGGCTAAATATGTCGCGATCGCTTGATCGTAGGACTGGGTATGCTGAAAAGCCGCGATCGCTAATTTCTGACGAAACTCTAGGGTTGTTTCCCCATTATTTGCCTTCAGTTCGGCAAGGAATTCTGCATACTGGCTGGGGCTGGACAATACGGCAACGTGGCGGTAATTTTTTGCCGAGGCCCGGATTAAGGTTGGTCCGCCGATATCAATGTTTTCAATCGCATCTTCAAGGGTAACATCGGGCTTAGCGATCGTTTCTGCAAATGGATAGAGGTTAACAACCACAATCCGAATTGGTTGGATCGCATTGTCAGCCAGATCTTGTTGGTGTTCAGGTAGATCGAGTCTGGCTAAAATACCACCGTGAATGCGTGGGTGTAAGGTTTTTACTCGTCCGCCTAAAATTTCAGGTGCGCCTGTATAGTCGGAAACCTTTGTAACTTCAAGTTCTGCCGCCTTGAGTGCCTTAGCAGTCCCACCACTACTAATTAACTGAAAATTATAAGTGTTTGATAGTTCGCGGGCAAGCTCGAGTAGTCCTGTTTTGTCAGAAACACTCAAAAGGGCAAGGGATTTCATACTATTAGCTCCATATTCATTATGGGAGTTGGTCAAGGCATTACCCTAAGGCAATCTGTGTCAACTTCCTACACCATTTTATACCCTATAGCTGCTGTCAAAATCAAAGATGAGTGGTGGCGCTTCGCGCCGCCACTCATCTTTGGGGTTATCTCTTAATTCATATTAATTATGACTGCTTCTTGCTCAGGTATCCAAACAGGATACTTTTGCATCACTAACTCAAACAGCGCACTCGTTTCATGCCATTGGAGCCAGCGCTGCAAGCATTGATAGGGGCTTGATTGAAACCAATCGATATCGACATAGGCGAATTGTCTAATAAAGGGAAAGATGGCAACATCGGCGAAGGTTTGACGATCGCTAATTAAAAAATTACGATCTTGTTCTGGCGATCGCTTTTTTAGTTGCAGCTCTAAAACTTGCAGAAACTCCTCAGCTTGGAGGCGATAAAATTCCTGCGTTTTTTCAGGAAACCGATTGGGATACTTGTAGCGATCTAAGGCAATTTTAAACTCGCGATCATTAGTCGCAATTAAATATTTAGCGATCGTCGCATCGTCATCTGATAAATCACGCCAATCGAAAGGATCGTTTTTTTGAATTGCCCAATTCATAATATCAAGGCTTTCTTCTAAAACCTGAAAGTCTTTCTCAGTAAACACCTGCATTACAGGCGTAGTCCCTTTTGGGGAAATATCAAGCATGGGCTGAGGTTTATTTTTTAAAGAGACTTCCCTTAACTCGTACTTAATGCCTGCATAAGCGAGAGCCATTCTGGCTCGAATTGCATAGGGACATCGTCTAAAAGAATAAAGAATTGGGAAATACATATTGAAAATACATATTCATATTGTAGATATATTCACTTATACCAAATCACAAAATGGCTACGCCATTTTGTGATTTTAAAACCCTTACTGGGTTT
>NZ_ALWB01000336.1 GCF_000332215.1 Pseudanabaena biceps PCC 7429
TGCCGCCCGCGCAGCGGGCGGCACGCTCTTCTAGGTTTTAAGTTTACTTATCCTTAGCTACTTACAAACAAATTTTCTATTTGCCAATTTGGAATATAGCGTTTAAAAATATGACTGTCACCCTTCCCGCGATCGCTTTAAATACAGCACAGGAGGTAAGTATTACGCCTCTGGATGCACCTTTAGGAGCCGTCGTTACTGGCTTAGATGCAAGTAAACCTGTCGATCCCGTCACGATTTTGCGCCTAAAGCAAGCCCATCGCAACTATCACATTCTCATTTTTAAAAATCAGAAATTAACTGACGAGCAGCTAAAGAATTTTGCCTATTACTTTGGCGATCTATTCGTTCCCCTTGACGAAACTCCCGTCCTCGCTTCTAAAACAGGGGTTACACCAGTGGTCATTCCCGTAGCAAATATCGAAGGTGGTTTTACGGGGACTGGAGAACTTTCTTTTCATGCCGATCACCATTGGACACCCTATCCTTCAAGTGGTTCATTTCTCTATGCCGAAGAAGTGACAACTAAGGGTGGTGAAACAGCTTGGCTCAACCTCAATCTTGCCTATGAATCCCTAGATGCTGCAACGAAGGAACGGATTAAAGATTTACAGTTAATTACCTACAATCCCTTCGTTCGTAATTCTAATTCGCCTAGGCGTTTATATCGCACTGACACGAGCACGCCACTGGTCGCTCCTGTATTTCCCCATCCCCTTGTGCGTACTCATCCTGAAAGTGGATTAAAGGTTCTCAGTCTCGGCTATGAGACAGAAGTATCCTTAGTGGGAGTCGATCCAGAGGAGGGTTCGGCGCTAATTGCTCAATTACGCGAGCATCTCAACCAGTCCAAGTTCTATTACGAGCATAAATGGTCTGTAGGCGATATTGTGTATTGGGATAACCAATCAACTCTGCATCGTCGCACTGCCTTCGATCCCAGCGAACGTAGAGTTCTGAAGCGCATTAGCCTTGCTGGTAGCCGTCCATTTTAGATAATTTCGGGCAGGGAAATTCTTAGATTTCTCTGCCCGAAATTATAGTTACTCCCTTCCCACCAAAGAAATAGACATCAAAAACCAATAATCAGCGTTGCAGCGCTTCGCGCCGCAACGTCTAATTCTTCACTGGGAAGGGAGTAATACCAATTCACGAAAGGCTGATAAGTCGGTGGGCTTAATTAAATATAAAATCCTAAAACCTGCGGCGCACGCGCAGCGTGCGCCGCAGGTTTTAGCTCTGGATTTTAATTATGCTGAGGTACTTAACACTTTTGTGAATTAAAAACTAAACCTAGTAAGGGTTTTTAAGTTAAGAAGTGACGTAGCCATTTCTTAACTTGGCATAAGAAGCAATATTAGCCTTGTTCGGAGCTTTTGTCTTTCATGGTCACATTAGTTAAACAAATTCAACAACTTAAATCTCAACAAAAATCAATCTTCAAACAAATTACCCTATTGGTAATTCCTAGTGTGATAGCCTTATCAACTGCTTTAACGAGTTGTAGTAATTATTCAAACCAAGTGGCGATATCGTCCCCATCGATCGCCAAGAATGAAGCAAAACCAGTTGTCATCAAAACCAAAGTGGTTCGTTTGGGCTATCAGACTGCTGGCGATATCGTCAAGGTCAAAGGAGTCCTAGAAAAGCGACTAGAACCACTGGGCGTAAAAGTTGAATGGTCGCAGTTCGCCGCTGGTCCTCAATTGATGGAAGCACTTAATGTGGGCAAGATCGATCTGGGCTCTGTCGGTGAGACCCCACCAATTTTTGCCCAAGCTGCAGGTTCCTCACTAGTGTATGTTTCAGGTCGTAGACCCAGTGAAGGCAAGGGAAGCGCGATTATTGTTCAGAAAGATTCACCCATCAAAAGTGTTGCTGACCTTAAGGGACAAAAAGTCGTTTTCCAAAAGGGTTCCGCTTCCCATTACCTATTGATTAAGGCGTTGGATGAAGTGGGGCTCAAGTATAGCGATATTCAGGCTGTAACCTTGCCTCCTGTAGATGCGAGAGAAGCGTTTATTCAAGGTCGAATTGATGCTTGGGTAACATGGGATCCATATTTGGCTTTCGTGCAGTCAAAAGCTGAAGCGCGCGTGCTTAGGGATGCGAACAAAATTGCAACTCAAGGCGGATTTTATATTGCCTCGCGTAGTTTTGCGACCGAAAATCCTGAAGCATTGCGAATTATTTTAGAAGAGATTGACAAAAATGGTGAATGGGCTGAAGCAAACCGTCCTGAAGTTGTGAAGTTAGTCTCTCCAATCCTGAAGATCGATCCCCAAATTTATGAGATTGTTTCCAGCCGTGCGAGCTATCGCTTGCGTGCCATCACTCCTCAAGTACTAGAAGAACAGCAAAATATTGCAGATTTGTTCGCTCAAGAGAAAGTGATTCCCAAGAAGATCGATATCAAGGATGCGGCTCTGACAACTGAGCAGTATGCAGCGATTACCCCTGAATCTCTTAAAATTGTGGCTAACAAGTAAGTAGCTCAGCATACCTAGAAGAGCGTATCGACTACTACGCGGTCGGTACAATCTCTGGTTTTGGTTTTTAATACACAATATTCACGCAGTATATACGCATTATAAATTATGACTACTGAAACTATTAATCCAACTCAAGATAATCCAACTCAAGATAATCCAACTCAAGATAATCCAACTCAAGATAACTCTAAGATTCGGACTTCTCGCGTACAGATCGCTAATGGTGATTTGCTAATTGATGCTTACCTTGCCGAACCCGATCGCGTAGGTACTTTCCCCGCAGTAGTTGTTTTACAAGAGATCTTTGGTGTGAATATTCATATTCGAGAGGTAGCAGAACGTTTGGCAAAGGAAGGATATGTGGCGATCGCCCCTGCCCTATTTCAACGCACTGCTCCTAATTTTGAGTCAAATTATGCCCCTGAAGATATTCAAGTAGGGCGAGGTTTGAAGGATCAGACTAAGGCGGATGAAATCCTTAGCGATATTCAAGCAGCGATCGCCTATCTCAAGGGCTTGTCTAATGTCAAGGGTGAGGCGATCGGCGCGATTGGCTTCTGCTTTGGCGGTCATGTGGTGTACTTGACTGCGACATTACCAGAGATTAAAGCAACTGCCTCCTTTTATGGTGGTGGCATTCCTAGTTCTACTCTTGGCAATTCAAGCGGCAATTCAAGCGGCAATTCAAGCGGCAATTCAAGCGGCGAACCGACGATTCACCGTACTGCGGAAATTAAAGCACCGATCTATGCTTTCTTTGGTGAAGAAGATAAGGGAATTCCACTCACAGATGTGGATAAGATAGAATCAGCTTTAGTTGAAGCAAAAATCTCCCATAAAATTTTTCGATATGCCAAGGCTGGTCATGGTTTCTTCTGCGATCGTCGGGGGAGTTACCATCCCGAATCGGCGGCGGATGCTTGGATTCATGTTTTGGAATTGTTTCAAGAGAATCTAAAGTAAAGAACCAAATTTTGATAGAGCAGCTTGGCTGCTCTATCAAAATATAGCTATAGTCAGTAAACTGCATAGAGAGTTGCGGCGCAAAGCGCCG
>NZ_ALWB01000337.1 GCF_000332215.1 Pseudanabaena biceps PCC 7429
GAGGCGGCGCGAAGCGCCGCCTCTCTCTTCTGGGTTTTGATTTATCCTAATGCAAGTGGCTATAGCTATAATACGCATACAGCGATCGCCTTAAAAGACTATGAATGCCATCAAATACAAAGCCATCATCAAAAATGGCAAACTAGAAATGCCGATAATCGACCTTCCTGAAGGAACGATTGTCGAAGCAATCTTATTAATTGCATCAGAAATCGAGTCAAAAATAGAAATGGATGAAACCGCATATTTGCTATCCACAGAAGCTAATCGCCGTAATTTATTGGAAGGCTTAGAGCAATTAAAACAACCGCAAAACTATATCTATGTTGATGTTGCCGCATTATGAGAAAAGTTACATTTCGCGAAAAATAAGGATTACCCGTCATTGGCGCGAGACAAAAACTATTGAAATATTAGAATCAATCCTTGCTAATGATAAATAATTCCCTTCTGTATCAGATTATTTGAGCTTGTAGTGAATAGGCGATCGCACCTTTAGCATTATTAGCGATCGCGAAATTACAAGGGACTAAATAGAGTAACAATTCTAGCCAACACATCATCAACGATCTCGTCTGGCACACTCTCCAACTTTCGAGCCTTACGCGCAGATAAATCAATAGGACGGGGTTGATCGCAACGAACTACACCTTTAGTTCGGGTTCCAGCAGAATCCAGAGAAACAGCAAAACCTGCGGTTCTTGCAAAACTTCCACCCGATGTAATTGGAACCACGATCGGAACTTTAGTTAAAGCATTGAATTTATCAGGAGAGACAATCAGAAATTGTCTAGTAACCTGTTGTTCATGTCCTTCCGTGGGATCGAGCGAAACAAGATAAATATCACCACGTTTCACAGTTCATTACCCACAGGTTCGACATCTAGCCAAACGCAATCATCTTCCGTTATCGGAGCATTAGGATTGCATTGTGCCAAAAGCTCATCTAGTGAATATTGTGGTTTCAGTTGAGGTTCAATAATCAGTCTGCCATTATCAACAGCAACCCCCACAGTTGTACCTGATTGTAGGTTCAAAATTTCGAGAACGGCGGGAGGAATCGCCAACATGATCGAGCCACCGACCTTACGGAGATTTGTGGTGTGCATAATTTATCTATTAGTTATATTTAAATATAACATTAGCAAAAACCTCAAGCGTCATTACAGTCAAAAAATAACTTGAACCTTTTGGCTAGGAGCAAATGTCTAAATCAGCGTAAAGCGTTAAACATTTGATTCAAGGCGATCGCCAAAGGTAATATTATGAAAAGCTTGATTCTGCCCATTCTTGCCATTACTTCAGTAGTCAGCACCCTCAGCCTAGTCAATCCCAGTTCCGCCTCCGCAGGTACGATCTATAATCGCGAAGTTAATCAACAGGAACGCATTTATAAAGGCGTGCAACAAGGCACAATCAGCCAAAGCGAATACAAAAATCTAGAAAAACGTGAAGCACGTATCGAAGCCCAGCGTCGTAATTATCTCAGTGATGGACATTTGAGCCGTCAAGAAGCAGCCCGTCTCACCCGCGAACAAAATCGTGTTTCTAACGTAATTTATCGCGATCGCCATAATTAATCAAAAAAATCAAACAAGCAGTACAAAGTACTACTTGTTTAACGTCAGTTCGGGTTAAGCTGGCAAATTTTAAAACACCAAAGGTAAAAGCCTTGCGTAGCAAGGCTTTTACCTTTGGTGTTTGAGAAAGGGTTTGCGTAGCAAACCCTTTCTCAAACCCCGTTTCAAATTATCCCGAACTCACGATTTTTTAATACTTTTTCCCAGTCAAGAATTGGTAGTGCTAGCACTACCAATTCTTGACCATAGAAAGGTAAGTGCTTGTGCAAAATAAATTACCCAAACCCGTAAAGTTGCGCCCCGTAGGGGCGCAACTTTACGGGTTTGGGTTTGTAATTAATTATGCCCAGCTACTTACGGGGTGAAATCCGAATAGAGACAGAGGTTAGCGGTGATTACATATCAGTACAATAGACTGAGAGTAAACCGTAAAGATAAACTATGATCCCAACCGTAATCGAACAGTCTGGTCGTGGCGAAAGAGCCTTTGATATTTTTTCGCGCCTACTGCGGGAGCGGATCGTATTTTTGGGGCAACAGGTTGACGATAGTATTTCTAATATCATTGTTGCTCAGTTGCTTTTCCTTGAAGCCGACGATCCCGAAAAAGATATTTTCTTATATATCAACTCTCCTGGGGGATCTGTGACCGCAGGTATGGCTATTTACGACACGATGCAGCATATTCGTCCCGATGTATCGACAATTTGTGTAGGGCTAGCGGCAAGTATGGGTGCTTTTTTGCTCACTGGTGGCGCAAAGGGCAAAAGGCTATCATTACCGCACACAAGAATCATGATTCACCAACCTCTTGGTGGCGCACAGGGGCAGGCAACGGATATTGAAATTCAAGCGAAGGAGATTCTCTACCATAAGAGTCGTCTCAATGAATTGATGGCTTTCCATACTGGTCAGCCGATCGATCGCATTGCGGAAGATACTGATCGCGATTTCTTTATGTCTCCCTACGAAGCGAAAAATTATGGACTGATCGATGAAGTTGTTACTCAACGCCCTAAATTTGAAGTAGCAGCATAATCTTTTAAAAAAATGGCTCAAGTCTTGAGCCATTTTTTTGAGCCATTTTTTGAGCTATTTTTTGAGCCATTTTTTGAGCGATTTTATTTTTGTAAGTAGCTGGGCATAATTAAAACCCAAACCTTATAACAATTCACGAAAGTGCGACAACACTTTTGTGAATTGTTATAAGAGTTTTAAAAGCACAAAATAGCGTAGCCTTTTTGTACTTTGGTATAAGGTGTGAGTGGAGTAGAGTTTATGAAATTGTTTGGTACGGATGGCATTCGCGGTCATGTCGGTGATTTTCTCACAGCGACATTGGCGCTCGAAGTCGGTATTAGTGCAGGCAAAATTTTAAAGGAACGGGTCGAACAAGATTGTGCAGATCGTGCGGATCAAGCCAATGCGATCGCGATAGGGCAGGACTCCCGAACTTCAGGAGATATGCTATCGACGGCGATTTCCGCAGGATTAACCGCAGCAGGTTGGGATGTTTGGCATATTGGACTATGCCCCACCCCTGCGGTAGCTTACCTGACTGCGAATTCCCCTGAAATTTTTGGTGGTGTCATGATCTCAGCTAGCCACAATCCACCAGAGGATAATGGCATTAAGTTTTTTGGAGCAAATGGGACAAAACTCTGTAGCGAAACCCAGCAGGCGATCGAGGCAGTTTTAGAAGCGCGAGGTCATGCCAATCTGTCTCAGCCCTCTCAGGATTGGGGTAAATATCAGGAAAAATCCCATTTAATTGATCGCTATCAAGAGTCTTTACAAACCTCGATCGCTACAGATTTAAGTGGTTTGAAGGTGGTGCTCGATCTTGCCTATGGTTCGGCAACCCTTGTATCGATGCAAGTATTTCGGAATCTGGGAGCGGAGGTGATTTGTTTACACCAAGAACCCGATGGCGATCGGATTAATGTGAATTGCGGTTCTACGCATCTCGAACCCTTACGCACAGCCGTGAAAGAACATCATGCGGATATGGGCTTTGCCTTTGATGGCGATGCTGATCGCGTTTTGGCTGTTGATCGCCATGGTCGGATCGTCGATGGCGACTATATCCTGTACCTATGGGGACAGGAGTTGATGGAAAAAAATCAACTGCCCAACAGCGAGATCGTGACCACGGTAATGGCAAATCTGGGCTTTGAAAGAGCTTGGCAAAAGCTGGGTGGCAACTTAGTACGGACAGCCGTTGGCGATCAGTATGTCCATGCGGAAATGGTGCGATCGGGAGCCATGCTGGGCGGAGAGCAGTCGGGGCATGTGCTATGCCGTCACTATGCAGTTAGTGGTGATGGTTTGCTAGCAGCACTACATCTCGCCGCTCTGGCAAAACAAAAAGCCCCCCTCGATGAACTAATGGATCGCAGTTTTCATCCTTTTCCCCAATTACTCAAAAATGTGCGCGTGGAAGATCGCGACCAGCGACGCAATTGGCAGTCCTGCGATGCCCTAGTCCAAGCGATCGCCTTAGCTGAACAAGATTTAGGCGATCGGGGCAGGATCTTAGTTCGTGCTTCTGGTACAGAACCACTGATGCGCGTAATGGTCGAGGCAGAAACCTTCGACTTAGCAAATCATTGGACAAATAGTTTGGTCGGGTTGATTGAAAAACAACTTGTTAAGGCTTAAAAAAAACAAGCCAAGAATGGCGGCGCGTAGCGCCGCCATTCTTGGC
>NZ_ALWB01000338.1 GCF_000332215.1 Pseudanabaena biceps PCC 7429
ATATTTAAGTAAGCCCTATTTGCCAGCCTTGATTTGAGCTACTAACCCTTCTAAATCATTGATGGTGGGTGCGCCAGAGAAAAATACGCCATTGATTACAAAGGAAGGAGTACCGCGTACTCCCAAGGATTTGCCTAACTCAAAGTCCTTTTTAACTGCATCCTTTGCTTGGGGACTTTGGCGATCGCGATTAAAGCGATCGATATCAAGATTCAAAGCCTTAGCCTGTTCGAGATAAAAACTCTCGCTGAGATCTGTCTGTCTTTCAAATAAAGCATTGTGGTATTCCCAAAACTTGCCTTGTTGGGAAGCTGCCCATGCAGCCAAAGCAGCAGGCTCTGCCTGTTGATGAATCTCCGAAAGGGGAAAATGCTTGTAAACTAGAGTCACATCATTCTGATTCTTTGCCATAAACTCCTTTACTACAGCATGAGCCTTGGCACAGTAAGGGCATTCAAAATCTGAGAATTCCGCCATGACAATTTTCTGGGTCGCTGAACCCGTCACGGGCGAATTACGTAACAACAAGCGGGGTTCTTGGCGAATTTGGGATAGTACCTTATCTCGCAACTGCTGTTCTTGTTGAGCCTGCGCTCTTTGATAAGACTGTACCGAGTCTAATATCACCTGTGGATTTTTGCGGATAATCTCTAAAACTTTCGTTTCCAATTGAGTATCAGACAATTGGGCATTAGCGGACTGTCCTGAAGAAGCACAACTAGTAACGATCAGTAGAAGTGCAACCAAGGCTGACAATAAATAGGGTTGGAGGCGCATTGCAGAAAACATCCCAAGTAATCACAAAAAGTAGGCGTAATTCTTCCCGTCTTAGTCTACACGATCACCACTTCATCTCTACTCCAATTGAACCTTACTGGGGGATAGCAACATATGTTAATTTATATTAACTTTAGTTAATGTCTTCGGTGAGGCAATTAATTTTGAGACTTAATTAACAAATTTTTTAGATCTTTGGATATATAACTTATAATATATAAGAATGATTGCTAATACTCCTATTCATAACAGCGGACAGAACAGCGGACAGACTTTGGTTATTGCAGGTAGCTATTCTGAATATCTGAACTGGCGCAAAAATAATCCATCAATTAGGGACTGTAAATACGTTGAGCGTATTGAGGATATTAGTGGGGTAAATGGATTCCTAGCCAATATCATCCTACATGGCGATTATAAAAATAACCCTGTGTATAACACTCTGGGAATGCAAGAGCTCTTGGCTGAAAGATTATCGCCATTTCGAGCCTATGTCCGTTAATTGAAAATCCAGTTCCAAGAAGAGAAGGTTGGCGCTTTGCGCCAACCTTCTCTTCTTGGAACTGGATTTTGTCATCTTGTAAGGAAGACTTAAAATCTAGAAGAGCGTACCGCCCACTAGGCGGGCGGTACGCTCTTCTAGGCTTTGGTTTTTAATTATGCTGAACTACTTATTCCAAAACGAATATCCAAATTCATATCAAAAATGAATATCAAAGAATATCAAAAAAAATGGAAGCATCAGAAAGGCAAGCTAGATTAGCTCAAAAACTGGCTGAGTTTCGCCAACGATCGCAACTCAAAGAAGCTCACCAATTAGCGATCGCATTAGGCATTCCCCTAGAGCGATGCCAAGTATTCTTGCCAAACCAAGCCCGATCCAAACAGCTCGAAGAATGGCTCGGCAAATCATTTCCTTGGCAATTTGGGCAAATTGATTGGCAAAGAGTGACTAATAGCATCTGTATGAGTTGGCACAAGAATGAGTGCGCTGATCTAGTTTTTCGCGAACTTTGCCAAGCTCAGCAACTCAGCAATACGATGGTGAATGTGGTTTGGTCTTCAGCGCATCGACCAATCTTAGAAATGGATTTGAATAGGGTCAAAATTACGCTCTCAAAAATTGTGGCAGAAGATTGGGATACATGGATATTCGATCCACAAGCAGGTTGGTGTATTGAGTTCTATCACGAAGGGACAATGTGCTATGGAAAAGCGATCAATATCGATACCCAATAACCCCGACTAAGTAATAAGTAGCTAGGCAGAATTAAAAAATAAAACCAGAGAGCATACCGCCCGCTGCGCGGGCGGTATGCTCTTCTAGGTTTTAAGTTTACTTATGCCTAGCTAATTACCAAATTACAAAATTTATTGCAAAATATTTGTGCCGACTATGTTATATTAAGAAATGCGGCAGCTTGGCTCAGGTGGTTAGAGCGACGGTCTCATAATCCGTAGGTCCCGGGTTCAAATCCCGGAGCTGCTATATAGACTAATAAAGTATAGATGATGCCTTGTATCGTCTATACTTTTCTATTGTTCGTGATAGTATGTAGACAATTTACTCCCTAACGCAAAGGACAAGATTATGGGATTACTCGATCGCATTGGTATGGTGGTCAAGTCCAATGTAAATGCAATGGTTACGGCTGCTGAAGATCCAGAAAAAATTCTGGAGCAATCAATCATTGATATGCAAGAAGATTTGGTGCAATTGCGCCAAGCTGTTGCTCAATCAATGGCTGCCCTAAAGCGCCAAGAACAACAATATAATCAAAGTGCAACTCAATCCCAAGAATGGGAAAAGCGGGCAATGCTAGCTCTCCAAAAGGGAGATGAAAACCTAGCAAGGGAAGCCCTCAGTCGCAAGAAAACCCATGCTGATGCGGCGGCAACTTTAAAGGTTGGTTTGGATCAACAAACAACCCAAGTAGATACTCTCAAGAAAAATCTGATTGCGATCGAAGGCAAGATTTCTGAGGCAAAAACCAAGAAAGAAATGCTTAAGGCAAGGTTGCAATCGGCAAAAGCCCAAGAAAATCTCAATAATATGCTGGGTAAGGTCAATACCAATTCCGCAGCAGCAACTTTTGAGCGGATGGAAGAGCGCGTCCTACTAGCTGAGGCAAAGGCTGGAGCTAGTGCCGAACTTGGAATGGATAATCTCGAATCTCAATTTGCACAGCTAGAAGCTGGAAGTGGGGTTGACGATGAATTGGCCGCCCTAAAAGCCAAAATGCTGACCAGCAGCCCTGCACCTCAAGGAGCTTTACCTCCATCGGATGCAGCTAAGAAGCCGACGGTCGGAGCAGCGATCGATGCCGAGCTAGAAGCTCTTCGTCGTCAAATGGGTAACTAACCTAAATAGAAAAGAAGCGGTGCAAAGCACCGCTTCTTTTTTTTGCCTAAGTTCAAAAATTTGCCCCAGTTATACCAATTCACGAAAGTGGGACAACAGTGAATTAAAAACCAAACCTAGTAAGGGTTTGAAAAACTAAAAATGGCTACGCCATTTTTAGTTTTGGTATTATTAGTTTTGTAAGTTATGACTAATCTAACAGTGGATAGATAAGCTGAAATTTACAACTTTAACGTAACATTGAAACAAGGATTTACAAATTCTCAATATTTTAAGCAGCTAATAATTTTGTTCAGCCTGCCTACGCTTGTCAGTATGAGCTTTGTGCAGATGATCCCTACTTGGGAAATAGTCAAGCCGATCGCTGTATTGATATTTTTGATCATAACTATCTGGCTTGCCTTCAGGTGGCGATCGCAGGCTGCTGCTAGCCAGAGAGTTATGTTATTTCGTGCATTGATATTTTTTCCCTTTTTAGGGATTTTTACTCTATCTGTAACATCTTTTTTGTTATTTAATTTAGCGATCGCCTATCTGGATTACCGTCCCGTCGCCACCTATCAATCTTATTATCTTGTCCTTGCTTTCTGGAGTTTAGACTAAGGTGATTGAGATAAGCAGAAAAAGAGCAGGAAAAAGTAACTCAGAGAATAAAGAACTGAGGAAATCTAAGAGAATGAAAACGAGAATATTGAG
>NZ_ALWB01000339.1 GCF_000332215.1 Pseudanabaena biceps PCC 7429
TCTCGTCCCAAAAAGGTCAACAAAGACATCCTTAATTCCTAATCCTAAATATTCTCCTTTTCATTCTCTTGGATTTGCCCAGTTCTCCATTCTCTGGGTTACTTTTTCCTGCTCTTTTTCTGATTAGCTTAATCAACTTAGTCTAAACTCCAGTCAAAGCGATCTACTCGATTAAATCCTTTTCTCGTTTTTCCTTTATGTCCGATTTGTCCCCCTGCTTTTTTCTTCCCCTCCTCTTCTTCTTTTGATTCGTCTATTTTCTCTGACCGCTTTATTAGGTCACTGGATGGCGGTTTGGATGAGTCTTTGTCTACTCCTGTTGTTCTACCGCTTTTAGTCTCTCTATTTCTTCGTATATTTGTTGCGCCCATTCCTGTTGCCGCACGATTACTTCTACCAGTTCTCCTACTGGCATATTTTCTAGGGCTTCTCGTTCATATTGCGGTGGCTCTTTCATCCCTTTACTTTAGCCGCTTTGGCTCTTTTGTCAATTTCTTACCTGATTCTTTACGATTAAAGAACGTAGGCGATCGCCTTCTTCCTGCTGTTTCCTCTCCTCAAGTTCTAACCGATTTTCACATTCAGATATAACTTGCTTGATCAGAGCATCAACTGACTGGATACGGTTATCGAACAAAGTCGCAATGAACTCACCAATTTTTTCTTTGATACTATCTTCTGATTTCTTAAACTCTCCAAATCCAGAATCACAGACCTGTTTACCAATCTGGTAGTAAGCATCCGACATTGAAGCCCATAACCCTCCTCCTCCAAGCAATGCGGCGGCGGCAATACCGATAATAACTGCGGGGCCTAATGCCAAAGCTGGAATCATAAAGAAAGCTGCGGCTGCTCCAGCACCTCCACCAACTACTCCGCCAGCAGTCCAAGCTGCTACATAACTCGCATCAAAATTATTAAAAGCTGGGCTGAAATTATCGTCAAAGTTTGTGCCAATTTTTTTGTCAAGTCCAGAAAAACTAGCATTAAGCGCTGTCAATTCTGCTTTGATACCTCTATCTAGTAGATTTAATTTAGGGGCAATAATCTCATTGTTCTCATTGTTTAAGTGAAATTGTACCCATGAGTTTATTTCCCCTTGAAGTGATTGACTAAATTGCCCTACATAATCTTGGATTAGTGAGTCACGACTAAAAAGCGGGTTATGGTCAGTTTTCCACTCTTTGCTTCTTTGCTCAATCCTTGCTTGAAATTTAGCGCTGTTTTCCTGCCAAGAGACTAGAGCTAAATCAGTAGTCTGTTTTCTCAGATAATCAACCATTTTACGGATAGTTACAAATCTTCCGCTTGCTTCACCAATACGTTCTAAGATTTCTTCTTTATAGGAAGCTGCCAAATTTGTATTAATGCTGTCAGTCGCAGTATTTAACTCATTGACGCAATCTTGGGTAAGCTCATTCAGCTTTTGCGTAGCAGATTGCAAAATTACAGATCCGCGTTCATCAGTGAGAAAAGCTTCTAAAGTACCAGTGAAGTTTTGAAAACTGACTAGATACTCATTCGATGTATTGCTGAGAGTCGCTTTTAAGGCAGACTTAGCAGAAACAAAATGGATTCTCTCTTTGCCAGTGATAGAGCCATCTTTGATGATGCTATTAGCAGCAATTTGCACATCTTCGCGATCCTCATCGGTATCCAAGTTGTCCATGAAATTGACAACCAGAAATAGATTTTCTAATGGGCGATCGCCTTCACGTTCCTTGATTCTGGTGATAATATCCCTTTCACCCTGAGTTAACAACTTATTCGCATTGGTCATAAATAGAATTGCATCAGTCTCTTTCAGCAACTCCTCAGTAACTCTAGTACGATCTGGATGCTCATTTAGTCCAGGGGAATCCACAATTTCCACCCCGTTACGACATAGCAACAGATTTGGATGCTCAAAAACAATCTCGGCGATATTGGATTTAAGCAGTTCTTCACTACGGTTATTTAGAGCCGCTTCCTTAGAAATAGCCGCTTTTTTCTGATAATCTTCAACCGCAATTTCTTGTTCATTGCCATCACGGTAACGACAAATTACCCTCTTGCGATCGCCATATTTCAAAACCGACAAAGTGCCACTACAAGGAATTGCCCTCACAGGTTGAATCTCTTCACCTAGCAAAGCATTGAGCAATGTCGATTTACCCTGACTAAAATCACCAATCACAGCCACTCGAAAACGCTGAGATTCCAATTTATCTTTAATGGTTTGAATCTCATCGCTAAAGGTGATAGGTAAAAGGCTCTCTTTAATACCGCCATCAATAAGTTGAGATAAATGATTAATCCGCTTGAGCAAAGATTGTTTCTGTAGTTGAAAACCTTGCAGCTTTTGATATTCATCACTTACTGAATCTGTCGAATTGGGTACATTTTGAGGTTCTTTAATCTCAGTTTTAAAAATCTGATTTAAAGCAGTCAGCAAATCATCTGCTGCATTCACAAACACAGTCCCCAAATCATGAAAACGAGCAGGATCGACTAGATCGCATACCTCTTGAAAATCTTGATTGTTGTAAGACTTACCAGCAAAACTAGATTCTAAAACATCAAGGTAACGCGATTCTATTTCTAAACGTTTGCCTAAATCCCGTAAATACTTACTCTCACTTGCATCTAGGCTAGAGTCTGCCATCGCCATTCTGTAACCCAAACCAAACAGCAATAATTTTTCAGCTTCACTCAATGGCACTAGCAAAATCAAAAAATCATCGATCTCACTATGCAATTTATATTTCTGAACACCTGACAGCAAAAGCTTGGCAACTTCCACAGTTTGTTTACTGGTCAGTTTGAGCTTGCCAAGTGTCGCCTTAAACTGAGCAACCTCATCCTCACTAACTTTTGCATCAGCATGAATCACCCCTTTTAGCAGCGCGATCAAGTCAGCCATAAACACCACTTGCGGCGTAATGTCATGTACTGTCAAGTCTTGACCAGTCAACTTTGATAAGAGTTTGATCGCTTGGCTACCGATGAGTTGAGTTTTCATGCTTGAGTTAAAAATCTAGTTATCTAGAATTTATCAGAAATAAAGCCTAAAAAAGTCATTTACACAATAAAATCTGATAATATTTAAGCAAATAAAGCTTTTAAAGAGCTTTTTCTATGATTTATGTACTATGGATTACATCTTTTCTATCGCAACCCAAGCACTGCTAAATTCTGGTCAATTGGTACAGGTAATATCAAAAGCAGGTCAATTGTTACCAATAGCAAGAGATCCAATTACAGGTAGATTTGTAGAAATAGCAATGGGAGTTGGATCATCTTCTTTTAATCCTCTATCAATCCCAGCACAGGTTGCTATGGGCGGTTTACAGATGTATCAAACTCATAAAGGTTTCACTGCGGTACTAGGTGGCATAACACAGATTCAGCAAACTTTAGGGGTTTTGCAAGCCACAACAGCATTAATCGGCGTGGGAACGATCGCAAACTTAGCAATTTCCGCAGCAAGCTTACATCAAATCCTCAAACTACGAGAAGATGTTCGCCAAATGCGAGTTGAGATAAAAGATGGATTTATCGATCTCAAAAAAGCACTTAAAGATCAAGGTGCGGAAATCTTAAATCACATTGATGAAGTCGCCGCAGATATTAAATTTGAACAGCATCGAGTCGTTCTTATTCATGCCTATAGCCAATTTTTGGCTTCTACTAAGTTAATCCAACAGTCCTTACTTACTGAACCTCACATTAGAGATCAAGGTTTAGCAAGTGCTAGACATATGCTTTCAGTTGCTCTCGCTGATTACCGAAATCCTCAATTACTTTCAGAGACTTCAGCATTAGGTAAATTGAGAAGAATGGAATGCGCTTGGGCGATCGAGCAAACAATCATCATGACCTACCAAATTCAAAAACAATCAAGCGTAGTCATTCAGGGGCGTTGCACAAATGAAAGATGAATCAAGCAAAGGTAGTAAATGATTTGTACTTAAGATAGTGAATTAACAAACGAATTGAATACCTCAACATTTCTTCCGATTTTGAATAACATAAAGTTTTTCTGTGTAATCTGGCTAAATAATGTCTAAGTCTTG
>NZ_ALWB01000340.1 GCF_000332215.1 Pseudanabaena biceps PCC 7429
ACCCCATTTGCCATCTTGATACAGGACAGTGAGTTTACCACTGCCATTGACTTTGACAATATCACTCTGTCCAAGGTTGACGCTAAAGTCGCCTGTGAACTTGGAGTTGTATTTATCTTTTGCGCCACTAATGACTGCTTCAGGTTTGTTGATGTTGACATAGCTACCGAGCGCAATTTGGGTTGCGCTGAGGGTGACTTTGTCCCAATCAAGTCCATTGCTGTCAATTCGTGCATTCTCAACGTTGGCTTTGGCATCATTTAGTTTCGGAATTGTGATGCTAGCTTTAGCGATGGATACCTTGGTATTTTCATGGTCATACTTAATGTCACTTGCGTCAAAGTTGAGGATATTGGCAACTGTTCCATTTAACTTCACATCTTGGTGTGTGCTACCCCATTTGCCATCTTGATATAGAACGGTTAGTTTACCACTGCCATTGACTTTTACTAGCTCAGAGGAACCAAGATTAACTCCAAAGTCACCTGTGAACTTAGAGTTATATTTATCCTTTGCGCCACTGATGACTGCTTCAGGTTTGTTGATGTTGACATAGCTACCGAGCGCAATTTGGGTTGCACTGAGCGTGACTTTGTCCCAATCAAGTCCATTGCTGTCAATTCGTGCATTCTCAACGTTGGCTTTGGCATCATTTAGTTTCGGAATTGTGATGCTAGCTTTGGCGATGGATATCTTGGTATTTTCGTGGTCGTATTTAATGTCACTTGCGTCAAAGTTGAGGATATTGGCGATCGCGCCATTTAGCTTTACATCTTGGTGTGTGCTACCCCATTTACCATCTTGATACAGAATGGTTAGTTTGCCACTGCCATTGACTTTTACTAGCTCAGAGGAACCAAGATTAACTCCAAAGTCGCCTGTGAACTTGGAGTTATATTTATCCTTTGCGCCACTGATGACTGCTTCAGGTTTGTTGATGTTGACATAGCTACCGAGAGCAATTTGGGTTGCGCTGAGGGTGGCTTTATCCCAGTCAAGTCCATTGCTGTCAATTCGTGCATTCTCAACGTTGGCTTTGGCATCATTTAGTTTCGGAATTGTGATGCTAGCTTTTGCAATAGATACCTTGGTATTTTCGTGGTCGTATTTAATGTCACTTGCGTCAAAGTTGAGGATATTGGCGATCGCGCCATTTAGCTTTACATCTTGGTGTTTGCTACCCCATTTACCATCTTGATACAAGACAGTGAGTTTACCACTGCCATTGACTTTTACTAGCTCAGAGGAACCAAGATTAACGCCAAAGTTACCTGTGAACTTGGAGTTATATTTATCTTTTGCGCCACTGATGACTGCTTCAGGTTTGTTGATGTTGACATAGCTACCGAGAGCAATTTGGGTTGCACTGAGCGTGACTTTGTCCCAATCAAGTCCATTGCTGTCAATTCTTGCATTCTCAACGTTGGCTTTGGCATCATTTAGTTTCGGAATTGTGATGCTAGCTTTGGCGATGGATATCTTGGTATTTTCGTGGTCGTATTTAATGTCACTTGCGTCAAAGTTGAGGATATTGGCGATTGTTCCATTTAATTTCACATCTTGGTGTTTGCTACCCCATTTGCCATCTTGATATAGAACGGTTAGCTTACCACTGCCATTGACTTTTACTAGCTCAGAGGAACCAAGATTAACGCCAAAGTCACCTGTGAACTTGGAGTTATATTTATCTTTTGCACCACTGATAACTGCTTCAGGTTTGCTGATGTTGACATAGCTACCGAGAGCAATTTGGGTTGCGCTGAGGGTGGCTTTATCCCAGTCAAGTCCATTGCTGTCAATTCGTGCATTCTCAACGTTGGCTTTGGCATCATTTAGTTTCGGAATTGTGATGCTAGCTTTGGCGATAGATACCTTGGTATTTTCATGGTCATATTTAATGTCACTTGCGTCAAAGTTGAGGATATTGGCGATTGTTCCATTTAATTTCACATCTTGGTGTTTGCTACCCCATTTGCCATCTTGATATAGAACGGTTAGCTTGCCACTGCCATTGACTTTTACTAGCTCAGAGGAACCAAGATTAACGCCAAAGTCACCTGTGAACTTGGAGTTATATTTATCTTTTGCGCCACTGATGACTGCTTCAGGTTTGTTGATGTTGACATAGCTACCGAGAGCAATTTGGGTTGCGCTGAGCGTGACTTTGTCCCAATCAAGTCCATTACTATCAATTCTCGCATTCTTGACTGTGGCTTTGGCATCATTTAGTTTCGGAATTGTGATGCTAGCTTTTGCAATAGATACCTTGGTATTTTCATGGTCATACTTAATGTCACTTGCGTCAAAGTTGAGGATATTGGCGATCGCGCCATTTAGCTTTACATCTTGGTGTGTGCTACCCCATTTACCATCTTGATACAGAATGGTTAGTTTGCCACTGCCATTGACTTTTACTAGCTCAGAGGAACCAAGATTAACTCCAAAGTCGCCTGTGAACTTGGAGTTATATTTATCCTTTGCGCCACTGATGACTGCTTCAGGTTTGTTGATGTTGACATAGCTACCGAGAGCAATTTGGGTTGCGCTGAGTGTGACTTTGTCCCAATCAAGTCCATTACTATCAATTCGTGCATTCTCAACGTTGGCTTTGGCATCATTTAGTTTCGGAATTGTGATGCTAGCTTTTGCAATAGATACCTTGGTATTTTCATGGTCATACTTAATGTCACTTGCGTCAAAGTTGAGGATATTGGCGATCGCGCCATTTAACTTCACATCTTGATGTGTGCTACCCCATTTGCCATCTTGATATAGAACGGTTAGCTTACCACTGCCATTGACTTTTACTAGCTCAGAGGAGCCAAGATTAACGCCAAAGTCACCTGTGAACTTGGAGTTATATTTATCTTTTGCGCCACTGATGACTGCTTCAGGTTTGTTGATGTTGACATAGCTACCGAGAGCAATTTGGGTTGCACTGAGCGTGACTTTGTCCCAATCAAGTCCATTACTGTCGATTCTTGCATTCTCAACGTTGGCTTTGGCATCATTTAGTTTCGGAATTGTGATGCTAGCTTTGGCGATAGATACCTTGGTATTTTCATGGTCATATTTAATGTCACTTGCGTCAAAGTTGAGGATATTGGCGATTGTTCCATTTAATTTCACATCTTGGTGTTTGCTACCCCATTTGCCATCTTGATATAGAACGGTTAGCTTACCACTGCCATTGACTTTACTAGCTCAGAGGAACCAAGATTAACGCCAAAGTCACCTGTGAACTT
>NZ_ALWB01000341.1 GCF_000332215.1 Pseudanabaena biceps PCC 7429
GCAAGGCTTTTACTTTTGGGCTTTTAAAATTTGCCAGCTTAACCCGAACTGACGTTAATAGAGGATCCAGAAAAAGGATTGGTGGCGTTTTGCACCATCAATTCTTTTTCTCGTTTTTTCTCGGTATAGCTGTAATTTCTAAAACAGACTTAAAGGACAATAAGTGATAACTTAAAAAATAGATCATACCTAAGGCGGTTGCGCAACCCCCAATAGGCATAAATACTAGCTCCCCCTACTCCGAGAAGATATCTCTATGTACAGATTTCAGGTAAAGGCTTCCACCCAAAATGGAGAAATGATTGGCATAGTTGGCTCGATTCCTCAGTTAGGGTTGTGGAATACCAAAAAATATTTACCTTTACAAACATCGGGCGATCGCTATCCAATTTGGTGGATAGATGTTGCAATTGATGCTTCTAGTTTGCCTGAATCGCAGGAGAAAATTGAATATAAATATGTGCGCATAGATGCTGATGGCAAAGCGCAATGGGAGACTGATGATGGTGCTAATCGCTGGGTTTCCATAGAGCCAGAATACCTTAACTCCAAAACTTCAACCATCATCGTTGATGATACCCCCTTTGGTTTTGTTAATGCCTATCCCTACGGCTATTTTGAAAAAGCGATCGCTCCAGTTCCAGCGCCACTTTCGCCCGATGGATTGAAGGTCTTAGTTATTGGTAGCTCTGTGGCGCTAGGCTGTAGTGCTTGGCTACTCAAGGGCTGGGCAAGTCACCTCGGAAAAGCCCTAAGCGAAAAGTATGGGCATCAAACGATCAACCGATCGCAGTTAGGGGCGAATGTCACTAGTACGATCGAGCGCTTCGCATCGGTAGTTGTACCAGAGAAGCCAGATATCGTAATTATTGCCCTTTCCCTTGGCAACGAGGGGCTAGCCTATTGTCGTCCTCATGATCGCCGTGCCGTCCAGCGTCGCTTTGAGAGCGGACTGTTACAACTCATCAAAATGACCCAAGATTTGGGCGCGATCCCGATGATTGGAGGTCTATACCCCCATGGAGATTACCATCCTGAGCATAACTGGCTATTACGCGATACTCACCATCGAATGCTGGGTTGGTCAGTGCCGATGCTCAATTGGCTTGATGCTTTGGATAATGGCTATGGCGGATGGAAATCTGAAATATATACGGATGTGGCGCACCCCAATACGCTAGGACATCAGATGATGTTTGAGTCCATTAATCTGGATTTGTTTCAGATGAAACGCGATCGCCTCAAGATGATCCAAACCACGACCGATCACAAAAACTTAGAAGAGATCCGCGTTTACAAGGATAAATTTGGTTTCCAAATCCTTGCCTGTCCCGAAGCCCAAACCCTGCGAATTATCAACGGTTCGGCATATCCCTACAACATCACCGCCACTTGGAAAGAATTACAAGAAGCCCTAAAACGCAAAGCAGGATTAACTTTTGGCACATCATACATTTCCAAAAATGATGAACTAGGAGTTTTGCCAATATTAACCGTGGGCTTTAACGGTTCAATTGAAAACACAGTAAACGTTCCGATTGGGGTCGATCTTCAGTATTGCGCCGCCCTCAAGTTTTTCGCGCCTCAAAATGCAGAAATCCTTTACTACGACGGACATCTAGGTATTCTCAAAGAAAGCAATCACACAATTCGCATCATCAACGAATCCTATGAAGAATACAACATCCACCCAATGTGGAAAGAGATTCGGTCGGCGCTAGCGGCGATGCCTGCGGGAGTCTATCACGATCCCGTTCATCCCGACGCACCATTTCGCACCATGATGATCGGCGATCGCGGTTTGGAGAGTAGAGTCAAAGCTCCCGCCAAATCGACGATGCTACTGAAATACAAGTGTAAATTGTCAGAAATCAATCGGATTGCGATTTTACCTTTAGGCGATCGTTGTGCCGCCAGAATGCTTTTGTATAAAATGGAATATGATGGACCAGCATTTCCCTTTGATTTGACCCGTTCCACCAATCTCGGCGATGTGACCGATCTGGTAGTCAATGATTTTAAAGATATGTGGAATCCTGCTTATCTCCATTACAATCCCCAAGAGAGAAGGATTTACCATTCTAAGTGGTCTGGGCTATCCTTCGGGCATGAAATCGAAGATAATGAAGATCCCGTAAATAACATATATCCTATCCACGAGAGAATGCGAGTTCGCTACTCGGCAAGGGCAAGCAGATTTTTATACACTCTCAAACATTGTGATGAAGTACTGTTTATCCGTACTGGTGTCACTAATCGAGACTATGTAATCGACTTAATCGATAAACTGACAATTAAATGTCAAGGTAAGCCTTTCCGCGTTTTGCTCATTTCCAAGCAAGCATCCGATGAGTTCGCGAATATTCCCAATCTACTACATTACGATCTCTATTTCAGTCCCGATGGAATGTATGACAGTCAAGAGTATTGGATGGAATGCACGAAAGCCATGAAGGAAATCCTTGAATCTCTCGGTATATCCAGCCAAAATCTATTCTGGTGTCCGCCCAATCCTGAAGCTTAAACCCAAGCAAAGCTAAACCCTAGGCAGAAAATCGCTTTGCCATTCTCTGCCTAGGGTTTAGCTTTGCTTAGTCATAGTAACGTAAGAGCATGTTTGAGAAGATGAAATATCTAGCAAGACAATCATTCATTCTTTTATTACTTCCATTTTTCCTTTGGGCTTGTCAACCAACTACAAAGGAAGGAATACAATTGCTTAAAACTCACCTTAGTCTAAGAAAGCATTTAAGAAAGCAAGGGGGCACTAAAACAGGTATGAATATTGGTGAAGTCTAGTATCAGTCTGCCAAAATGCGCCAACCCTATAATACCGATTTATCCAATGAAGAGTGGGAAATAATTGCACCAATGTTGCCAAAACCATCAAAATTGGGGAGACCACCAAAAACAAATTTTCGGGAAGTGCTGAATGGGATTTTCTACATAACCAAGAATGGTTGTACATGGGAAAATCTACCCCATGATTTGCCACCATATTCAACGGTCTACTTCTACTTTCAAAGTAAGAATTCAGGTAAGAATAGGAATGAGAGAAATAGAAGAAGGATCAATTAAAGCTTGACGGAAAAAATCAATGACAGTATTTA
>NZ_ALWB01000342.1 GCF_000332215.1 Pseudanabaena biceps PCC 7429
AGCGATTCAACTGTACGTTACGTCAACGAGTATCTAGACTAGTTAGAAAGACCTTATCCTTTTCTAAGAAGTTGGAAAAATCACATTGGTGCCATTTGGAATTTTATTCATCATTACAACACTTCTTTACCTCCGTGTGCGTCCTTTCCTTTTTAGGACTACCTGAGTTCGGGATAATTTGAAAGGGGCATTGATAAAGGGTTTGCTACGCAAACCCTTTATCAATGCCCAAGAGTAAAAGCCTTGCGTAGCAAGGCTTTTACTCTTGGGCTTTTAAAATTTGCCAGCTTAAACCGAAATGACATTTTTTTAATTCCCTTTTTTAATTCCCTGAAGTGAGTCAACACTTCAGGGAATTGGTATAAGAGCTTAACTGGCGCATTCTCTCCCATGCTGGCGCAATATTTCCATGAGTTCGTCACGATAATCATGAAATATCTTGTGCCTTTTAACGGAAGCACTGCGATCGGGAAGATTGATGTTGATTTCCTTTCTGACTGTACCTGGTCTCGAACCGATTGCATAGATACGATTCGCTAAAAATACTGACTCCTCCACATCGTGAGTAATCATAAAGATCGTGATATTGGTGCGCTGCCAGAGATCGATCATAAATTCATGCATGGATTCCTTGGTGTGAACGTCCAAGGCGGAGAAAGGTTCATCCATCAGGAGAACTTTTGGCTCCGAGGCGAGTGCGCGGGCGATCGCTACCCTTTGTTTCATCCCACCCGATAATTGTTTAGGTAAAGCTTTCCCAAACTGAGATAAACCCACAACATTTAAATAGTAACTGGCGCGTTCTCTCCGAATCTTTTTGGGAACACCCAGCAACTTCAGCCCGAATTCGGCATTTTCTAAAACGCTCATCCAAGGATAAAGGGTGTAGTGCTGAAAAATCATGCCGCGATCGTGTCCTGGAGCGTTGATTAGCTGACCATCGACAATTACCTCCCCAGAAGTAGGGCGATCAAGCCCAGCTATCTGCCTTAATAAAGTAGATTTACCCGATCCTGAAGCGCCAACCGCACAAATATACTCACCTTGAGCAATAGTGATATTAATATCCTTTAAGACAACAAGCTGTCCATTTTGGGTGGGAAAGCTCTTATGGAGATTCTTGATTTGGATGTACATAATTTGCTCCTAATATTGCTCCAAATATTGAATGAGAATTTATAGCTATATTCACTTCAGTCAGGACATCAAACCCAATAGAGAGTTGCGGCGCGAAGCACCGCAACTCTCTATTGGGTTTGATGTTTGTCCTAACATTACTGAATATAGCCATATGAGAATTTTGAACGACAGGAATGAATGATTTGGATGGATTGTTATTGCTTTTGACTTGCCCACTGACAGGAAAACCGAATCATGGCTTGGAAAAAGAGATCGAAGGACAGCCCGATTGCACCAATTACAATCAAACCCACAAAAATCTCGTCGGTTTTTAAAAATCTACCCGCCACACTGATACGTCTTCCTAAACCTTCCGTTGCGGCAATTAACTCTGAGACGATAACCAATTGCCAAGCCGCCGCTAGGTTAATGCGGAAAGCATCAAGGATGCCAGGCAAGACATGGGGAAAGATGACCTGAAGTAAGGCAGATCTACGAGTACCGCCCAGAATATAGGTAGATTCAATTAACTCCTTCGGGACAAACTTGACAGTATCCATAACCATTAGGGAATTGAAAAAGAATACTCCGACAAAAATTAAAGTGATTTTTGGTTCTTCGCCAATGCCTAAATAGAGAATTAGTAACGGAATAAAAGCTGGCGCAGGCATATAGCGAATTAAGCCAAACAGAGGCTCCAATAAAGCCCGAATGCTTGCAAAGCTGCCCATTAAGACTCCAATAGGAATCGAAAACAAACCCACCAATAACGCGCCTACACCGATGCGCCATAGACTTGCCATCGTATCTTTTTGAATTTCGCCAGTACCCCATAATCTGGTAAAAGCTGTCGCTACTTGGGCTGGGGATGGCAAAAACTTTGTATCAATATGTCCAAAGGTCGTGACTACCCACCATAGCGAGAATGGTAGGAAAATCGAAGTGACGATTAGTGCAGCGTTTAGTCTAGGCGGCAATTCTTCCGCAATTTGCCAAAACACGCTGGAGTTAACCTTTCTCGGTCTGATAAATTCTCGAATTGACTTAGGTGTTTCATTCATCGCATTTATGGTTTTTTCACTTTTTGGGCGTATGCCTTGACAAAGCGATCGTCAAATAACTTACTGGTGTCAGGAGAGGTCTTAGCCAATCCCACTTCATTTAAGAACTTACTCATTTCCTTAGCCGCAAATGGTAAAGAGTTCATATCCTTACCGACTTCAAAAGCCTTGAGATTCTCTTCAACCGTAAAGATTTTGGTGCCATCAGCGTACTGTTTGTACTCATCCAAGCTCACACCCGCACGTTTTGCCATAATGTCATTGGCTTTTGCTGGATTTGCCTTAATGTAGTCAAGGGTTGCAAACCATGAATCTACGGTGGCTTGAACTTTTTCGGGATTAGTATCAACAAATTTGCGAGTGAATACCAAGTGATCGGAAATTGCCCCTGGAAAGTCCTTAGAACTGAATAGTTCTTTACTGCCAGTCCGTTTTAATGCTTGGGTTGTAAAGGGGGCAAATACGGCGACGGCATCCACCTGTCCACCCACAAAGGCTGTGGCAGCTTTACCAGTTTCGAGGGGTACGAATTGGATATCTTTTGGTGATAAGCCAGCTTTTTTCATTCCTAATAGCAGGAGGAAATGATCGACAGTCCCTTCCTCGGCGGCAACTTTTTTACCCTTAAGATCGGCGATCGAATTAATCCCTTCGCTGACAATTATTTTGTCGTTACCAGTTGAGTTGTCATTTACTAAAACAATTACCTGATCGGCTCCTCCTGCCACAGAGCTAACGGTATCGCCCAAGGTTTGACTATTGGCATCAATTTGCCCTGCGGTTAAAGTGCTGATCGATTCTAAATAACCATCAAACCATTTCAAATCAACGGTGAGATTACTCTTCTTGAAAATACCCTCGTCTTGCGCGACTTGCCAAGGAAACCATCCCGGCCAAGCACTAAATCCTAAGCGTAGTGAATCTGCTGCTTTACTAGGTGAGCTACTTGGTGCGGTGCTAGTCGTAGTTTGCATATTGCTAGCAGGATTTGTGCAACTAATAGTGAGAGTTAAAGCGACGAAAAATACGAGGAGAGAGGATAGAAGCGATCGCAATTTCATGACAGTTATTTTAGAGATTTGGTATTCAATTTGGTATTCAAATTAACAAAATGGAAAAGCCCAGAAGAAACTTTCAGATGGTAATCCTGAAGTTCCTCCCGGGCTTTTATCCCTCCGTGTAGCCAGCTAAACCTAACATCACTAGTAAAGGTAGTTGACCTGCTTCTCTTGGACCAGCATTTGGCTTAACGGTAAGTAATTATTACCTCAACCAAATCGGAACCCTAGAAACAATTAAATTTTTTTGTAAGTACCTCAGCAAAATTAAAATCCAGAGCTAAAACCTGCGGTACGAGCTGCGTGTAAGCCGCAAGTTTTAGAGTTTTATATTCAATTAAGCCCACTTACTTAGAATCAGTAATATTTCTATTCCTCAAAAGGCGATGTTATTAATCAAAAAATTTTCTGCAAAAATAAGCTATCAAGTAGACAGGAAAGTATTTGTGCTTGAATATACAAACTTCAAATATTATGGCTATAGTCAGTAATGTTAGGATAAACATCAAACCCAATAGAGAGTTGCGGTGCAAAGCGCCGCAACTCTCTATTGGGTTTGATGTCATTACTTACAGCGCTTTGCGCTCAAACCCAAACCAAGGAGATTTTTGAGAATCATTCGGGATTGGTATAATTTGAAGCGTATGTTGATTTTCATCGTAGGAATAAGAATTGCTCACCAGTACCAAAAATCCATTAGTCAAACAATTACGATCGCTTGGTGAAACAGCGAAGGATCGG
>NZ_ALWB01000343.1 GCF_000332215.1 Pseudanabaena biceps PCC 7429
TGAATTGGTATTAGCTGAGCGGAGTCGAAGCTAGATAACGTGAGTTCGGGATAATTTGAAACGAGCTTTGAGAAAGGGTTTGCGTAGCAAACCCTTTCTCAAAGCTCAAAAGTAATAGCCTAAGCGATCGCCAACAATGTCAACCCCAAAAGATGAGTGGTGCGCGAAATGCCGCTAATCATCCTTTTGAGATATATCGTTGATTTATTTAGGCATGAATGCGATTTTTGGATGGGTGACCTGGGATTCGAACCCAGGACCAGCGGATTAAGAGTCCGATGCGCTACCACTGCGCCAGTCACCCGTAAGTTATTTGACCCATTTAAGGGCGATTTATATACTAGCAAATGTTTGGTCAAATACCTAACAAAAAATTCTATAAATCCAAATAAAAATTGGCGATCACTATAATCTCCTGAAAGTTAAGAGAAAAGTGAGCCAAAATCTTTGTTTTTTATCTCAGAATCGTTTATTTCTTAACTTAAAAGCCCTAAAGATGAGAGGCGGCGCGAAGCGCCGCCTCTCATCTTTAGGGCTTTATGTCCCAAGCAACCAGCGAATGCCCGAAAGCTTGGCGATCGCTTTACTCATGTTTGGACATTGCTATATATGATTGGATAGATCCGATCGAGAGCGAACATGAGCAATTTACCTATTCTCCAACGTCCTGATGGCCGAGATTGGAATCAACTGCGGCCAGTTCACTTGCAATTACCCTTTACCAAAGCCCCTGCGGGTTCGGTACTAGCGAAATTTGGCGATACCCAATTGATCTGTACCGTTTCTATCGAAGAAGGTGTACCTAAGTTTTTGACAGGCAGTAACCAAGGTTGGTTAACGGCGGAATATCGGATGCTTCCTGCCTCAACGATCCCCAGACAGCAACGGGAGTTTACTAAGCTGTCTGGGCGCACCCAAGAGATTCAAAGGTTGATCGGACGCAGTTTAAGGGCGGCTCTGGATCTGACGGCGATCGCTAATTACACCTTTGCCGTGGACATTGATGTGTTACAAGCCGATGGCGGTACACGTACGGGGGGAATTACAGGAGGCTTTGTTGCCCTTAAAGCAGCCTGCGATCGCTTAATGGCTGATGGCAAAATAACCAAATCGCCAATTCGTAACGCCGTTGCCGCCGTTTCTGTGGGTTTATTAGATGGAGCCCCAATTTTGGACTTAAATTATCAAGAAGATGTAGCGGTAAGTGTCGATCTCAATGTGGTGATGGACAGTACTGGCAAATTGATCGAGGTGCAGGGCACGGGTGAATCTGATACATTCTCGCGATCGCAGCTAAATCAAATGTTAGATGTCGCCGAAAAGGGCATTAATGAGCTACTAAAGCATCAAGAGCTATAAAAAAAGACGCGCATAGCGCGTCCTTTTTTTATAGCTGCTTGAGATAACTTAATAAATCTGCCATATCCTGTGGACTTGGCTGAAACTGTGGCATTGGCGGAGTTTCCCCACTGACAACCTGTTGAACCAGACGGGCATCGGACTTGCGATCGGATACACCATGCAAGTCGGGGCCAACCTTGCCATTAGCCCATTGTCCGTGACATGCCACACAATTCATCACAAAAATAGAACGCCCCTGTACGGGATCTCCTGATAGATTTAGAACTGACTGCGTATACTGATCGAGGGGTGGACGCATTAACCAGAGCAGGATGGCGATCACAACAATTACAACGGTAACTGCGATCGCCATTACAGTTTGTTGCGGTGACCTTGCCCCAGAAGATGGCAAAGTCGCCTCTGATGTGATCTGTGTCGCTACATCAGTATCCTTTGTCAAATTTACCCCTTCATTAATCACAGTTTTAAACCTAGCCATTGAAACCTAGCCATTAATTAGCCATTAATTTAGCCAAAACTTTTACTTCGTTTGGAATGCGGAAAGTATTAATAGCTTAAGTATTAATAACATATCTTAAAGAAAGTATAAGTAATCGGGGCACGTTCAGAAATTAAATAAAGCCTAAATTTAATTCTACTGCTATGCCCCATTCTATGCCCCATTCTAGGATTTGGTGAGGCGATCGTCCATATCCATCGGTCATTAATCGGTCATAAGCTGGTCAAAATAACGCCTTAGTCGGTTGGTTAAAGCGTTAGTGTCTGGTACTCGACGTTCTATAATTCAAAAGCACAAATAATAAAAACGTTTAAAAATAAAGGAAAGAGTTGATTATGGGAGGAAACGATCGCTTGCTAAGGGCAGCAAGAGGTGAAGTACTGGATCGTCCACCAGTATGGATGATGCGCCAAGCAGGAAGATACATGAAGGTGTATCGTGATTTGCGCGATAAATATCCCACATTTAGGGAGCGATCGGAAATTGCCGAACTCGCCGCCGAAATTTCTTTGCAACCGTTTCGCGCTTTTCAGCCCGATGGCGTGATCATGTTTTCCGATATCCTCACTCCACTTACAGGCATCGGTATTAACTTCGATATCGTCGAAAGTCGAGGTCCAATTATCGAGTCCCCAATTCGTACTCAAGCACAAGTTGATGCGCTGACAGAGTTCGATCCCGATACAGCCGTGCCCTTTATTCGCAAGATATTAAGCGCGATTAAAGATGAGGTCAAGGATCAAGCGACAATTCTTGGTTTTGTAGGAGCCCCTTGGACATTAGCGGCGTATTCCATTGAAGGTAAAGGTTCTAAGGACTATTCCACGATCAAGGCTATGGCTTATAAGGAGCCAGCGATCGTCCATAGCTTTTTGACCAAGATTGCTGAAATGATCGGTACTTATGTCATCCATCAGATTGAGTGTGGTGCTCAAGTGGTGCAGATGTTTGATTCTTGGGCTGGGCATCTTTGTCCTACGGATTATAAAACCTTTGCGCTTCCCTATCAAAAGATGGTTGTGGATAAGGTTAAGGCAAAATATCCCAACACGCCACTGATTCTCTATATTAGCGGCAGTGCAGGAGTGCTTGACCTCATGCCAAAATCGGGTGTGGATATTGTCAGTGTTGACTGGACAGTAGATCTTGCCGATGCCCGCGATCGCATTGGACATGACATTCCCGTCCAAGGTAACCTCGATCCCTGCGTTCTGTTTGCCGATCAAAGTTATATCCGCGAGCGCATTTTAGAAGTGGTTGCCAAGGCTGGGAACAAGGGACATATCATGAACCTCGGACATGGCATTCTCTCCACTACACCAGAAGACAATGCCAGATTTTTCTTTGAAACTGTTAAAGGGCTGGGTTCCTAATCATCCCTTCTTCTTGAAGTCTCGGCATATAACCCAAAAAAAGATGAATGGCGGCGCGAAGCGCCGCCATTCATCTTTTTTTGGGTTTTGATTTGAAAATGGCTTTGAGAAACTTACTTTTCCCGTTAAGTATGAATTTGGGCAAGAAGCCAACCTTGGCAAAGATCGCGTAAATTAGACCAACCACGCCAGAGGACTTGAATACCAATGGGAGACTTACGACGATGTTCAAGATAGCCGCCAAGGAAAGCAATCGATTCAATCGCCCAAGCAACAGTTAAAACAGGAGGGGATTTAGGGAATCGAGCTTTTAAAACCTGAATTTGGAGAGGAGAAAGAATCTCAACGGCAGGAGCATCAGGTTGATTGCGATGGAGATAAGTAACCTGTAAAAG
>NZ_ALWB01000344.1 GCF_000332215.1 Pseudanabaena biceps PCC 7429
TTCCTAATCCTAAATATTCTCCTTTTCATTCTCTTGGATTTGCCCAGTTCTCCATTCTCTGGGTTACTTTTCCTGCTCTTTTCTGATTAGCTTAATCAACTTAGTCTAAACTCCAGTCAAGTTACGAACTTTATAGCCTATCTCGAAAGACACCGCCTCCGTATCCCTGACTACCAAGCTTTTCTAAACACAAGGAATTACCATTGGCTCTGGTGCTGTTGAATCTACTATCAAGCAAATTGGGCGTAGAATCAAAATATCTGGTGCTCAGTGGAAGCGCGATAATCTTCCCCAAGTTCTTAAACATCGTTGCGCTTATCTCAACCTCAATCTTGCCTAAGTATATTTACTCAGTGCCTAATTGAGATGCTCCCATATAAGAGATGACATTTCTCAAGAATTAGAAGTACTAAAAAATAAATACTATCCTAATTTAGTAAAAGCTCAAAACAATCTGGATGTAATCTTTTCTAGGCATAATAAAGATTTAGAATTACTTCAGAAACTGATCAAAAAAATAATCAGAAAATATACAAAAATCTCCAGAAAAGCTTCTCCTGATGACATAAAAGCTTTTATCAAGGATGTAGATGAAGCTTTACATAAGAATAAAATTAATATAAATCCGAGCCATTTGAAAATATTGAATGAAATTAAGAACTTAGCTATTTGGCTATTACCAATCAAAGAAGATGTCAAATCTTCAGATGTGAGAGTTTTAATTCCATATAAGGGAAATAAGAAAAACAAATTTCATTTTCATAGGCTATGTGATGATTTCCCAAATTCAAATGAAAGAGAAATCAAGTACTTTTTAAGCTGGGAAGATGCCAAGGTTAATGGTTATGAACCGTGTGAAAAATGCACAAAACTTGATACTTAGTTGTTTGAGTATTAAGACATCTTTGTGATTTTAGGGCTTAGGATTTACTAAATTTAGATGTAGGAATTAGCAAACCCTAAGCCCAATTTTTTAGAACAGGTCTAAATCCGTTACAGCACCTTTGCTACTAGTTGCAACTAGTTTGGCATATTTCGCCAAAACGCCCTTGGTGTAACGAGGGGCAGGCGCTTTCCAATTAGCACGACGGGTCGCTAATTCCTCTTCACTTACATTGAGTTGGATCAAGCGCTGATGGGCATCAATCGTGATCGAATCGCCTTCATTTACTAAGGCGATCGTACCACCCACAAAAGCCTCAGGAGCGACATGACCAACTACCATGCCATAGGTTCCGCCCGAAAACCGTCCATCGGTAATTAAGCCGACAGAATCACCTAAACCAGCCCCGATAATTGCACTAGTTGGCGCTAGCATTTCGCGCATTCCTGGACCACCCTTAGGTCCTTCATAGCGAATCACCAAAATATCACCTGCATTGATCTTGTTGTCGAGGATCGCCGCAAGAGAGGCTTCTTCTGATTCAAAGACGCGGGCGGGACCAGTAATGATTGGATTTTTAACACCAGAGATTTTGGCAACTGCTCCTTCTTCCGCCAGATTGCCTCTCAGAATTGCGAGGTGTCCCTGTTTGTACATAGGACGATCCCAAGGACGAATGACATCTTGATCGGAACGGGGTTCTACAGGAATGTCTTTGAGAACTTCTTCAACGGTTTGCCCCGTAATCGTAATGCAGTCGCCATGTAGTAGCCCTTGGGCTAAAAGCATCTTCATAACTTGAGGAATCCCACCTGCCTTATGGAGATCGGTGGCAACATAACGTCCCGATGGTTTGAGGTCGCAGAGAACGGGAACGCGCTCGCGAATACGCTCAAAATCATCAAGATTCCATTCCACACCTGCGGAATGAGCGATCGCCAAAAAGTGTAAAACCGCATTCGTCGATCCACCGACAGCCATAACTACGGAAATCGCATTTTCGATCGATTTGCGAGTGATGATGTCGCGGGGGCAAAGGTTATTGCGAATTGCATTTACTAAAACAGTGCCCGCCAGTTCAGTGTTAGCCGCCTTCTCAGGTGCAACCGCCGACATGGTGGAGGAATACATCAAACTCATTCCCATAGCTTCAAAAGCCGAAGACATCGTATTAGCCGTATACATGCCACCGCAGGAACCCGCTCCAGGGCAGGCATTACGTTCGACCGAGTTCAGCCTTACTTCGTCAATTCTGCCCGCACTATATTGCCCAACAGCTTCAAAGGAGCTGACTACCGTTAAATCTTCCCCATCCAAATGTCCAGGTTCGATCGTGCCCCCATAGACAAATAAAGCGGGAATGTTCATTCTTGCCATAGCGATCATCGCCCCTGGCATATTTTTATCACAGCCACCGATCGCTAAAACGCCATCCATGCTCTGACCTGTACAAGCGGTTTCGATCGAGTCAGCAATGACATCACGGGATACGAGGGAATACTTCATGCCTTCAGTGCCCATGGAGATGCCATCGCTGATCGTGATCGTACCGAACACTTGAGGCATCCCGTTAGCAGCCCGAATCCCCGCTTCAGCACGAATGGCAAGGGGGGCAATGCCCATGTTACATGGTGTAATGGTACTGTGGGCGCTGGCTACACCGACAATAGGTTTAGTAAAATCCGAATCTTGAAAACCAACAGCGCGTAACATAGCGCGGTTTGGCGATCGCTGAACGCCTTCGGTAATTGCACGACTTCGGCGATTATCGGTGCTATCGGACATAGTTCAAATCTCTGTTATTAGCTTAATCAACTAAAACATTTTAGAATTTTTGGACACGCGAACCATAACTTTGGACTATTGCTCCCAAACCAATGCAACTTCACCCGCTCTTATCTAATCCCATGACTCAGTCTTTGAAACGTTATGCAGTCATCAGTACAATTACCTTAACCCTCGGGCTTAGTTTGTATGGCTGTGGCGAAAGTCGAGTTGCTCAATGTAACAAAGTTGTTACTATCGCCAATAAAACCAAAAATCTTGCCGCTCCCAAAGATATGTCAGGGTTGGGGACTTTAGCCGACAATATCGAACAAATTCGCACAGAAGTACAGAGCGTGAACGTACAAGACTCAAAGTTGAAGGAGCTACAGGGGCAGCTATTAGCAATGTATGGCGATGTTTCCCAGTCCCTAAAAATGCAGGTTAAGGCAACTGAAGCCAAGGACAAAAATGCCTTAGAAAAAGCTAAGGGAGATCTAAGCGCTGCCGCAAGTAAGGAAAGCGATATTGTCGATCGCTTGAATGCTCTATGCACCAAATAATGCTACATAAAGCCCAAAAGCTGTAGCGCACGCTGCGCGTGCGCTACAGCTTTTGGGCTTTAATTTCGACATTAATTTCTAAGCTGTTGAAACCAAGTTTGTAATAATTCCTGACATTGGCGTTCGCGGATTCCTGCGATCGCCTCAAGTCGATGAAAAGAGACAGGACTATCGGGCAAATTTGCTACAGTGCGGATTGAGCCTGTCTTGGGATCATCCGCACCATAGATTAAAGTGCTAATCCTTGCTTGCAAAATCGCTCCCGCACACATCGGGCAGGGTTCTAGAGTAACGTAGAGACTACAGCCCGTAAGATGCCAGTCTTGCAAAATCCTTGCCGCCTCACGGATCGCCACCATCTCAGCATGGGCGGTAGGATCGCGATCGCGCTCTTTGCGATTAACTCCAGTGGCGATCACCTCACCCAATTTATTAACAATTACCGCCCCCACAGGAATTTCCCCCAAGTTTCCCGCCTCCTGAGCTAAGGCGATCGCCCGATCCATCCAAAATTGGTGCATTATTAATTTTGCATCTAAGTTTTTCATCTCAATTTTTCATCTCAATTTTTCGTCTCAATTTTTCATTTATAGCTAGGCATAATTAATTACAAACCAAAACCCGTAAAGTTGCGCCCCTACGGGGCGCAA
>NZ_ALWB01000345.1 GCF_000332215.1 Pseudanabaena biceps PCC 7429
CCTAAAGATGAGTGGCGGCGCGGAGCGCCGCCACTCATCTTTAGGGCTTTATAGCCAAGTTAAGAAATGGCGTAGCCATTTCTTAACTTGGTATTAGATATTAATGCTTTGAGGAATCCGCGATGGTTTTAAGTAATTGTAATCAGCAACCCTAGTCTCATTGCGCGACTTAATTGTAGACTCGATCGCTTTTAACCCATCTTGAAAATCGCGTAAGGGTTGCTGAAGGCGATCGTCGTTGAAATAATCTGAACCATAGTCGCCTAGGGTCGTGTAATAAACAGATCCCAGAATATAGGTCATTGTCAATTGACTCTTAGCTTGGTCGATGGGCGGTAGCATGGCAAAGAAATCTGCTTCCGTTGCACCAGTGGTTGACTTTGGTGCGGGAGTATAGCCCGCTAGCGGAATTGCTGGCGTGTAGTCCATCAAATCTCCCTGAGGGAAGTTTACCGCCGCATGTTGAGCGCTGCTGGTAAAGATCAGCAATGTCACTGCATCGACTAAATAATCGAAGGTCTGAATCTGACCATCTTGACCAAAACTTGTGACGCGCCCACCATCAACCGAGGTAATTTCCTTTGCCCATGCTTGCAGTTCAGAATCTCTAAGGACATCGGTATCGCTGAAATAATAGATGGATAGATAATTTTTGACCCAAGTCGCGATCGCTCCCCAGACCAATAAAGCATCATCGCGATAGGGATAATCGGGCAGCATATTAACATCGTCAACCCCTCTCTTCTTCAGGGCTACAGGCAACATCGCTTCATTGAAGTTATAGTTCTTAACTGACTGTACCGAAAGGGTGCGCGAGGACGCGATCGTTCCCGCTAATAGACTATCTACGGTTCCACCAGCACTAATCAGTCCCGATTGAGCGGCATTATTGATCGCTAAAGTTCCTTGAAAGTGAGGCTTGAGCAGAATATACAAAGGATGATTGCTGGCAAGTTGGCGATTAGTTGCGATCGCAAAGGGTTCGATAAATAAATGGGTTCTACCTAAATGGCTAATCAGTTCGTGGTAATTGGCATCAGCAATCTGAACAACGGTTTTAGCTAGAAGCCAGTTCGGTTCATCATCAGCCTGACAGACAAAGATGGGATAAGCACTGGGGTCTTGCCCTAGCTGAATGGCGATCGGGGTCAAACTCTGCTGTCCTTTGGGAACTGCGAACAGAGCCAAAGGTGCATTTATATACTTTTGTGCTCCTTTAGGAAACGTACCGCCCGCGATCGCCGTTAGATCTACATAATCAGCCAGATACAAGCGACCTTGCGCTCCAGCCTCAGCGAGAGAGTCCCCCGCTAACACTGTTTGAAATTGATCTTCCGTGAGAGGAAATTTCGCATCTAAGGTCTTGATACGTTGGATCGTCACAGGGTTAAATCCAGCGACGCGAAGCCTTGCAAACTCGGAATTAGTTGTAAAACTTTGACTGATCGTGGGTAAAGAAATAATCCAAAAAAGATCGTTATATTCCTTAATATTTGAACCTTCAACATTGGTTGGTTCGGTCTCTAATAGGGAGGGAATCTCTGACAGTAGCCCTATTATTGCGGAATTCGACTGAGCAATGCCAGCTTCAAGTAAACGTTTTGAGAAGTCTTGCTCCCTAGCTTTAGAGGCATTTTTACCCTTTTCACTCAAGAGGAAAGGATTCGCAATATCATTTAATAAAACTTCGATCGCTGCCTTTCCTACCAATAAGCCCCAAGATAATGAGAACTGCTCGCTAGTTGGCACTTTTTCGACCATCGGCAAGGGGGCGACGTAAGTGTAGTTATATTGATAGAGCTGTCTAGACTGGTTGAGCAGAGCCTGTCGTTGATCGATTTCGGGATCGTTCTGAGGTAATAGGGGATATTTACTTGAAGGCGATCGCCGCAATATTAAACTTGCTAAGTCGGACAACTTAGTCGCAAGGAAATTTAATATTTGGGCAATACCACGCAAAATCGAAGAGATCATGGATGCACCTTAAAATCTGTACATCCATATATAAAACTTTAATGATGTAATTTAGATAAATTTTTTTAAAGGATTAGGGCGGCGTAAAGCGCCGCTCTAATCCTTCTAAGCCTCCTAGAACTTTACTTGACCAATCCAGCTCTAAGCGCTCTTACGGCTGCTTGAGTGCGATCGTCGGCACATAGCTTATTTAAAATATTACGCACGTGGGTTTTTACCGTTCCAACTGTGATGTAGAGGCGTTCGGCAATTTCCGCATTGCTATTACCATTGACGATCTCAGATAACACTTCTAATTCACGCTCGGTCAGGGGGGTAGCTTCCAGAACCTGTTTGTAGTCTGCTTCGGCGGCATCAATTTCCACCGTTGCCTCGCGGCGGCGCACCTGTTGCAAAACAATACTGGCGATCGCAGGATCGATCCAAGAATTCCCTTCAGCAGTTAGTTTCAGAGCCTGAACGAGATTTTCCGAGCTAATATCTTTGATGCAATAGGAATCGGCACCTGCCGCGAAGGCAGCTAGTACAATTTCTTGGCTATCGGTAAGGGTAAGGATTAAAACTTTAGTGGCTCTACCTGCTTCGGTAGCGGCTGCCTTAATTTGGCGCGTTACCTCAACACCATCCATATCAGGTAAGCCCAAATCGACGATCGCCACATCAGGCTGTTGACTGTTTACTAAGGCAACGCCTTCTGTACCTGTCGCCGCTTCCCCCACAAACAGAAGCTCTCCTTGCTGTTGCAAAGCGATCTTCATGCCCATGCGGGTCAGGTCATGGTCTTCAATTAGGACAACACGAATCGAACTCATAAGCACTTTTGCAGATTATGCAGGGTCTGTATTGATACCAGAATCTCATAGAAGGGGTAATAAAAACCAAATAAGTAGCTAGGCATAATTAAAAAGCCGTAGCAAAAGCTGAGCTTTCGCTACGGCTTTTGCCTCTGCTTTTTAGGTTTTATATTTAATTACACCTATCCACTTTCTCGATAAAACCAATTATTACGAGCAATAAGTAGCTAGGCATAATTAATTACAAACCAAAACCCGTAAAGTTGCGCCCCTACGGGGCGCAA
>NZ_ALWB01000346.1 GCF_000332215.1 Pseudanabaena biceps PCC 7429
TGAAAACCAAACCCAGTAAGGGTTTTAAAATCACAAAATGGCGTAGCCATTTTGTGATTTTAAAACCCAAAAATCTGTAGCGCAAGCTGCGCTTGCGCTACAGATTTTTGGGTTTTAATTATGCCCAGCTATTTATATACTGCACCGTAAGGTTTTGAGATTCCCAAAATGGCAACGCCATTTTGGGAATTGGTATTACAGTTTTGGTTAATGTCTCAAGTTTTTGATGGATACGATAAATATGCTGTGAGTATGCGTTTGCTTTCTAGGTATAAAATACTGTTAGCTCAATAATTTAGCGTTCAGCATAGGATGTCAACATGCCATTGATTGCAACCGATAAAATTGTCAAAGACCTCGAAAAAGCAGGAGCTTTAGCAATGCGTGTTCCCCCTGAAGGTGGTTATGAAGGTCGCTACCAACTTCGTCTAAAGAATGCAGGTTATGAAATTCTCTTTATCACCGCAAGGGGTTTAGGTGATGTGAATAGTTACCTAACCGATGTTCATGGTGTGCGTCCCTCCCACTTGGGCAAAACCGAAATTCGCACCTATTTTATTCCCCCTGCCATTCAGTTTCGCCTCAATGCTTTACCTGCGAAGTCCAAAGGTTTAGTGGTGTGGTTGATCGAGGGTAAATATCTCTCTAAGGAAGAATTAGAAACTCTGAGCCAGATTCCCGATCGCGATCCGCGCGTCAAAATCGTGATTGAAACTGGCAGCGATCGCGAAGTCACTTGGCAACCTCTCAAGCAAGCAGTTGCCGCATAAAATTAAAAAGTAGGGGGCGCTAAGCGCCCCCTACTTTTTATTGAGGTTTAGGTTTGGTTTCGGGTAGCTTCACGAATACGCGATCGCCAACCTTTGCCCCACTCAGGATTTGAGTCTGGTTATCCACCGTCGTGCCAATAGTAACGGGACGGAATTGGGGCTTACCCTTCTCATCGGCAATCAATAGCCCTGTTTTGCCTTCTTGGGTAACGATTGCCACCGTCGGCACAACCAGCGCATTATCAATTTTTTGACCGATAAAGCGTAGATCGGCATTCATGCCCGATTGCAATTTATCCTTGCCAGTTTCTAGGGTGACACGGACTTGAAAAGAGGTAACATTTTGCTCAATAACCGCCTCAGGAGCGATCAGACGGACTTTACCCTTAAAAACTTCTGAAGAGAAGGCATCCGCAATAATTTCTACTTCTTGTCCGATCTTAATTTGTGAAATATCTACTTCAGGAACTTTCGCGATAATTTCTAAGCCATTAGCGATCGCCACAATCGAAGTAGAAGTCGATGAGTTAGTAGAGGATGCGCTTGTAGTTGGCGTGACAAAGGCTCCTGCATTGGCATATTTTTGAGTAATGATGCCCGTAAAGGGAGCGCGAATCACCGTATCCTCAATCTGCACTTCGATGGTGCGGATACCTGCGATCGCTTGGGCGAGTTGCGCCTCGGCTTGAGCAATATCTTCCGCACGACTGCCGTTGCGTGACGAATCTAAAAGCCGATTAGCTTCGAGAAGATTGGCTTGGGCCGTGAGTAAATCTGCCTGAGCGCTGCGATCGTCGGTTAAGACTTCATCAAAGCGATCGCTGGAAATTGCCCCTTCAGTTTGCAATCCCCGAAAGCGCGAAGTCTTCATGTTTGTTAAGGCTAGCCGCGATTTTGCTGCCTCCAAACGCCCCCTTGCCGATTCAGCACGAGCTTGAGCGGCGGCAATATCCTCAGGACGACTACCATTGCGTAATTTGACTAGATTGGCTTCACTAGCGGCGGCATTGGCTTGCGCCTGATAAAGCTGAGGAACTAGATTGCTACTGTCCATTCGGGCAATTACTTGTCCTCGATTGACCCTTGCCCCTTGCTCAACCAATAGCTCAACCAATTGCCCTGCTTGCTTCGGGCTGAGGTTTACAGTTTCAATGGGAACAACGGAACCACTAGACTTAATTTTGATCGACAAAGACTTAGACTCAACCAATTCGGTTTTATCATTGACTGTTGTCGAATTTTGGCTAAGCCCAGTCAGGGCACGAAAAGCGACAAAGCCACCACCTAGCAAAACAACGAGTAAAACTACAACTAGCCAAGGCTTTTTCCAAAGGGTTTTAAGCCGATTATTTTCTTGTTTTGGGGAAATAGTAGTTTGCATCGAGTTTAAATTTAACCGAAGCCGCAGGGCAGAAAATTATATTTGTGATAATAACCTATGATACATCGGTTAATTTCACATCACTCCCCAGAATCATTGCTCTGGCTTTTGGCTATATTCGCGAGCATCAAAAAAACGCTATATTAACTAAAGCCAAGACTCAAAGAGACGCAGAATATTTGTATACCTATAAATTCATATTTTGGGGGTTATTAACCTTGTGAGTCAGCCTGCCACAAATTGGGATGAGCAACCGCACATCGTACTTCACGGATCTCAAAGTACGATACAGATTCCTCTTGTGAATGCGTATTCTTGGACATTAGGAAGGGGATCGGAAAATGATATTCCTCTGTCTGACAAATGTGCATCACGCAACCACGCTATGTTCCAAATTGTTGGAGACAGTAACTATTTTCTCATCGATCTCGGCAGTCGCAATGGTTCCTTTGTAAATGGACGGCGTGTAACTATTCCTGTGAGCTTAAGGAGTGGCGATCGCATTACCCTAGGCGAAACAAATTTAGAATTTTATTGTCCTGAAATTACCACTGCGCCCGACAATGGAGCGGCTCAAACTGAAGAAACAACCGATGCTGTGGCGACTGCCATGTTGCACAAGCGTCAATTAATTACAGTTTTGGTAGTCGATATTCGTGACTTCACGAAACTTACTCAACAAATGGACGAGCATATTCTCTCGGAAGCGATCGGAACATGGTTCCGTCGCGCGGGTGAGATCATCGATCGCCATGGCAGTTGGGTTGATAAGTACATCGGTGATGCGGTGATGACTGTTTGGATCCATGAAGCGGCTAAAGGGTCGGATACCGTCACAACCCAAGATATGCTTAAGGTTTATCGCGCCCTCTACGAACTCTATGAAATGAGTAACGAACTCAATCGCCAGTTTGAATTTCCCTTTCAACTGCGCGTGGGAGCGGGAGTAAATACGGGCTACGCTATGGTCGGACAGATGGGAACTAGCGAACATCCAGACTACACAGCCCTTGGAGATACAGTTAATGCGGCTTTCCGCCTAGAGTCATCAACCAAGCAATTAGGGTTGGATGTCGCGATCGGCTCTACTACCTACAGCCATACGCCCTATGCTGCGGTTTTATTGTCTCTAAGACAATATTCCGTAGAACTAAAGGGATACACCACACCGACTATTACCTATGCGGGAACCTTTAACGAATTAGGAACCTATATCAAAAAACTGGATGCCGAATGAGATAATACAAAAACTAAAAATGGCTACGCCATTTTTAGTTTTTCAAACCCTTACTAGGTTTGGTGTTTAATTCACAAAATTGTTGTCACTAC
>NZ_ALWB01000347.1 GCF_000332215.1 Pseudanabaena biceps PCC 7429
CAAACACAAGGAATTACCATTGGCTCTGGTGCTGTTGAATCTACTATCAAGCAAATTGGGCGTAGAATCAAAATATCTGGTGCTCAGTGGAAGCGCGATAATCTTCCCCAAGTTCTTAAACATCGTTGCGCTTATCTCAACCTCAATCTTGCCTAAGTATATTTACTCAGTGCCTAATTGAGATGCTCCCGATCGTGTTTTTAGTAAACTAAGTCAATAATTGCTCGTTACGATAGGGCTAACGCACCCTAATTACTGGAGGAATAAGTATTCATGCTGAGCAAGTTCTTATGGGAGAACTGAGAAATCTTCATGTTCCACCCCAAAATGTAAAGCGAATATATACAGAATTTGAACCATGTAATTTTGGAGGTAATAATTGCGTTAGTTTTCTTCGGCAGAATTCCCCAAATACAAAGATATATTACTCATATCCCTTTAATAACGGAATGAATGATATTTCGAGAGTGAGGAAATATCAAGATCTTGGAAAATACAGTGTAGATTTCGATTAGTTTGGAGATTATATGAAACAAAAAATGATTGAAGTTTTTGGTCAAGAAAATTTAGTGTATGCACATCCAGAGAATTTATCAAAAATAAACTTGTCACAAGAAACTAGTAGATTTATTTTAGATATGGGATTGCCATATGTAGTTGATTACTTTAGGTTCTCAATGGATTTTGAAGCAATCTCAAAAGACATAAAAATTGGAGAGTCCTTACAACATTTAGGTCAAGTTTTTTCAGTTGGTTGTCTAAATGCAACTCCATTAGTAGGAAGAATGATACATCTCGGTGAAATTGGTCTATTGAGGAATGCTAATTTATCAGATATAGGTAAAAGGCTAAGGTTTTTAAATATTAACATCGAAGATGATGTAATATTGCATTCAGAAGTAGATAACTCTTCGAGAATATGCCTTGATACTGAAAATGAAGGTAGAATAATATCTATTTCCCCAAAAGATTTGTCAATAACTTTCTTAAATTCAAATTTTCAAAAACTTTCAGCTTGCTTGATAGCTTGTCATATAGATATATTTGCTGGGAAAGACTTTGATCAAGGCATAAATGATTTTAAAAGCGATTTAAAAAAGATAGATCCAAAGGCGTTTGATAGTGAAATATGGGTAGAGATTATAGAAAGATTAGTTATAGATAGTAAGGGCTACTAGTAGTTCGCCAATTTAAGTTTGAAGTGCAATATCTAGAGAGCGATAAAATCATAAGGATATTCTAATGTCCAAAACAACTTACTCAATGGATGCAGTAGCGTAGGGTGCGTTCATGAAATAAAACGCACCAAATAAATCTGCTTGGACTCTATCCTAATTACTCCAGAGATGTTCATACAATTATAGTCGCGATTCTTTTAAACTGCTCTAACGATCTTTTGAACTATGGCTTGAGTCGTTCTCAATTGCCCATGAGGATGATAAAATTCGGTACTGGTTATCTAAAGCGTGATCGACATATTTGCGCCTTTTTTGTTGGCATGAAATGGGAGTTTTAGAATCCATCCCCCATTATCTGACCATTGCCAAGATGTGAATTACATTTATACCTATAAGGATTTTCAAATGAGTGTGAGCAAAAATGGTGCTCCTAAATGCACGCAAAATTCAGGTTTTGACGGTACGTAGTCAACTGAAAACCGCTATACCTCGCAAATAGAATTCACAATTAAGGATAAAATTCCAGAATATTAGCCCGATCACATAATCTTGTAGTGTATTAACGAACGGTAACTAGCGACAGCTATATTAACGCGCCCAGTGAAATTTTCGTTCTGACTCCTGAATTGGTAAATCATTGATGCTAGCAAATCGACGCATCATCAGACCATTTTCTGCAAATTCCCAGTTCTCATTGCCGTAAGCACGATACCAAGAACCAGCTTCATCGTGCCACTCATATTCAAAGCGCACGGCAATCCGATTATCCATAAAGCACCAAAGTTCTTTCTTCAAACGATAGTCTAGTTCCTTTGCCCATTTGCGTTTGAGAAAATCTCTGATCGCATCCCGCCCGTTCAAAAATTCCGATCGATTCCGCCATTCTGAATCTTCCGTATAGGCAAGGGCAACCCGTTCGGGATCGCGGGTATTCCATGCATCTTCTGCTGCCTGTACCTTGGCTTTAGCTGTTTCAAGCGTAAAAGGAGGGAGTGGTGGCTTAGTTTCCATAGTTTTTTTAATATTGATAGAAAGTTAATTGAAAGTTCTAAAATCTCAATGCGAAAATTTCAATGCGAACTGCTGTAGGAGGCGATCGCATTTTTGATAAATTGCTGCCAAGTCTCGTTGGGATGCCAGATAGTCGTCATTGACTGATAAGCTTCTGGCTCGGAGATACCCATTATCAAGCGACGATAGAGATAAACAAACGCTGAAACCCGCATATTCATAGCACAGTGAACGAAGATCGGTCTTTCCCTATGCGCTTGCATCACATCACAAAACTTAGTGAAGTCAGCTATTGTAGGGCTGTCCCAAACTACGGGAATATTAATATAATCCATTCCTAAACCACGAACGATCGCTGGTTCATTGGGTAAAGCATTGGAGGCATTGGGCGGCGCTAAGTTGAGAACTGTTTGATACCCTGCATAACGAATTAAGGAGAATTCCTCAGCAGTGGGTTGTCCGCTTGTCGCCAATCGATCTGAGATATATCGATAGTTCAGAATATCATCTAAGCCTTTTTTGGGTTGTAGGCGAGATTTGACAATCTGCCATGCTGATCGCCCATACAAGACAATATCACTTAAAATACTTTTAATTTTCATATTTCAAAAGTAACTCATTCACATCCATTTTATTTAGTTCGGGCGCTTTTTAGTTCGGGCGCTTTTTGGTATGGGATACTAAGCTCAGAAGATCGTACCGCCCGTTTAGTGAGCGATATGCGCTTCTAAGTCTTAAGTTTAACTATGCTTAGATTAAAATCCAGAGCTAAAACCTGCGGCGCACGCTGCGCGTGCGCCGCA
>NZ_ALWB01000348.1 GCF_000332215.1 Pseudanabaena biceps PCC 7429
GGCGCACGCGCAGCGTGCGCCGCAGGTTTTAGGGCTTTATATTTAACTAAGCCCACTTACTTATGAATCCTAAATTAAGTTGAATTATCGGTGGATTTGGCGATCGCAAGGATTAAGATCTTACATATAGCAATCTTAAATAGTTCTTGCCAAATGGTTCTTGCCAAATGGTTCTTGCCAAATGGTTCTTGCCAAATAGTTTGTTGAAGTTCATCTTGAGCTGGTTATAGATTTTCAGGAATGGAGAAAAGATCGTGGCGATCGCATCAATCAATCCTGTAACGGGAGAGGTATTAAAGACCTTTACGCCTTTAACAGATGGGGAAATCGAGCATAAACTAGCCCTTGCCGATCGCACCTTTGCGACCTACAAGTACACCAGTTTTGCCGAACGCGCCCAATGGATGTATCGAGTTGCAGATATCCTTGAGGCAAAAAAAACGGAATTTGGGATTATTATCACCCTTGAGATGGGAAAAACCCTCAAAAGTGCGATCGCGGAAGTTGAGAAATGTGCCCATCTCTGTCGGTTTTATGCCGAATATGCCCCGCAATTTTTAGCTGACACACCTGTAACGATCGATGCTGGTCAAGCCCTAATTCGCTACCAACCTTTAGGGATTATTTTAGCGGTGATGCCTTGGAACTTTCCCTTTTGGCAAGTGTTTCGCTTTGCCGTACCCTGCTTGATGGCGGGCAATGTGGGGCTGTTAAAACATGCTTCAAATGTGCCCCAATGCGCTTTGGCGATCGCGGAAATCTTCCATGCAGTGGGCTTACCTGATGGCGCTTTTCAAACCCTACTCGTTGGTGCGGAGCGAGTGGCGAATCTGGTTGCCGATCCGAGAGTAAAAGCTGCTACTTTAACGGGGAGTGAACCTGCTGGACAAAGCCTCGCTGCGATCGCAGGGCATAATCTCAAAAAAGTAGTTTTGGAACTAGGCGGCAGCGATCCATTTATCGTTCTCAAAACCGCCGATCTCGATGTTGCGGTAGCTACAGGTGTAACTGCGCGGGTAATGAATAATGGGCAGACCTGCATTGCCGCCAAACGCTTCATTCTCGAAGAAGCGATCGCCGATCAATTTATTGCTAAGTTTGTAGAGAAATTTAGGGCTTTGAAGGTGGGCGATCCCATGCAAGCGGAAACAGATGTTGGTCCCTTAGCTACACCACAAATTTTGCAAGAATTGGATGGACTGGTGAAAGCGACTGTAAATGCTGGAGCCAGGGTTTTGGTGGGTGGATATCGCATTAAACAGGAGGGAAATTTTTATGCCCCGACAATTTTGACAGATATTCCCTTAGGTGCGCCGCCCTATCAAGAGGAATTTTTTGGTCCCGTTGCGTCAGTATTTCGTGTCAACAATATTAGGGAAGCGATCGCCCTTGCCAATAGCACTAACTTTGGGCTGGGGGCAAGTGTTTGGACTAAGGACGAACGGGAAATAGAACTAGCGATCGCTCAAATTGAAGCGGGTTCAGTCTTTGTGAATAGTATGGTTAAGTCCGATCCTCGACTTCCTTTTGGGGGGATTAAGCGATCGGGCTTTGGTCGAGAGCTGGGTATTGAAGGTATTCGCGAATTTGTGAATATTAAAACTATTGCGATCGCCTAGAGTTCATTCCATATATTTTAGGTAAAACCAGTTAGGTAAAACTAGGTAAAATCAGGTAAAACAATGAATACCGCAGAATTATTAGTTAAATGTCTAGAAAATGAAGGGGTGGAATATATTTTCGGACTCCCTGGGGAAGAAAATATGGCGGTTCTCAATGCTCTTGAGAATTCATCAATTAAGTTCATTACTACCCGCCATGAACAGGGAGCAGCATTTATGGCAGATGTGTATGGAAGACTAACGGGTAAACCTGGAGTCTGTCTATCGACCCTTGGTCCGGGAGCTACTAATCTGATGACAGGGGTTGCTGATGCCAACTTGGATTGTGCGCCATTGATTGCGATTACGGGACAAGTAGGAACCGATCGGATGCATACCAATTCCCATCAATACCTCGACCTAGTCGCCATGTTTGAGCCTGTGACCAAATGGAATGCTCAAATTGTGCGCCCAAGTATTACCCCAGAAATTATTCGTAAAGCTTTTAAGCTCGCTAAGTCAGAGAAGCCCGGAGCCGTACATATTGATTTACCAGAAAATATTGCGGATATGGAAGTTACAGGGCAACCGCTCTTGATCAAAAGCGATCGCAACGCGATGTATGCCTCCTATCGCAGTCTTTCCGAAGCGGCGATCTTGATCGCCCAGTCTAAAAATCCGCTCATTTTGGTGGGTAATGGGGCAATTCGTTCTGGTGCTAGCCAAGCGCTAACGGATTTTGCCACCCGTTTAAATATCCCCGTGGCAAATACCTTTATGGGGAAAGGCGTAATTCCTTACCGCCATCCTTTAGCTCTCTGGTCGCTAGGTTTACAACAAAGGGATATTATTAATTGTGCTTTTGATGAAACGGACTTGGCGATCGCCGTTGGTTATGACTTAATTGAGTATGCTCCCAAAAAATGGAACCCTAAAGGAACAATTCCCATCATTCACATTGCGGAGTTGCCAGCGGAAGTTGATAGCAGTTATATGCCACAGGTAGAAATTGTTGGTGATATTTCCGATTCCTTGGTGGAAATTATGCATCGTTGCGATCGCACGGGAATGCCTTCACCCCATGCGATCGATTTGCGCCCGCAAATTCTTGCCACCTACGAACAGTACGCCCATGACGAAGGATTTCCCATTAAACCGCAAAAAATCGTCTACGATCTTCGCCAAGTGATGGCTGCCGAGGATGTGGTGATTTCTGATGTGGGTGCACATAAAATGTGGATGGCGCGTCATTACCATTGCGATCGCCCGAATACTTGCATTATCTCCAATGGATTTGCCGCGATGGGAATTGCGATTCCTGGAGCGATCGCCGCCAAGCTAGTGCATCCCCATCGCAAGATCGTAGCGGTAACGGGTGATGGCGGTTTCATGATGAATATGCAGGAACTAGAGACTGCCACGCGAATCGGCACGCCCTTTGTCACGCTGATTTTTAATGATGGTGGTTACGGCTTGATTGAATGGAAGCAACAGATCCACTATGGGCGATCGGCTTTTATCAAGTTTGGCAATCCCGATTTTGTAAAGCTTGCAGAAAGTATGGGGCTCAAAGGGTATCGAGTAACTTCCGCGATCGAGTTGATTCCCATTCTCAAAGAAGCCCTATGGCAGGATGTTCCCGCCGTTATCGATTGCCCCGTTGATTATCGGGAAAACATGCTCTTTTCCCGTAAAGTGGGCGAATTATCTTGCCCGATTTAAAGACAAAACATCGTCAATTTTGATTGCGCTCTATATTGCGCTCTATATTGCGCTCTATATTTTGCTCTATAAAGTTTTCGATAGCTTCTTTAGCTTCGAGAAGACTTGAGCGATTTTCTTCACGATAAATCTTAATTGCTTCAATTTTGCGGTAGGGATCGAGCGCAATCTGTTTAACCCGTTCTGAAAGTTGGGATGGAATTTCTATTTCCATTCGATTTAGGATTAAGCTGAGAGAATAATCAATGCGTTTCATCCTGCGCTCAAGGCGCTTAATGCTAGTTTCGAGGCTAAATAAGATGATTAAAGTGGTAGCTAAGAAAAAAACGTAAACACCGCCATCCATAATTGTCACCATAATCAATATTCACTCTAGAACTTTTGACTTAATTGCTTTGCATCAAAAGAATAGCAAATATAAGTGGAAGTGGCGGCGCGAAGCGCCGCCACTTCCA
>NZ_ALWB01000349.1 GCF_000332215.1 Pseudanabaena biceps PCC 7429
TAAATAAACTTAAAACTTAAAAGCCTGTGTCTCCCGCTGCGCGGGAGACACAGGCTCTGGTTTGATTATTTAATTATACTGACGTACTTATAAATCGTATAAATCGGAAATCACTGTAGTATTCTGGTTTTGCGGTATATATACATCAAACATGGAATATAAAAGGCTTGGCTCAAGCGATCTTTTGGTGTCCGAAATTTGCCTAGGGACAATGACCTACGGTCAACAAAATACGATCGCCGAGGCTCACGAACAACTGGACTATGCGATCGCGCAGGGGGTGAACTTTATTGATACTGCCGAAATGTATCCAGTGCCGCCGAAAGCAGAAACTCAGGGCAGAACTGAACAATATATCGGTGAATGGTTAGCTCAGCCTCGTATCAAGCAACAACGCGATAAATTAATTGTAGCTACTAAAATTATTGGTACGGGACGCAATTACAATTGGTTGCGCGATGATGCGATCGCCGCCTTAAGTCGCAAAAATATTTTACAAGCCGTAGATGATAGCCTCAAGCGCTTGCAAACTGACTACATCGATCTCTATCAAATTCACTGGCCTGATCGCAACGTACCGATGTTCGGACAGGTAGCCTTTGATCCCCAGCAAGAGCGAGAAATGGTCGCCATTGCCGAGCAATTAGAAACCTTTGCCGAACTCATAAAGGAAGGTAAAATTCGTCATTTGGGAGTCAGCAATGAAACTCCTTGGGGGATCTGTGAATTTAGTCATACCGCCAAAAGACTCAATTTGCCGAAGATTTTATCAATTCAAAATGCCTACAGTCTTCTCAATCGTACCTTTGACAGTCACCTTGCCGAGGCTTGTTATCGCGAGGGCGTGAGTTTGCTCGCCTATAGTCCCCTTGGGTTTGGACATCTATCAGGCAAGTATATCCAAGGTGACCAAACCAATACCCATACTAGGATCGGTCTATTTCCTAACTTTGGTCAACGCTATAACAAGGTTAATGTCCGTGCGGCTACTGCGGAATATGCCGCGATCGCACAAAAGTACGATTTATCTCCTACCCAATTAGCCTTAGCATTTGTAAGGAGTCGTTGGTTTGTGGCAAGTACGATCATAGGCGCAACGACAATGGAACAACTTCAGGAAAATATCGACAGTGCTAATGTTCGACTTAGTAATGAGATCTTAGTAGAAATCGATCATGTCCATGCCCGCTATTTTAACCCTGCGCCTTAAAAAGAGTTTTCAAGTTGAAATGGCTACGCCATTTCTTAACTTGGTATAAATTCTGCATCAATCTCCTCTCCTACCTCAAAGAGAGAACGTCTTAAAAATCCCTAATTGCACCATGAAAATGACCTACCGTAAAGCGCTAATCCCCCTTCTTACTGCTGTTAGCTGTCAAATTCTCATTGCTGACGGTGCAATCTCTGCCAATATCGCGGATAGTGGCAATGTCATCCAGTTAAATGGACAGACTTGGTCGGGGCGTTGGATCAAGAAAGTCGAGCAAGGACAGCAAAACTTATACGTACAAGAGGACTGGCTAACGGGTGGTTTAGGGGTACAGATGATGGATTCGGACAAAGCCGATCGCCAAAAACTGCGATGGTTTTCGAGTCCCACCTTCTCACAGGTTACCTTTGATAATACGGGGCGATTGCGCTATCTCTCCCTCGCACCATTTACCGAGCAATGGCGGACAGAAATCTCAGGTCCTACTCTCAATATTTATACCCCCGATGCCCAAATGCAATCTCTGCGTCGGAGCAAGCAGGTTTGGGGCGATCGCATAGCGATCGATCTCAGTCGGCGCACGCCTTGGCGAGTCAGTCAGCAGGGTAATACGATCACGATCTTTGTATCAGCGGAAGTTTCACCCGATCTCCCCATTGGCTCCAATGCGATCGCTGGGAACTTGGTAAAATCGGTTAACGTATTGCCAATGGGGAAATCGACCCAAATTCAGATTCTGTTGAATGAATCGCTCCAACCTGCGATCGAGATGCTCAGTAGTCCATCACCGAAACTAGTCATCGATCTGCGGCGCGACTATATTCCCCCTAGCTTGACGGTGCAATGGGCAGAGGGGCTGCGTAGAATCGAACGGGTTGTCGAAATTCCAAACAAGCCCAAAACAGATAAAGACCCTAAGACCATTAAATTCTCGGTTACGGCTTTAGAGGTCGATTTGAAATCGCCGCGATTAAGATTACGTCCCATTTGGAGCAATCCCGAAGGTTCACCTGAAGGCATCATGGGTTTAATGCCAGTGCCGCAAATGGTGGAACAGTCTCAAGCCATCGGTGCAATCAACGGAGGATTTTTTAACCGCATTCGCAAGTTACCCGTAGGAGCAATTCGAGAAGGCAATCGGTGGATCGCGGGAACGGCGCTAGTCAGAGGCGCGATCGCTTGGAACGAGCAGGGTGACGCGATCATTGATCGCCTCAACTTCAATGAAGAAATCAGTACGGCAAATCAGGCAAAAATTGCCCTTACTAATCTCAATAGCGGTTACGTGCAAAGGGGAATTGCTCGCTATACATCCAATTGGGGTAGCCTGTATACTCCGCTTACCGAAAACGAACTGATCATTGTGGTACGAGGCGATCGGGTCACTGCTCAATATCAGGGCAGTGCCGTCGGTGTCGGACAGGTTGCCATTCCCAGTGATGGCTATGTCCTAGTGGCAAGACAAACGCCTGATGCGGCAAATCAATTACCCGTGGGGATGACCGTTCGCGGTCGGCAAGCCTTCATTCCTGACAAGTTTGCCAGCTTTCCAAATCTAATTGGGGCAGGTCCATTGCTACTCAAAAATGGAAGCTTATCTTTAGACGGAAAAGTAGAACAGTTTCAAGCAGGTTTTGATACTCAGGCAGCTAACCGCAGTGCGATCGCCACAACTAAGGAAAAAGGTAAACTGCTCCTTGCGACAGTTCAAGCTGCCCCTGACGGGGTTGCGCCCAACCTCCTCCAGACTGCTGAAGTTCTCAAAAAAATGGGGGCAGTAGATGCGCTCAATCTTGATGGTGGTAGTTCTTCTACCCTCTTTCTTGGTGGGGAAGTTCTCAATCGCTCGGTGACGGAGATCGCACCAGTTAATAATGCGATCGCCATATTTATTGCTCCTCCTCCCTCAAAACCACAATTTTAAGTAACTTTGCGCCCAAATCCAAACCCAGAAATTTTTTAAAAGAGTTGCTTAGCAACTCTTTTAAAAAATTTCTGGTAGCTCTTTTAATCGGAAATTGCTGTAGATTGGCAAATTAGATTAGCGAACAAAGTATAATGAGTTGATCATATAATTTTTCGCCTATAGCAATGCTTGATTTAGTTGGGGATGAGTGGCATTGCTATATAGCTATAGCCTATTAAGTCAGGAATCAAACCCAATAGAGAGTTGCGGCGCTTCGCGCCGCAACTCTCTATTGGGTTTGATGTCCTGACTTAAGTGAATATAGCTATAGAAGTTACGCATTGACAAAAGGGAGAAAATAGGCATTGAGTTAGCCAGCAATAGCCATAGCAAAAATGAGGGAAATCAGCAAACCATCAACGGCAAAATGTGACTTGAACAAGTACATCTTGTTTTTACTGTCAGAACCAA
>NZ_ALWB01000350.1 GCF_000332215.1 Pseudanabaena biceps PCC 7429
TTCCTAAAAAATTAATATGCCTGTTGACGAAAGTTCTGTAGTTTATCAATAATCATGACTGTAGATGTGCTTTTTCTTTTTCATCTACTTTAGGCAGTTTGTATCTCTTTTACTCTGCCTTTTTTTCCTTTTTTAGTCTAAACTCCAGTAACTTGAGGATTGTCCCAATCGGCAAAGGCAGCAATGGCTGAGTCGATATTACCCCGCCAGAGGCTAGTTTCAACATCCTGCAACCGTTTGTTAGAACCACCAACCTTATGCAGATTTTCCTTGAGATGATACCAATCAAGAATTTCACGTCGTTGCGATGTAGTAGCAATATCTGCCATTAAATTCCACACTCCCGGATGTCCATCTCCTAAACAGTAACTGGGTCAGCCAAAAGCTGTGCATTTACTGAAGCTAGCAGTTTGTCATTCTCTTGGAAGAACGCTGCACAAGTTTGTTTGTTGAGAGTTACAGCCTTGTAGTCACGCCATTCACTGGCTTGTCCTTTCTCTGTGCGTAATCTTGCCTTACCACCATCAATACTAAGTTCTGTAATCGTTTCCCCTACTTCTAATTCTGCAAATTCTTGACGGTGGACTAGCCTCTGCTGGGGTACTGTGGTCAACGTATATTCCCGTTAGCTTGTGCAAGTCCCGAGCCGCATTTTCGTAAGAAACGTTGGCACTCAGCAATAGACAATTTGCTTCTAGCTGCGGACTCAATCGACTGCGTTTTTTCAAACCTAATTGTGCAACTTGTTTGACTCTAATTTGCCATGTTCCTAGACTGGTCTGGATCTTTCTGCTTCTTCCTGTTCTTGTTTGCTGCTGCTGCTTAAAATTTCCGATCTCTGGTGCTACTTCTTTGAGCAAGTGGTCTCTGACTGCTAATTCTATGCTGTTAAAGCTTTTTAGCTCTTCTTTTGGGGTATTATTCAATAGAATTGCCGCCGCAGCTTTTAGATGTTCTTTCAGAACTTTGCTTTCTTCGGGTGTCATCTTTTTTTAACCTCATTTTTTATTCATTTTCTCATATGTCATCTATAAGTAGAAATACTCATTGCATTAGTGAGATGCTCCCTTTTGTTTGTCTCCTCGTTTCCCATTTTTACGAATATGTGTTGAACCACACTTTGGACATTTCATTGTTTTTCATTGCTAAAACTCGTTATCTTTTATTTACTCATTCATCTCTCATTTGTGCAACGCCAAATCACAGATAATTTTTTCTAGTGGAGTTTCTAATTGGAGTTTGCCAAGGCTGGTTTTGATCGCAATTTCCCATAGGCTCACTATGCTGATATACAGACTATTGGTTTCATCTTCTATTACCTGTCTGACTTTAGGGCTAAGGTTTTGATTGCCCTCTAACAACCAAATTAAAATATGTGTATCCAGTAATAATTTCATCACATATACTCAGCAAAATCAGCAAGGGGAGTATCGAAATCTGGAGCCATTTTTATTTTGCCTTTCATACAACCAAAAAGATTTTTACGGCTTAATGTTGGGCTTGGAGTAGTTTTACCGTTAGATATTTCATTGAGGTGTGGTATTTGCTGCCAAATATTTATCAAATGCGAAACTAGTTGTAATTGCTCTTGGGGTGTCAGTTGTGTCGCTTCATCTAAAACTTTGGTTAATAAGGGACTCATAATTTACCTCCATAGCCTCATTGCTTGGGTCTTAACATTGTATTTCATCGTCTCAGTCATCATTCTCCTAATTTTCTAATCCTATTTTCTGCATCTTCATAATCTGATATTTTACCCTGTTGCCGATAGAGCCTCGATGCCTCTCGAAAATCTACTAAAGCTTTCTGCTTCTCTCCTAAATTTTGGTAAGTATTCCCGCGATTGTAGTAAGTTTCAGCAAGATTAGGATTGAGGCGGATGGCTTCATTGTAGTCGGCGCTTCTTCGGCGGCGAGGTCGATGTAGATGTCTGCAACTCCATAACGCAAGCGATAGGGATCGTGGGTGATTAGCCATCCATCTTTTTCTAATGCGATCCGCACTTCATTATGAAAGAGATCTTTTGCCATAGTTTTTTTATAGCGATTTACTTAGTACAGGACAAAAAGTTGCAAAAGTAGACAGGAAGGGGTTTTATAGAAGATAACCACATCGGCTATAACCCCCCTATGAAAGAGATTAACCTATTCCGCGAAATGTTGCAGCAACATCTGCAATGGAATGCAGCAAGACTTGCCTTTGTGTCAACATTCTTGATCGCTCTAATGCGAGTAAAGACAGTAAACCTAGTCGAAATCGCCACAGGATTTAGTGGTGAAGCCAAAGTTGAATCGCATTACAAGCGGCTACAGAGATTTTTCGAGACTTTGAAGTGGACTATGAAAGCATCGCTTTAATGGTCGTCAAAGTAATGAAAATACCCGAACCATGGGTAATCTCCATCGACCGCACCGATTGGAAATTCGGTAAGACAGTGTTTAATGTGCTGACACTGGGGGTAGTGCATCACGGTGTTGCCTTCCCCTTGGTATGGATGATGCTGGATAAAAAGGTAACTCAAACACCCGTGAACGCTGTGAATTGTGGAATCGATTTCTGGAAATATTTGGAGACCGCAAAATCGACTTTTTGACCGCAGACCGAGAGTTTGTAGGCGAAGAGTGGTTTGATTACTTG
>NZ_ALWB01000351.1 GCF_000332215.1 Pseudanabaena biceps PCC 7429
GGAAGGCTGGTGCTATGAAACAGAAACCTAAGTCGTGAGTCTTAGGAATCCCCGTCACTTCAGTGCGGGGTGGATGTCAACGATTTAAAGTTAATTCTTTTTTGCTACCTAAAATCCCTTGGGGTCGCCATACCATCAGCAAGATGAGAGTGATCCCAATTAGCATGAGCTGAATTGCTTCAAATCTTCCGCCATCGGCACGAATTTGCTCTGGGAGAAATCGGGGCAGGGCATTATAAGCTTGAAATATGATCGCACCGATAATCACTCCCAGATTATTGCCTGCGCCGCCAATGGTGATAATTGTCCATGCTTGGAAGGTAATCAGCGGGACAAAATTATCAGGATAGACCGTCGTTAATTGCCAAGCATAAAAGGCTCCAGCCATCCCCCCGATCGCTCCACCGATCGCAAAGGCTTGCAGTTTATACCAAAACACGTTTTTTCCCAGAGCCTTGACCACTTCTTCGTCTTCTCGAATTGCTTTGAGTACTCTGCCCCAAGGCGATCGCACTAGCCACTCTAAACGCCAGTACACGACGACGACGATCACGAGTAATAATGCCGCAAGAACAAAGGAATAGTTTTGGCGCGACACGAGATTAACCAGAGGAAGTGGAAAGTCTTGTACCCCCCTCGTCCCTTTGGTAAGCCATTCTTCATTATTAGCGATGAGTCGCACCAGTTCCGATACGCCGATCGTCACGATCCCCAGATAGTCCTCACGGAGTTTGAGAGCCGTACTACCGATCGCGATCCCCAGTAAACCAGCGATCGCCGCCGCAATCAGAAAAGCCCATACCCAAGGTACGCCACTCAGGCTCAACAGCACAGTTGTATAGGCTCCAACGGTCATAAAGGCTACATGACCAAAGTTGACTAAACCTGCAAAGCCCCATTGGAGATTTAGCCCCAGACTAAACAGGGCAAAGATGGCTGCATTAATAAAGAGGGTGGTGATGTATTCGAGCATGAATTGTTAATTTAGTTTAAGGGCGCATTGCGGGAGAGATTTTTGCATGAATTATATAGCAACAACCCCAAAGATGAGTGGCGGCGCAAAGCGCCGCCACTCATCTTTGGGGTTGTGATACCTTCTCTTCGGGGATACAACCAGCAAATTATTAGGCAATATTAGTCAGTATCAGTTAGCCTTTATTACTTCTGCTGGGGAATTTCATGTTTGCGCGATCGTGAGCATTATGGCTGGGGGCATATTTGCAAGTTTTTATTTGATTAGCTATATAGTAAATCCAGACTGGTACATGCGAAAACACCATGCCTTTATGCATTAATCCCGCTTGCCCCATCCCCAATCATCCTGACAATGATAAATCCCTCAATTGTCAGGGATGTGGTTCTGAATTGCTGATTGATGGTTGTTATACGGTCACTAAGCTTTTGAGCGATACTGGGGGGTTTGGGGTGGTATATGAAGTAGTTAATCCCGCAGGTCATGCCAAAATTCTGAAGGTTCTCAAACAGGATTTGAACGCAGATAGTAAAGCTGTCTCTTTGTTTCAGCAGGAAGCTTATGTATTAGGGCAGATCGAACATGCGGGAATACCCAAAATCGAGAATTATATCCATCACGATCTTGCCAATGGAACCATGGTACATGGCATTATTATGCAAAAAATTGAGGGGGTGAATCTCGAACAATGGATCAATCAAAGGGATAGAAAACCGATCGCTCAAAAACGGGCGATCGTCTGGCTACGCCAACTAATGGATATTCTGTCCTTAGTGCATCGCAACAAATATCTCCATCGCGATATCAAGCCCGCCAATATTATGTTGTCTCCGTCGGGTCAACTGGTTTTGATCGATTTTGGGACTGCCCGCGAAGCGACCCATACCTATCTTGCCAAAATTGGTGGCGTGCAAGGCGTAACGAGCATTTGCTCGGTAGGCTACACCTCCCCTGAGCAGGAAAAGGGTTTTGCTGTACCACAGTCGGATTTTTATGCCCTCGGCTGTACAATGATCCATCTCGTGACGGGGAAATATCCCCTTGATACTTACAATCCCCATCGCGATGTGTTTGAGTGGCGAGGCTTCGCTCCTGATATTTCAGAAGAGTTTGCCGATCTGCTTGATGCGCTCATTGCGAGAAAGCCCAGCGATCGCCCCATTAATTGCGAATCGATTCTTAAAATTATTAGGGAAATCGAACAACTAGATCGGCTTGCCCCTAATGACAAAAATAAATCGAAACGAAAATCAATTAAAAAAGCGCTTAAAGAATCGACTCGTAAGCCAACTTCTCCCATCCTATTAGCTGTTTCTGTATTGATTGCTTCCCTCGTGGGACTGAGCATCGGGACGGTAATTAAGGTTTCTGCGATCGGTAATTTTGAAGAGATCAGCATCCAACTGCCATCGTTTCAGCAAAAACGTTTAACCCCCATCAAGTTTTTGCAAGGACATACTGATGCGGTGCAAAGTGTAGCGGTGAGTCCAGATGGCAAGACGATCGCCAGTGCCAGTGATGATGGAACTGTGAAACTTTGGGAATTGGAAGGAGATAATACTAGCCCTGTCAAGGAAATTAAGGATCGGGGTGGATGGGTGCGTGCGGTAGTCTTTGTCTCGGATTCCCAAATTATCACTGCTGGGCAAGATAAAAATATCAAAATTATTGATATCGCTTCAGGGAAAATTCTCAAAACCCTAAGCGGACATACCAACCTGATTAACAGTTTGGCGATCGCTCCTGCGAGTGACCTGCTGGCAAGTGGTAGCTATGACAATGAAATCAATCTTTGGCAAATCTCAACGGGGAAGCTCTGGCGATCGCTGAAGGGACATACGGATAAAATTTGGGGGTTAGCGATTTCGACGGATGGGAAATTTGTCATCAGTGCCAGTCGCGACAAAACTTTAATAATCTGGGATGTAAAAACGGGTGAGGCTTTGCACACCTTGAAGGGTGCTTTGGCAGGGGTAACCTGTGTCTTGATTACTCCCAATGGGAAACAAGTAATTAGTGGGGGCGGGGATAGAGTTATTCGGGTTTGGGATATGGCTTCAGGCAAGCAGCTATATACACTTAATGGACATGAAGATGCGATCGGCGCGATCGCTATTACTAGCGATGGCAAATATCTCTTGAGCGGTGGCAAGGATAACCCCAACTCCATTCGTTTATGGAATCTGCAAACAAAATCTCAAATTTGGAACTTTATCGGTCATACCGATCTAGTGACATCGCTAGTCATTACTCCAGATAATCTGAAATTAATTAGTAGCAGTCAAGACAAAAATGTCGATATTTGGCAAATGCCAAAACTAGGCGAATAAAGGTAAACGGGCAGGTATAGCAACCCCCAAAGGGAAATGCGGCGCGAAGCGCCGCATTTCCCTTTGGGGGTTTGATTTTGAAGCTACTTGCGTTAG
>NZ_ALWB01000352.1 GCF_000332215.1 Pseudanabaena biceps PCC 7429
CAAAATAGGGTTGCCGTGCGGAGCACGGCAACCCTATTTTGGGCTTTATGTCCTGATATAGTTGACGGCAGCTATAGAAATATTTTAGAGCTATGGGTTATAAAATAGAGGCGACACCATAGGTCGCCTCTATTTTTATGGACTAGCCATGCTCGATCATATTTTGCGCGGTAATTTCAGCAACTTGCAAGATTCTCTCCACAAAGCCACAAGAAAATTAGAGTTTTGGCTGTTAGCTATATGGACAAGTTTTATTGCGATCAACATTACCCTTGTCGTCAGACTAGGTGAAAATATTGACGAAATTGCCATTCAGATCTTGACTTGGGCGGTTGCCTTACTCTTGGTGATCCGCAATCGTTCAAATTTTAAATTTGAAAGCACCCCATCGGCGATCGCGATCGGTACTTTACTGATTGTATGGGTGTTGCTTAAAAGTCTCCTGACCCGCCGAACTACTGACATTCTATTTATCTTTACGCCAGTTATGGCAACGGTTGGGGTAGCGCTGATTGGTTCGGGATGGAAAGGACTAAAGCAATATTGGCAGCCGATATTACTGGCGGCAACCCTAGGTATTCCCGTCGCTTTTTTATTCGCAGCTATTGAAAAAGTCATTCCTGTCAATGTGTTTACTGCCCAATTTGCCAATACCGCGCTGTGGTATGGCGGTGTGAAGGTCGCACAAAATGGGATTACCATTGTTAGCCAATTTGGAGCGGTGGAAGTTGCAAGAGGATGTGCGGGTTTACCGCCGATCTTAATGTTGCTACGGATTACGCTTATGTTTGTCTTGGTTTTTCCCGTATCCAAATTTCATATGTGGATTATGTTCCCTGCAGCAATTGCGATCGCTTTTATCGTAAATTCCTTAAGGGTAGCCCTACTGGTGATAGTTTCTGGGCAGGCGGATGTATTTAAGTATTGGCACGCTGGGGATGGTTCTCAGATATTTTCAGTTGCTGCCGTAGCCATACTTTTAGGGCTCTGTAATTACCTGACAAAGGATGATGAAGATGAGTACGAAGATGAGTACGAAGATATTTAAAAATAATCTACCCCAAAAGACAAATGGCGGCGCTTTGCGCCGCCATTTGTCTTTTGGGCTTTATTGTCCTCACAAGACTGGCGACAATATCAGTTACTTATCAATCTTGAAAGAGTTAATAAAGCGATCGACATCTGCGGCGGCAATCTTATCTTTAGCGCCTAGAGCAAATACTTGATAAAGTCGATTTTCAGCAAGACAGAAACGCCCCTTCATCAATACATCCGTCGATTGTACCTTGCCACCCGCTTCAAAATCGCGGCATGGAATATCTCCTAGTGTGGTTTCTTTTTCCGATTTAATGTCTCCTTTCAGGTTAGAAACGGAGCCTTTAACAGCATCGCCTAAACCTTTTTGGACATCAGCAGGATTAATTGCTTTGTTTGGAAAGTCAGCATAACCGACAAAATATCCCGAATCATTTGACTCCGCGATCACCATATTGAGCTTGATCGTTCCAACGTCAGTCTTCTGATCTTGGGACTGTTCCTGAGGCTTGCTAGGTACTTGGATACTAAATTTCCCAGCCGATGATTTGTAATCTTGCCAACCAGTGGTAGCAGTAGATGCTGTAGTTGCTTTGGGGTCGGAGGAACTGGTCGGTTTGTCAGCAGGCTTGTCAGCAGGTTTGTCAGCAGGCTTGTCAGTAGGCTTGGTAGCGGATTTATCTGTAGATGCTGTGGTAGGAGGAGTTGACGTATCAGCTACGGGTGTAGATGGATTACAAGCACTGACAGCAAACAAGACTAAACCAGCAGCAAGGGAAATATACTTTTTCATGTCTAACTTAGATATGACCTTCGTTTGGGTAATAAGCATGAAGCTTACTAGCTACTATATCGTTCCTTGCAAAAACTTAATACCAACTCCATAAAGTGTTTTATTTATTAGCTAAGTAGCTAGGCGCAATTATATATAAAACCCCAAAACCTGTAGCGCACGGTGTGCGTGCGCTACAGGTTTTGGGGTTTTAATTATGCCCAGCTACTTAGGTGCAATTACATATAAAGCTTGCCTAGCGATCATCGGTATCTAGATTTTGATGTTCGCTACGTCGAGACTCTCGCCGATAACGCTTTTTGAGCAATCGGGGCTCCTGCTGTTGCTTGCCCTCACTGGTATCCTTTATCTTGAGCGAAGCATCCGCATTGGCGGTATTTTTCAACTTCTGCTGATAAGTGATCGCCTCTTCTAGGTAGGCACAATAATAATCATACCGTTCCCAATCTCCACGCACCACACAATCGGGCTCATCGAGACGATGCAAACAATTATGGAAATGACAGTGATTGCCTGAGGCTAATTTTTGTCTTGCTTCGGGAAAGCAATCGGCTAATTCGGGAGGGGTAACTGTCAAATTAGGCTGCATAAATCCTGGAGTATCAGCCAGATAGCCTCCTGCGGGCAAGGCAAATAACTCCACATGACGAGTCGTATGCCTTCCATGTCCTAAACGTTGGGAGACTACGCCCACCCTAACCTGTAAATCGGGAATCAATAAATTGATCAAACTAGACTTACCTACACCTGAAAGTCCCGCAACCACTGTTACACCTGTCTGCAAATAGGTTGCCAGTTGATCGATTCCTTGCTGGGTATAGGTGCTAATGGCGATCGCTTCGTATCCCCAAGACTGGAGGCGATCGCGCCATAGCTCCCACATCTGATCGCTAACGAGATCCCGTTTATTTAGGCATAGCAAAACCTCAACTTGAGTACTTTCCGCTTTAACTAAAAAACGACTTAGTTGATGCGGATCGAGGCTCGGTTCGGCTAAAGAAAAAACTAATAAAATGCGATCGACATTAGCTACGGTGGGACGATCTAGTAAATTACGACGAATTGATACATCTGATATGGCTCCCCTTCTCCCTTGCCAATCAGGTTCCTCAACTATGACGCGATCACCGACGCAGATCTGTTGTCCAATTTTTTTGAGGCGAGCGCGGCGCGTACAGAGTAGTTCGTTAACAAACTGACTAAAGATTTGCCCAGATTCATCAAGCAACTCTAAACGATAAGCTTGGTCTAACATCACCCGATAAAAGTTGGCTTGCACAGCCAAAACTGTACCTTCTAAAGCCAACATAGGACAAATTTCATCATGCTTTCTGGACTGTCAAAGCAAAAAAGCGATCGCGTTCTTCAATCCCTTTGACCTGATGACCATCGGAAATCAAGCTATTTGGAACCTGTTCGATCGGTTCGCCACCGTCTAAGAGAACCTCAAGCAGTTGTCCTGCTTCTAGTTTTTCGAGGTGTAATTTAGCACGCACAAAACTAAGGGGACAAGGAACACCGCGTAAATCAATGGATTTGATCGCTTGAATACACATATATCTTTCTTACAGTTCTATTGACGCTATCTCGTGGGTGAATCGTGGATGAATATCGACTATCCCAGAAACCTTAGATTATACCAGTTCTAAAAAAAGGTATCGCTCGATCAGCAATGATTTTCGGCTAGTGAATTATCGATATAAGTAGCTGAGTGCAATTAAATATAAAACCCAGAAACCTGCGGCTCACGCGCAGCGTGAGCCGCAG
>NZ_ALWB01000353.1 GCF_000332215.1 Pseudanabaena biceps PCC 7429
CCGCTACGCGGGCGGTATGCTCTTCTAGGTTTTAAGTTTACTTATGCCTAGCTACTTACACTTGGTGGCAGCTATGTGTAACGAGATGGGACATTTTTTATCCGCAAGGGCTTTAGACTTTGTGAGGTCTCTTTAATTTTTGCAGATTTGCACAAGCGATTGTTATATCCTAAAACATCTAACGTTAGTAATTGATGATGACGAAAAACTATAAAATCACCCTCCTACCTGGTGACGGAATTGGTCCTGAAATCATGAAGGTAGCGGTTGCCGTATTACAAGCGATCGCTCCCAAATATGATATTACTTTTGCTTTCGAGACCGCTCTGGTGGGTGGGGCAGCGATCGATGCGACGGGGCATCCCCTACCCGATGCGACTTTGCAACTTTGTCAAAATAGTGATGCCGTACTATTAGCCGCAGTCGGTGGCGAAAAATGGGACACGATGCCATCAAATTTACGCCCCGAACAAGCCTTATTAGGTTTGCGGGGAGGCATGGGCTTATTTGCAAATTTACGACCTGCTCAGATATTGCCGCAATTGATTGATGCTTCAACTTTGAAACGTGAAGTGGTTGAGGGTGTAGATATTTTGGTCGTTCGCGAGCTCACGGGTGGTATTTATTTTGGTAAGCCTAAGGGCATTGTTGCCGATGAAAATGGCGTGCGGCGTGGATTTAATACCATGGTGTATACGGAGCCTGAAATCGATCGCATTGCGCGGGTAGGTTTTGAAGCAGCTCAAAAACGTCGCGGCTCGGTTTGCTCCGTTGATAAGTCCAATGTATTGGAAGTGTCCCAGCTATGGCGCGAACGGGTGACTAGTATTGCTAGCGATTATGCAGATGTGAAACTCTCCCATATGTATGTGGATAATGCAGCGATGCAGATCATTCGCAATCCCAAACAGTTTGATGTCATTCTCACCAGCAATCTATTTGGCGATATCCTTTCTGATGCCGCAGCCATGTTGACGGGTAGCATTGGGATGTTACCATCGGCAAGCCTTGGTGAAGCAGGAAAACCAGGACTATTTGAACCTGTGCATGGTTCGGCTCCTGATATTGCGGGCAAGGATTTGGCGAATCCTTTGGCGCAGGTTTTAAGTGCTGCCATGATGTTGCGCTATGCCTTTAATGAGGGGGAAGCAGCCAATGCGATCGAGGCAGCTGTAAATAAAGTGCTGGATGCAGGCAAACGGACAGGAGATATTATGGCTGATGGCTGTGAAAGATTGGGATGCATTGCCATGGGAGAAGCTTTGCTAGCCGCAATCTAAAAAGAGTAAGCAATACCAAAACTAAAAATGGCGTAGCCATTTTTAGTTTTGGTATTGCTTACTCTTTTGGAGCTAGATTGATCGCGATCGCGTCTTTAATACGCTGGATTACGAATTCCTTATCCAGATAGGAGAGCAAGCTGCCAGCTTTTGGACCACGCTCCTTATTTAAGAAAGTGTAATAGACGGCGGCAAAAGCACTCTTTTGAGAGACTTCAATCTGCCTAGAGGTGCTGAATAGAAGGGTCTGCAATTCTTCTCCTTCCCAATTAACATCACCTGCAAGATTTACTGCCAGAGTTTCAAGGTACTTTACCTGTTCAGCGTTAAGGTGGCTTGCTTTTTCTGGCATGGAGTCAAGATAAAGTACGAGCTTCTCTTCTTCATCGGCATAATCTTGCAACCATTTCTTGCCGACTCTAATGCGATCGCGGATTACTTCCCAGTCGCGATCGCTGAGGGGATTTGCACTTCTAGCGGCAATTTCCGCTTCGAGATCAAGGTGGGGGATTTGCAGTAGCGAGATTAAGGTGCTAAAGTCAAAAGCTTGATATCCATCAACCTTTTCTTCCTCATTCAATTGGGAATAGATCAGAGGGACTAGATCCTCTTGAGTTTTTTCATCCTTGACCGTATCGGACTGATATTTATCAATCAAATTGTCGTAGTCGCGGAAGAGTCGCGTCACTGTGTCATAGTTGGGCATGAAGTTAATGACGCTGCGAGGCTGTGTCCGCAACATCAAAAACCTTAGCAATTCTGGTGGCAAAAGATTGGCGATCTCCTTAGCACTGGAGCCTACTCCCTTAGAGGAACTCATCTTGGTTCCATTTACCAAAATAAATTCGTAGGGTGCATGGGTGGGTGGATTCTTTTTGAGAACTTTGCGGCAAATAGAATTGGCGACATCGCGAGATCCGCCTTTTTGGGAATGGTCTTTACCTGCGAGTTCGATCGATACGCCAACAACTTCCCATTTTGCGACCCACTCTACTTTCCAAGGCAACTTCCCATTACCATCAAAGGGAGATATCCAGCCTGTATGACCACAGCCCTTGACATATTCCATGGCGTTGGGTTGACAGGTATAGAACACCTTGCCATCTTGGTAGTCAGTGACAACTGTGGTGGCAATTTTGCCGCAGTTTTCGCAAATAGTTTGGAAAGGATACCAATTGGAGGGGCGATCGGCTTTACTAACTTCCTTGTAAGCTTCGCGCACGAGATGGGCATTTTGGAGAAACAAGTCGATATATTGATTCATCCTGCCCGAACGGTAAAGATCGCGCAGGTAATAAATTTCAGGACGCACACCTAGATGCTCAAATACTTCAAGAAATTCGCCCATGAAATATTTAGCATAGTCGGTAGCGCTATCTTCAGGGGAAGGGACATTGGAGAGAGGCTGTCCGAGATAGGGCGCAAACCTATCTTGATCTAAATAATGCGGTACGGTGTCAAGAGCATCGTAGTCGTCAACGCCATAGGTAAAGGTGACGGGTTTGCCTGCGTGTTTGAGGGCGCGATAAATGGCATCGTGAATCACAACCCCGCGCAGTGAGCCGACATGCACGCGCCCAGAGGGGGTTTTGGAATCGTTAACTATAATGCGATCGCCGCTTGCATCTGCTGCAAATTTATCCGCCCAAAACATAGTGGTAATTATCCGAAGGTCTTTCAAAAGTTAAGTTTAGCGTGCGAATGTCCTATTTCAAGTAATTTCACGCCTTGTCTAGTTTAACAGGTATAAACTAAACCATCTTTATGCCAAAACTAAAAATGGTGTAACCATTTTTAGTTTTTCAAACCCTTACTAGGTTTGGTGTTTAATTCACGCAAGTGTTGTCACACTTTTGTGAATTGGTATTAAGTAGCTAAAGCAGAGCATATGGCAAGGCGATCGCCAAAAGCGTCTATTCCCGTATGCATAAAAAAAGACATTCGTTTTTATTGTAACAAAAATTAAAATGTAATAGATCAATAGCAATTCACGAAAGTGTGACAACACTTGCGTGAATTAAACACCAAACCCAGTAAGGTTTTGAGATTCCCAAAATGGCGTTGCCATTTTGGGAATTGGTATAACTTGAGTATGTTGCGATCAAGCGATCAGTTGCGGAGATCTCTATGGCTGCAAGCAAAAAAGTCGAAATTCGCTATCTCACATCTATGCAAACGAACCCCAAGAAGATTTTTGAAAGCTTTGCTTTGCAAAGCTTTCAAAAATCTTCTTGGTTTGGGTT
>NZ_ALWB01000354.1 GCF_000332215.1 Pseudanabaena biceps PCC 7429
TTGCGGCGCTTCGCGCCGCAACTCTCTATTGGGTTTGATTTTTGCCCTAACATTACTGACTATAGCTATCTTAATTATACCAAGCCCGCCCATTGTTGCTATCGGCTTATACCAATTCACGAAAGTGTTGTCACACTTTTGTGAATTGGTATAATTCTTCACTGGGAAGGAAGAAGCCAAGAAATAGCGCTGCGAGGCTTAGCCTCGCAGCGCTATTTCTTGGCTTTATGCCTTATTTGGCAACTACGCGAATCACTTTTTCCGATCGCATGAGATCACTTTCCCCAGCAAAAATAGAGCGTCCTTGACTATTGGGTAACTCTAAAGGAATCGCTCCTAAAGGCATTTGGACAGTTCTTAACCCATTATCGCGATCTTGACCGATCAAGAAGGTGACTGGTAAATCAAGGCGAGGGCTAGTAATCGCGATCATGCTGACTAAGCTGTCAGTGCGCGATTGGAACTTGAAGCACTGTGAACCGATCGCCCCTCTAACCGCAGAACGAATATTTACCGCCGCTACCCTTTTAGCAAAGCCTTCTGCCGTAATCAGGATTAGCTCTGAATTGGGATACTGTTGTAAATCCAGAATCGATACGCCGATTTGCGCCTCTGAACTTCCCAACCTTAGGGCAATGTTTCCTGCGGCAGCCCTTCCCACGGTGGGGATTTGGGTTTCATCGGCTTTAAGGCGCAGAATTCTACCTGCGGAAGTGGCGATCGCTAATTCCTGTTCTAACCCGACAATATCAGCCCAGAAAAGCGCATCATCTTCCTTAAATTTGGCAGCAATTAATCCGCGTGCGGTCATATCGGCAAATTCGGCAAGCGGCGATCGCTTAATTTTGCCTTGACGGGAAAGTAGTACTAAGCCCTCCGTAGATGCTGGATTTTTTTCCCAAATAAATTGGGACACGATGCGATCGGTGCTATCGGGTAACAAGGTAATTAAAGGCGTGCCGCGACTTTTACCCTTAGCGATCGGCAGATTGCGCAGAGCAATGGGAAAAGCGCGCCCTGCATCCGTCAGTACCACCATTTCTCGATCGCTACGAGTATCGCAGGAAGCAATCGTGACATCGTCACCGAGATCAACCAATTGAGTAGCTTTAGAATTACTTTCTAAACCCTTAATGTAGCCTTTATGGGTGAGTTGAATCGTCACATCTTGGGGCTCCGCAACGGGGATATTCAGCTCAGTCGTCAGAGAAATAAGCGGCACTTCGATGGTCTGTGGTTGCTTGCCAGTTGCCGATCTAGTTGCCGATTTAGTTACAGATTTAGTTGCCGATTGGCGATCGCTTGTTTTTTCGGCTCCTTGATTGGTAGCTTTTGGAGCTTTCGTAGCAGTTTTGTCTAGAAAATTCTCCGTTACAGCCCCCATCTCAAGGGTTTGTTGATTGCCGTTGTCCGTATTTTTGGACTTAGGGGTTTTTGAATTGCCTTTAGGTATTTCTGCCTCATCCTCGCCCAAAGTCTCCTCAGGACGATTACTTAAAAGCTGCCAAGCAAGATGCGTCCGTCGTTGATCGCTATGCCTTTTTTTATGATCGCGTAGCTCTTTCTTCAAAAATTTTACTAACTCGCGCCGATCCCCTAGCAATCTCTCAAGTCTCGCCACTTGCTGTTGCAACGTCTCCAACTCATCGCGGATCTTTTGTTGCTCAATGGCAGTGATCCGACGCAAAGGCATCGAGAGAATCGCCTCAGCTTGGGTTTCCGAGAGAGAAAACTCTGTCTGGAGATCGGTTTTGGCAAGAGCACTGTTATTGGCAAATCTTAAAATCCGAATCAAGCGATCGATATCTTGGAGAACGATCACTAGCCCCTCTAATAAATGGGATTTTTCTTGGGCTTTTTTCAACTCATAGCGAAACCGCTTAGCAAGAGTCTCTTCGCGAAAGGAAAGAAACTCTTGCAGCAATTCGCGCAAACTCATCTGCTTGGGCTGCGAGCCTTTGAGGGCTAACAAAATCACCCCAAAATTTGATTGCAGAGCGGTTTGACGATAGAGCTGATCGATAATTACTTCTGGCGCAATATCCTTTTTGATCTCGATGACGACGCGCATTCCCGCGCGATCGCTTTCATCACGGATATCAGAAATCCCCTCAATTTTGCCATTATTTACCAATTCCGCAATTTTCTCAATCCATGCCGATTTATTCACCTGATAGGGCAACTCGGTCACAATAATTGCTTGTTTTTGGCGCTTGCCCGTACCTTTACCGCCAAACTGCTCTACTGAAGCAACGCCCCGAATCGTAATGCTGCCGCGTCCAGTTAGGTATGCCTCGCGCACACCCTCCTCATTCATGACGATCCCCCCAGTCGGGAAATCAGGGGCAGGGATTAAACTCAATAACCGATCATCGGGTAGATTTGGGTTTTCGAGTAAAGCGATCGCTCCATCAACGATCTCGCTCAAATTGTGTGGCGGGATATTCGTCGCCATGCCCACAGCGATCCCCGTCGAACCATTGAGCAACAACATCGGTAACTGGGCGGGCAATACCGCTGGCTCCTGCTCCGAACCATCAAAGTTATCGACAAAATCGACAACTTCCTCCTCAATTTCACTCAGCAACGCCTCATTGCCGATCGCCGCCAAACGACATTCGGTATAGCGCATCGCCGCCGCAGGATCATTATCCACCGAGCCAAAGTTGCCATGTCCTGCGAGCAAAGGGTATCGGCTCGAAAAATCCTGTACCAAGCGGACGAGCGCATCATAAACCGATTGATCGCCGTGGGGATGATACTTACCCAATACATCACCGACGACACGGGCGCATTTACGAAAGGGGCGATCAGGCACCAGCCCTAGCTCATGCATTGCATAGATAATCCTGCGGTGCACAGGTTTTAGACCATCACGGGCATCGGGTAAAGCACGACCAACAATCACGCTCATCGCATACTCTAGATACGATCGCTGCATTTCAGTATGCAATGAGGTTGGTATGATATTTCCCCCATTAGACTCCAACCCGAAATCTAACTGTTGTTGCCCTTGCTTTGCCATAAAATCTACGAACGCTGTACAAGATAATCACGATAACAAAAACAATGTAACAGCAAAAACAAGTCGTGTAGTGTCTTTGCGTTTCACCAGTGCTATTTTTTCCCCTTATGACCTAGGTATAGGCAAGGACATAAAACCCAAAACAGTGTTGCAGCGCTCTGCGCTGCAACACTGTTTTGGGTTTTATATTTAATTGAGCCTATAGCAATAAAAAAGATAGATAGGACTAATGAAACCCCAAAGGACAATCGGCGGCGCAA
>NZ_ALWB01000355.1 GCF_000332215.1 Pseudanabaena biceps PCC 7429
GCAATTAAATATAAAACCCAAAACCTGTGGTGCACGCTGCGCCACAGGTTTTTAATCTGGATTTTAATTATGCCCAGCTACTGGTAGTACGACAGGATAAGACGAGTAGAAATCAGTGTAAATAACTGCACATTGGCGATAGACGGCAGGCAAAGATTCCCATACCTTCTGAGCTGAATCACCAGAGCGATCGCCAATATAGCAACCCACAATTTCACGAGTTTCAGCATCAATGGCAAGCCATACCCACTGTTTATTGCCCTTGTTGTCCACAAAAGACCATAATTCATCCATCTGTACGGTCAAACGACTTTTTGGTTTAGGTTCTACCTCTACCTGTTGAGGAATATTTTCATATTTATCATTGACATAACTTTGCAACCATCGTTCTGACACCTTGAGCACTCTAGCTATTCCAGCTAACGGGATCTTTTCTTGTAGTAGTCGTTCTAGTAGCTCATAACTCTCGTGTATACGCTCAGAGACTCTCTGCCACTGAGGATTTTCTACAAATTGGCGACCACAATCACGACATTTATAATTTTGTTTCCCATGACGTGTACTACCGTTCTTAACTACCGATATAGATTGGCAGGATGGACAAGATGGTCTTATTTCAGTCATCACTTTGCTTTTTAGCAACTATCGAAAACATTTTCCTACATCCTTTCCTTTTTAGGACTACCCAGCTACTTAGTAATTCTCTATAGCTATAAAAGCTTTGCCTTGGACATAAGCCCAAAAATATAAGTGGCGGCGCTTTGCGCCGCCACTTATGTTTTTGGGCTTGGGTTATACCAATTCCCAAAATGGCAACGCCATTTTGGAAATCTCAAAACCTTACTGGGTTTGGTTTTTAATTCACAAAAGTGTTGTCACACTTTCGTGAATTGGTATTACAGCAATTTTCGATCAAAAGAACTATAAGAGAGTTTTTGAAAGTGTTGCAAAGCAACACTTTCAAAAACTCTCTTGGTTTGGATTTGAGCGCAAAGCGCTGTAAACAAAATGGGCTATTGGCGATCGCCTATAAGTCTATAAAATGAGCGCACCATCCGCGATAATTACTAAGAAGCGCGATCGCGCATTCACGATCAACCATATTGTTAGCAGCCCGACTCCATGTTCACCTTCGCACTTCCCAAAGGCTCACTATTAAAAGACTCTATTGAATTGCTCCAAGGAGTGGGACTTGACTTTAGCGCCTTTCTTGATGCTTCAAACCGTCAACTGCAAATCACCGATCCGACGGGCTCAGCTAAGGCTCTGCTGGTGAGAGCGCAAGATGTACCTGTATATGTGGAATATGGACAGGCCCAAGCAGGCATCGTGGGGGAAGATGTCTTACGGGAAAAAACTCCTAAAGTGGCTAAATTGCTCGATTTAGGTTTTGGTGGCTGTCGTATGTCGATCGCGGTCTCTGGAGAAAGTCGTTATCGTTCACCGTTGGACTTGCCGCCCCATAGCCGTATTGCTTCAAAGTATGTAGGTTGCGCTCGCACCTACTTTGACAGCATTGATTTACCTGTCGAGATTATTCCTCTGTACGGCTCGGTGGAACTTGGACCGATTACAGGGATGGCTGAGGCGATCGTGGATTTGGTCTCGACGGGCAAAACCCTCAAAGATAATGGGTTAATCGAAATCGAAGTTTTATATCACAGCACCGCGAGATTGATCGGACATCCACTCAGTTATCGTTTGGATAGCGATCGCTTTAGTAAGTTGATGAAACAAATGCAGGTTGGCTCTCGCTAAAACCCAAGCAAAAAGCAAGCAAAAAGCAAGCAAAAAGCAGGGAATGGTAGCTCTTCGCGTTGCCATTCCCTGCTTTTTGTTTGGGCTTTGTGCGGCAAGCATCATTTTTTTAATCAGTAAGCTTTTCCCACGCCGATCTTGCTGCATTTTGGATACGGCTCATGGTTTTGGAAACTTTTTTTTCTAGTTTTTTCTCAACATTTTCTAAGACTTCGTTGACGGAATCTACCGCCCAGCTATCAAACTCTTCAAGGCGATCGCGTACTGAGCTGACTTGCTTATCGACATTTTTATGGGCTTTTTTAAAATTTTTTTCGTACTGTTGTTGGGCTGCGTCAGCGACAGTATGCAGTGTTGTTTCGATCTTATGTTTGATATCTTTTGACTTTTTGGGCATGGCAATAACTCCTGAGTAATGCACTGCAAAAGTATGAGTTTCATTTATCATATCGCTATAGCTTGGGGAACAAGTATGGTCATGCCAACAGATTTTCATGAAGATTTCTTTCAACAGGGTTTAGCCAAGGCAAAGTCGGGAGATCGCTATGGTGCAATACAAGCCTTTAGCCTTGCGATCGATGTTAATCCTCAATGGGCTGAAGCCTATTATCAACGTGGTTTAATTCTCTTCGATCTAGGCGATCGTCAAGGGGCAATTGCCGACTATAGCCAAGCAATTATGCTCGCTCCTGACGTGATCGATGTATATGTGGCTCGCAGCATGACTCGGATCGCGATCGCCGATATCCTTGGCGCGCAAACTGACATTGCTCAAGCTCTAGAAATTAATCCCAAATCAGCGATCGCCCATCAATTACTGGGCTTAACCTACAAGCAACAGCAGCAATGGGAAAAGGCGATCGCCACCTATAAACAGGCTGCCCATCTATTCTTAGAATTACGGGATGAAGATAACTGTCGCCGTTGTATCGAGAGCTATAAATCGCTAGAAACAATGCTGCCCCCGTCAGTTGCTAATATTCTGGCAGATATCCAGCCCAAGATCGATCAAGGCGAGCATACCCAAGCCTTAATTGCTCTCAACTGGGTATTGCAAATCGAACCTCAAAACATAAAGGCTCTCTGTTTGCGGGGTCTAGTCCTTGGAAAACTCGGTGATACTCAACTAGCAATTCAGGATCTCAATCAAGCCACATTCCTAGAACCACAGAACATCGAAGTCCGCCTCGGTCGTGGGCGCATCCGCCTCGAAATCGGTGATGCAAGGGGAGCCATTGCCGATTTTAACGAGTTAATCCGCGAATATCCCAGCATAGTCGATGTTTATAGCGATCGCGCCAAAGCCTATACCAAACTCAAGGACTATCGGGCCGCGATCGAAGACTTTTCGCGATCGCTATCTCTAAATCACAATAATCCGCAACTATATTGTGATCGCGCCGACGCTAGGTATGACTTTGGCGATCTTAAAGGAGCGATCGAGGATTATCAACAAGCCGCGAATATTTGGTTTACCCGATCGCTGATGGAACGCTATCGCTATGCCCTAGCCCGCATTAGTCTCTGGCAGTCGGAACTAGAAAAACAAACCAAAGAGGCAAAAAGCCAACAGGTCATTGCTAACGCAACAGTAAATCTCATGCAAATGCCTAGTCTGGAGTTGCAACAACGCTTATTGCTATTGGTGGGTGGCAATATGGCGATCGCTCAACGTCTCATCGACATTGCTAAACAGGAACATCCTAATATGCCTGAAATTTGGTACTGGCAAAAGGTGATTTTTGATCTAGAAAGCGATCGTAACGATCAATAAATTAAGTAAGCCCTCAACGGGATTTGAACCCGTGACCTTTCCCTTACCAAGGGAATGCTCTACCCCTGAGCCATGAGGGCGTTTTTTAACTCTTTGTTATTGTTACATAATGATGGACGTTTTTAGCAACACTTACCAAAATATTTTTTCGTGATTTTTGATATACAGCTATAGCCAGTTATGCTGGGACAAAATCAAAAAAACAAAAAAAGAAGGTTGGCGCTGTCATACTCTTCTTGTTTTTAATGTACCTAACGCCATGTGCAACTAAGAACTTGCAAAAAAAACTCACAGCCGAAAGTGTTAGAGAATAGACCTAACGCCATTAGCGGTGAGAATTATGTTTTCTATGGAATATTTTATCATTGCAGTATTTTGGGCGTTGCACATATTCAGAATGATCGAAAGTAGGCGTTGCATAATGAAGGACGAGTTGCAGTAAAAGAGATGAAATGTCCAAAGTGTGTGTTGGAACACATACACAAGAAGGGAACTAAGCAAACGTCAGTTCTGGCTAAGTTGGCAAATTTTAAAAGCCAGTTTCAAATTATTCCGAACTGACGTTAAGAGATATAGCTATATTCACTTAAGTAAGGACATCAAACCCAATAGAGAGTTGCGGCGCGAAGCGCCG
>NZ_ALWB01000356.1 GCF_000332215.1 Pseudanabaena biceps PCC 7429
CGCTAAGCGCCGCCACTAATCTTTAGGGTTTTATGTCCTAATCCCCCCCCAAGAATTGGCTGGCAGCACTTAGCGCCGCCAGCCAATTCTTGGGGGTTATGTCCTAGTAAACTTGGTGACAGCTATATCTCGATTTTAATCGATGAGCGATTTCCAATCTCAGACTATAATTTGATTTAACATTAGATTTACAAAAATCGCGTAGGAATCAATATCTACATCAAGGACATCACAATTATGGGAATGACACTCACCGAAAAGATTTTGGCAAAAGCGTCAGGCAAAAACCACGTTAGCCCAGGCGAAAACATTTGGGTGAATGCTGACCTGCTGATGACCCATGATGTCTGTGGTCCAGGCACAATCGGTATTTTTAAAAAAGAATTCGGCGAAGATGCCAAGGTTTGGGACAGAGAAAAACTTGTTTTGATCCCCGATCATTACATTTTCACTAAAGATGCCAGAGCAAACCGCAATGTTGACATCTTGCGTGAATTTGCCAGAGAGCAAGATATTAAATATTTTTACGATATTACCGATCTATCAGACTTTAAAGCAAACCCAGACTATAAAGGCGTTTGCCATGTTGCCCTTGCTCAAGAAGGACATACTAGACCTGGGGAAGTGCTATTTGGAACCGATTCGCATACTTGCAATGCAGGAGCCTTCGGACAATTTGCTACTGGCATTGGTAACACTGATGCCGCCTTTGTCCTCGGTACGGGTAAGTTATTGGTGAAAGTCCCTGCTTCGATGAAGTTTGTCTTTGATGGCGAGATGCCAAAGCACCTCTTAGCTAAGGATTTAATTTTGCATGTAATTGGCGATATTAGTGTCAGTGGCGCAAACTATCGGGCTTTACAGATTGAAGGTGAAGCGATCGCCAAAATGACGATGGAAGAACGGATGACAATCTGTAACATGGCGATCGAGGCTGGTGGTAAAAATGCGGTGATTGCCCCCGACCAAACCACCTTTGACTACGTGCGATCGCGCACCAATAAACCCTTTGAATCCCTCTATGCTGATGCTGATGCGGAGTATTACTATATCAAGCATTACGATGTCTCCAAGCTTGAACCCGTAGTTGCCAAGCCCCACTCACCCGACAATCGAGCCTTGGTTCGTGAAGTGCAAGACGTTAAGATTGATCGCGTTTACATTGGTTCTTGCACGGGTGGTAAAACCGAAGACTTCTACCACGCAGCGCAGTTACTCAAGGGACAGCAGGTGAAGGTTCCCACCTATCTAGTCCCAGCGACCCAAAAGGTTTACAACGATCTCTTTAGCTTGAAGATCGATGGTCTGACGCTCTCAGAGATCTTTTTACAAGCTGGTTGCATTGAACCTGCGTCACCTTCCTGTGCGGCTTGCTTGGGTGGACCTCAAGATACCTTTGGAAGGGTCAATGAAGCTGAAGTCTGCGTCTCCACCACCAATAGAAACTTTCCAGGAAGAATGGGCAACAAACAAGCACAGATTTATCTTGCATCACCTTACACAGCGGCGGCTTCAGCCTTAACAGGACATATCACCGATCCCCGTGATTTTATGTAAATTAAAAACCAAAACTTAGAAGAGCGTACCGCCCACGTAGCGGGCGGCACGCTCTTCTAAGTTTTAAGTTTACTTATGCCTAGCTACTTACCAATTCACTGAAGTGTTGTCTCACTTCAGTGAATTAAAAAACAAACCCAGTAAGCTTTTGAGATTCCAAAAATGGCGTTGCCATTTTTGGAATTGGTATAAGTAGCTGGGCATAATTAAAAACCAGAATCAAAAACTGTAGCGCACGCGCAGCGTGCGCTACAGTTTTTTGGGTTTTATATTTAATTGCGCCTAGCTAATTACGTGAGATTAGCCGATACAAATCTTTCAATTCCTGCATAGTCTTGATGGACTTGGATATTGCTATAGCTGCCGTTGATCTGTAAAAGCGATCGCACAATTTCCGCTTGTCCAGACATCATTTCCACAATCCAAAGTCCGCCAGAAATTAAATATTCTGGTGCAGCATTGACTAAATCCCGAATATCATCAAGCCCATCGTCACCACCATCAAGAGCCGAATGGGGTTCGTGATTGGTAACTTCAGGCTGTAGCTTTAAAACTTCATTGCTGGGGATGTAGGGGGGATTAGAAACAACTGCCGCTAGCTTGTTTTGCAAATTTAATTTGGCTAAGGGTTCAAACCAACTACCATGATGAAATTGAATTTGCTGCCCATGTTTATCGGTATTAATTTGCGCAATTTCTAAGGCGGATTCACTCAGATCGACGGCATGAATTTGCGCTTGGGGGAAATGTTTGGCTAAAGCGATCGCGATCGCGCCGCTACCCGTGCCTAAATCTACCCAAATTCCATTATGGTAAGCCTCAGCTTGACTACTTTGAGCCACCAACTCCGCCACAATATCAATGATTAATTCCGTTTCTGGACGGGGAATTAAAACGGCAGGAGTGACTTCTAGTTCTAAATCGCGCCATGTTACGGAGCCCGTTAGATACTGTACTGGTATCCGATCTCGTAATCTTTGCTGCCAGAGGCGATCAAGATTAGCCAAGGTTTCGGGCGTAATTTTTTGTGTGATATTTGGCGATCGCAATCGCAAATCTAACTTATCGAGAGAAGTTAACCGCAATATTAACCAATCCAGCTCAAAGGCAGGTATATTGCTGCTTTGGGCATCGCTCAGACTGCGATCGTACCATTCGTGCCATTCGTGAAAATTGATCATTGATATGGGAGCGAGAGAAGTCAAATTATCATGACTCGATAAATCATAGCAATTCACTGAAGTGAGCCAATATAGCTATATTCACTTACAGCGCATTGCGCTCAAACCCAAACCAAGGAAATTTTTGAAAGCGTTGCTTCGCAACGCTT
>NZ_ALWB01000357.1 GCF_000332215.1 Pseudanabaena biceps PCC 7429
GACGACACTTTTGTGAATTAAAAAACAAACCCAGTAAGGGTTTTCAAAGCTCAAAATGGCTACGCTATTTTGAGCTTTGGTATTATGGTCATCTCTAGCCCAAGTGAAGATTAAGGTGGTAGGAGATTTGCGTTAATTTTGGGTTATGTTAATAAGAATATACTTTTAAAAAGTTTTATTCACGGTTATTCAGGATTTTAAAATGACAGCAAAAATACAGTTGGCGATCGGCATCGATGAAGAAGCGTCAGATGTCAAAATCACAAGGTCTAAAGACGGAGATACCAGTGTTGCTGTGTTTATCTTTGAGTCACCCAACTGTATGACTGGTGCAGATGCAGGGAACAATGAGATCCTCGGAATGTATATGATCGATGAAGAAGGCGAAATGGTGACTCGTAACGTCAATGCTAAATTCATCAATGGTAAATCAGCAGGAATTGAAGCGATTCATAAACTCAATGGACAGAATGAATGGGAACGCTTTTTGCGATTTATGAATCGCTATGCTGAAGCTAACGGCATGAGTTTAAACAAAGCATAAACTTAAAACAACTATGCAGCCATCTCAAAACCCTTGTCCCGATCCTCCATCCTATCAAGTTCATTTTGCCGTGATTACTGTTAGCGATACCCGTACCCCTGAAACCGATAAAAGCGGAAATTTCATCAAACAATCGATGACTAATGCTGGGCATATTTTGGATTACTATGCCCTAGTTAAGGACGAACCCGACGAAATTCGGGAGCAAATGCTGAATTTGGCAGCGATCGCCGATCTCGATGCTATTATCCTGAATGGCGGGACGGGGATCGCGCCAAGGGATACCACCTATGATGCGATCGCGGCATTACTCGAAAAAACACTTCCAGGATTTGGTGAAATGTTTCGTTATTTGAGTTGGCAAGAGGTTGGTTCGAGGGCGATCGCTTCGCGTTCGGAAGCAGGAATTTACCAAGGGAAATTAGTATTTTCGCTGCCTGGATCGAGTAATGCGGTAAAACTAGCGATCGAGCAACTAATTTTGCCTGAAATCATTCATCTTGTCCGTCAATTAAAGGGCTTACATTAGTGACCTCTGGCTGTCGCTACTCATGGTAGGGCAAAATAAGAAGAGAAGGTTGGCGCGAAGCGCCAACCTTCTCTTCTTAAGGGCTGACGAGCAGAGAATCGCCTAATCTGAGAACTTTGCCTGCTTCAGTTACGGGAATACGCGTATTCAGGGTAAATCGGTAGAAATGGTTGAAGCGCGATCGCTCTACGTTATCTGGCAAAGTTGCCGCTCTTTGACTAGAAAATATTTTTTGGAACTTGGGATAGATTTCGCCTGTATCGGCATCACGGGTAGGAACGGGGCAGCGTTGACAGGGATTTACACCTAAAAGCTGGATCGAACCTATGCGAAAAGGGACTGTTTCCCCCGACTTCGTAAATAGCCGATCTTCCCAAAATGGGGCTGTACCTGAGATCTCTAAATTGGTACGAAAGCGCCGCCGAATTTGCTCTAAGTCAATGCTTGGCTCTTCATACCAACTTTGCACGGTTTTGAGAGATGCTTCCGAAACCACAGTTGGTCCCCAAGCATCAAGATCGTCAGGAAATCCATTGGCAACATTTTGCCGAAGTTCTACGGGTTGACCGAAAAATTCGCTCAACCAATTGGCAAGTAATTCTCTCTCTCGATCTAAATGGAAAGTAAATACTTTGTTTGGCTCTGTTTTTTGCTGATCGTTTTGCTGATGGATTTGGAGATGGATCTGGCGATCGCTTAGGTGGTAATTGGCTCTAATTAAATGAATCTGAGGATATAGCTTGGCATTGATATATTTCCCATGGCGATCGACTATGGCAAATTCGCGATCGCCCTTTAAGGCTCCACCAGAGGAAATCTCTATCTCATTTAAGGAAACAGGATCGAGGGATTTGATGGGAAAAATCAGAATTTTACTGAGGCTTACCATAGGAGTTATAACATTTGAAATGTAGATGTTGATGGAAAAACCTTACCAAATATTCCTCTCTCACCTATAACCAAACAAGAAACTAAACAAGAAATAGCTAGAACAAATCAAAGCCCAAGAGATGAGTGGCGGCGCTTTGCGCCGCCACTCATCTCTTGGGCTTTACGTCTTAACCAAACCTTACGAACCTTACATGGTGAAAAAATAGCCATGATCAAGCCAAAAAATTGACGAGGAGGGGCTTTGCTAACTTCTTGACTAGAAAGGGAGTAGCTAAGTAACGTGAGTTCGGGATGATTTGAAACGGGCGTTGAGAAAGGGTTTGCGTAGCAAACCCTTTCTCAACGCCCAAAACTTGCCTGCTTAACCCGAACTGACGTTAAGTACTGGAGTTTAGACTAAGGTGATTGAGATAAGCAGAAAAAGAGCAGGAAAAAGTAACTCAGAGAATAAAGAACTGAGGAAATCTAAGAGAATGAAAACGAGAATATTGAGGGTTAGGAATTAAGGTTGTCTTTGTTGACCTTTTTGGGACGAGAAACCCGTTTTTTGATGATAGGAAAGCGAGGATAAGGAGAACGCTTACGCCCAGATTTCCAACCAAGGGACTTACCACGAGGTTTAGGAGAACAGGCTGGAGAACCAATCCTGACTAAAAGTGCGGCAAAGCCCTGAGCGACTCGACCAAAGGAGAGATTGGTTTGGGGTTTCTGCCAAGGTAAAGGACTATCAATAACTAGTTGACGGGCTAACCACAATTGCCAAGACAATAGAGGCATAAGATCGCTCCAACGCAAAGCCTGTTGAGGAGTCAACAAATGAGGCAGAGTCCAATGTAAACGTTGTTTGGCAAAGCGATTCCAATGGTCGATAGCAAACGACGTAAGTACAAACGCCAAATCTGGACTAAAGATGGCATCTGCTCTCCCACCCAAGCTAACCACAAACCAGAGCAATGGGGATGGGTGACTCGAATAACTTGGAAATGGCGTTGGGCAGTCTTTTTTAAAGTGTAAATCAGACCATTGCTGGATTTGCACCTGTCCGACTGTCTCATCTTCTAAGCTAAAAGTTGCCGATGGGTCTCCCCAACTATCAGCATTGG
>NZ_ALWB01000358.1 GCF_000332215.1 Pseudanabaena biceps PCC 7429
AATCTTCCCCAAGTTCTTAAACATCGTTGCGCTTATCTCAACCTCAATCTTGCCTAAGTATATTTACTCAGTGCCTAATTGAGATGCTCCCAACTTTAGCGATCGCGGCGCTTATTGGTAATGAATAGTAATGAAACTTGCAACTAGATTTGCATCTAATTTTGTAACCGAATATTAAGAAAATCTTGGCGAGCAAGAAGAATTATTGAGAACTGTCAATGCTTTTGAGTCGCTACTGTTAGGCTAGCAATTATTAAGCATTAAAAATTTTTATTCGTTAAAGTTCGGTGGTTTTAAAATGTACAATAAATCAGCTAAAGATCCTGTAGTTGCCGCAGTTACCGCAGGTTTGGGAGCTGGAGCGGTAGCCTGTTTCAGTGTTAGTCAAGGACAAAATATCATTGTTGCGTTTGGAGTAACTATTTTTGCTACTACTGTTGCTTTGATCGTAGATCGGTTGTTTTTTAATTAAAATAATAATTAAAATAAATATCAATCCTCATAAATAAGAGCGTGCAATGCACGCTCTTATTTATGAGGATTTAATTAGGATTAAGTACCTTAGCATAATTAAAATCTAGATCTAAAACCTGCGGCGTACGCGCAGCGTACGCCGCAGGTTTTAGGGTTTTATATTTAATTAAGCCCACTTACTTATTCAGAAATAGTTACTATAAATTGGGGATAGCTAGGAAATTGAGTACTGAACTAAAAAAATTTGTTATGTGGGGCAGCTACTGCGAAAACGTTCTTGAAAAACGTGTGCCCTTTCGCCAAGCCCATCTTGACAACCTCAAGGCTTTGCATGAGATGGGGACATTGCTAACGGTTGGTCCCACACAGGATGTGACCAAAGTATTCGCCATATACGTCGCCCCCGATGTGGCGGCGGCAAAAAAATTGGTCGAGTCTGATCCCTATTGGCAAAACGGTATTTGGACAGATTACCAAATCCATGAATGGATTCAGGTCTACTAAAGTTGAATAGAAGGGCGCAAAGCGCCCTTTTATTCGTTATCGGTATTGGTGGTACTAACGGCAAAGTGCTTAAAAAGAATACGGCTCGTACCTGCGATCGGAGGAGCGATAATTGCGCCCACAACGCCAAAAAGCTCCGCTCCCACAATAATTGAAAGTAAAAGCTCAAAGGGATCGAGGTTTAAATAGGGTGCAACTAGCCAAGGTTGCAAGATAAAAGCCTCGATTTGTTGTAATGCAAAGCAAATAAATAGGGCGATCGCCCCTCGATTAAAATCAACTCCCCATGCTGCTATAAAAATTGCGGCAAGCGCCATTAAACCACCGATATAGGGAACGAGATTGGCGATCGCTACCAATAGTCCCAAGGCTCCTGCATAAGGAATTCCACAAATCGATAGGGTTAGATAGGTGCAAAACCCTAGCAAACTAGAAGTACCAACCCTACCCACCACATAGGCTCCCAAACATCTGGTAATCGGGGGAATGAGAATTTCGACCTCTTGGCGAATCTGTTTAGAAAAGGGACGTAAGCACCTTCTTAGCAAGCTGTCTGAATGAACCACCATGTAGGCCGCAAGCAACATGCTTAAAACACCAACACCGATCGCATTGACAACTTGCAAGGTGAATACAAAGGTTTGACTAACTATGTCCTTGCCAAAATTTTGAGCTTGATCGATTAATGGTTGAGTTTGCAAAATGTGATTGAGCTGGTCTTGGCTAAAATTTGCAATACCGCTTTTCGGGAGCTGGATCTGCTCTAGTAGATTTGGCAATTTAATAAAAAATTGTCCTAATTCCTGAATGATTTGCGGTGCAGGGGCGATCGCCAAAACTATCACGATCAACAAAAATAAATAGAGCAGGGACACCGCCCAGATCCGATTTAAGCCGATTTCCCATTGCTTGACCTTAATCCGAAAATTGGTCATTTGCTCGATAATAGGCGTAATTGCACCTGCTAAAAACAAGCTAGTCAGCAATAATTGCACTGTCTGCCGTAATCTAAAGACAAGATAAATCGCAACAGCAATAATTAAAATGCGTTGTAGATATTTACCAAGCGGAGTTTTGCCATTTAACACAGTTGTGATGTCGTCTCTAACTGTTCAGGAATCAAGTCAGTGATCAAATTAGTGATCAAGAAGATAGAAGCGCTTCTTACCGCCTCTACCTATAATTACCATAGCAAGATACTCAATCACTAAAAATTTCACATGAATTACGGGTATGAAGCGATCGCGATCGGGCGACGTATTTTACTGGAATTATTTCGCACCTATCGTACTTTACTCCTGTGGGTGATCTTTCCCATTTCGATGCTGTTGCTAAATGGTTTTGTCTTAGCGGAGGGGTCTAAAATTACCACGATGGAATCTTTTAAACTTTCTGCTCCTGCGACTTTAATTGGTTCGGCATTATTTTTTAGTTGCCTTGGGGGCACGATGTCCACCATCGTTTCAGAGAGAGAAAGCCTGACGATTAAGCGGTTACTCATTTCCCCGATCAATGGGGTCTCCTACTTTTTAGGGATTTTCTTTGCCTATGCCACCATTGGGCTCGGACAGACCCTCATTGTTTATACTGTTGCCGCCTTTTGGGAAGTGCGGTTTAGTGGATCGATCGCCTTGGGGATTTTAGTGATTTTGGCAAGTATTGGCTCCTATGTGGGGATGGGATTTGTCCTTGCCACCAAATTTGCGCGCAAGGTAGAAGATGTTAATTCCCTAGTGGCGGGGGTGGGCGTACCGCTATTGATTTTGGGCGGGGCATTTTTCCCGACGACTTTTTTGTCTAAAGATTTACTTTTAATTACCCAATTTAATCCTGTCTACCACATGAGTGAAGCTTTTACGGCGCTATCGACTAATAGTAAAAGTATTACCAGTACAGATATGATGCTGCATCTGCGATTTTTAGTAGGATTTTTTGTCGTAGCGATCGCATCAGGGTGGCTAGCCTATAAACGCATGTTAAAAAGCGAAAGTCATCTCTAAATAAATCTCTAATACGAAAAATAAAAATGGCTACGCCATTTTTATTTTTTCAAACCCTTACTAGATTTGGTATTTAATTCACAAAAGTGTTGTCACACTTTCGTGAATCGGGACTATAACAAGCCCAAAAGATGAGTGGCGGCGCGAAGCGCCGCCACTCATCTTTTGGGCTTTATGTCCTAAGCAAACCTTACGTTGCTAAGTAGCTGGACATAATTAAAACCCAAAAGCTGTAGCGCATGCGGAGCATGCG
>NZ_ALWB01000359.1 GCF_000332215.1 Pseudanabaena biceps PCC 7429
CCCGAGGATAGATGAGGACATAAATCATCGGGATTGTCCTAAGTGCAGTACACATCACGATAGAGATGTGAATGCTGCTAAAAATATTCTTGCCGCATGGCTTGCGGTTAATGTCTGTGGAGCGACTGTAAGCCCTGAGGAGAGTAAATCTCGGAAGGCTGGTGCTATGAAGCAGAAACCTAAGTCGTGAGTCTTAGAAATCCCCGTCACTTTAGTGCGGGGTGGATGTCAACCTTCATCCCCTAAATAAGCCTCGATTACAGCGGGATCATTTTTGACCACTTCAGGTTGCCCGATTGCAATTAATTGTCCAAAATCCAAAACCGCAATGCGATCGCATAGCCCCATCACCAGCGGTACATGATGCTCGATCAGTAAAATGGTTAATTCAAAGCGATCGCGCAGACTGCGAATAAAATCACTCAATTCTCCTTTCTCTTTGGGGTTCATCCCTGCGGCGGGTTCGTCTAGCAATAATAATTTGGGTTCGAGGGCGAGGGCGCGAGCGATCTCAAGACGACGCTGATCGCCATAGGAGAAATTTTTGGCTTTAAAATCAGTGCGATCGCTTAGTCCCACTAGCTCCAATAATTCTAGGGCGCGATCATAGGTTTGGCGCTCTTCCCTTTGCGTTGGGGACAACCCCAGAATCCCCTTAAATATACCCGTAGTACCGCTGCTGAGATGACGCGCGATCGCTACATTCTCTAAGGCTGAAAGCTCACCAAATAGACGAATATTCTGAAAGGTTCGAGCAATCCCAAATTTGGCAATCTGGTGAGGACGGAGATTGGTAAGTTCTTGCCCATCGTAACGAACCTTGCCACTAGTCGGCGCAATTAATCCTGTAATTGTATTAAATAGGGTTGTCTTACCCGCCCCATTAGGACCAATTACACCAAAGATTTCATGCTCCCGCACATCAAAGGACACTTCGTTCACCGCCACTAAGCCCCCAAAGCGGCGAGTTACTTGTTGAATGGCTAAGGTGGGGCTATTTACATTCATAACAATTTTGATGCGGGTTTCTGATTTGTTTATGAGGGCTAAGTTTAACTTTATTAAGTTTGACTTTATATGGCTATAGTCACTTGACTTGGGACAAATCCAAGAATTGATTGACGGTGCGGAGCGCCGTCAATCAATTCTTGGGTTTTATGTCCTAGTACCTTTGATGACAGCTATAGTAGAGTCACTTTTGAAATTGAAATATACAAATTGAATTCTCTAAGTAGCTAAGTGCAATTAAATATAAACTCCCGAAACCCGTAGCGCAAGTGCAGCAATCGCTACAGGGCTTGATTCTGGGTTTTAATTATGCCCAGCTACTTATCTGACTTTGCTTAATACAGAAGCAGAAAAAACAAGATTTTTGTCAAGTGTTAAACTACCATGTTTGGAGCTGTGTTTGGAGATGTTCTGATGAATACAAGCACTGGTGTCAAGTTAAATTTTGCCTTGGTTGCGGGACTAGCGATCGCCGCAATCATGTCGATCCAAATCTCTGATGCTTCACCGCAATCAATCCCAACTAATTCATTTTCCCCTTCACCATCATTCAAACTAGCAAAACTAAGTAATCCATGGCTCGCTTTTCAAAATGCGACTTTGCTAAGAGCAGTGATGTCAGGGGATCTTGCTTCAGCAAAAGTAGCTTTATTGCGTGGAGCTAATCCCAATGCCAAAGATAAATATGGTGCAACCGTTTTAGTAATCGCCTCTAGCAAAAGTTATCTCGACATTGTCCAGCTTTTACTAGAGCACAATGCAGATATTAATGGTCGAGATCCTTTTGAGCGTAATTATTATTATCTCACTCCGCTTATGGCGGCAGTGGAAGAGCATCATATCGAAATGATAAAGCTCTTTCTTTCTAAAGGAGCCAAAGTTAACGATGCTCCTGACGAGGGAGTTGCAGCTCTAGATATAGCAATAGAGAAAAATCATGCCGATGTAGTTAAAATCTTGTTACAGGCGGGCGCAGACCCTAACCACTATGCAGTGGGTGCAACCCCAATCTATAGTGCCGCGAGCACGGGATATACCGCAATTGTCAGTCTTTTAATAGAGTATGGGGCAGATATTAACGCTAAGGCTTATGGCAGCAGAAAAACACCCTTGGAGATTGCGACATTGAACAAGCATCTTGCGGTGGTCAAGCTGCTAAAGCAAGCAGGTGCAAAACAGTAAGGCTTTAATGCAAAATTTCGATCGCCGTACCGCGTTGCAACAAGGGATAAATTTCATCGACATCTTTATTTTTGAGGGAAATACAACCCAGAGTCCAGTTAATCCTGCGATCAATCAACCAATCCTGTCCTTTCTCCACTCCATGAATACCAATCTCTCCCCCAATATCATCGTAGACTTTCACTTCACCTCTAGCCTTAGCCAAGGAAAACTTGCGCCAAGAATCAGGGGTGGGATAGTCCAACAAAATAAATTTTGACCATTCCGAATGATAGTAGAGATCTTTTACCTGAAACATCCCCTCTGGTGTGCGTTTATCCCCTTGTTTCACCTTGTCATCCTTGGGGTTGCCTCCAAGCACGATCGCATAGGCTTTAATGGGCTTTTTTTGGTAGTAAACAGTTAGCTTGTATTTTGATTTTTCTACCACGATCGCGATCGCTTTTTTATCAATTTTTTTTAGATTGATGAAATTAGTAATTGCACGATCTTTGTTAAGCAATTCATTGGCTGATTTTGCCTCACAACTTCCAAGGCAGGGGAGCGCATGGACAAACATCTCAGGATTAGCGAGCGCATAGATACCCACTAAGCTTGTAAGCAAAGCCATACCACTGAAAACTTTTAGCGATCGACGATCCATAGGCTGCATCTTAATTCCTTTTCAAAGAATGATTAAAAGAATGATTAATGGCACTTAGTCAAGCCATGCCCCAATTCATCTTATACCAAAGCTCAAAATGGCGTAGCCATTTTGAGCTTTGAAAACCCTTACTAGGTTTAGTTTTTAATTCACAAAAATGTTGTCACACTTTCGTGAATTGGTATAAAGCCCCAAAGATGGT
>NZ_ALWB01000360.1 GCF_000332215.1 Pseudanabaena biceps PCC 7429
ATGATCAGTGCTCCCAGTGCCATCCGAAAGCTCTTGGCTGGTGCTCCTTCACCTGAGCTGAATTGTTCTGCATATTCACTCTCAAAACTTTCCCATGGGATTAGTTCCGCTAACTTTACCCATCGATTCTCTCCTGATAGTTTTCCACTAAATGGAAGATAGAAGTTCTCGAATGATAGTTGTCCTTTTGCGGAACGTCGGTACATAAAATTTTATTGATGCAAGGATTTTTCTTGTTTTTGGGCTTTTTCCTTGCATTCTATCAGCTTTTACAACCTTTGGAAACTACTGATTGCAACTGTTTCTGCCTTTTTCAGCAAGCCCTAGGTAATCAGAATCATGCGTCAAAACCTCTGAAACCCTTTTAGGGATTGAAACGCGGTAGAATAGTATCTGCCGATCGCTTCGTCTAACGCTTCAAAACCTCTGAAACCCTTTTAGGGATTGAAACATTTACCAGCCCGTGGCGGCGCGGCAATAATTTGGCTTCAAAACCTCTGAAACCCTTTTAGGGATTGAAACATGTCTGCCGAGATGATTTTGACCGAACTCATACAAGCTTCAAAACCTCTGAAACCCTTTTAGGGATTGAAACCCAATATAAGATTACTGCGTTCATTATGGCTTCTATTTCGCTTCAAAACCTCTGAAACCCTTTTAGGGATTGAAACCCTCTATGCCAAGCTGCTTATACTCAGCTTTCCAGAGCTTCAAAACCTCTGAAACCCTTTTAGGGATTGAAACCGATCGGATTGAAATCAAGCTCATGGAGGTAGCAAGCTAGCTTCAAAACCTCTGAAACCCTTTTAGGGATTGAAACATCTCAACCTCTTTCTCTACTTTCTGCACCCTAGAGCTTCAAAACCTCTGAAACCCTTTTAGGGATTGAAACTGAACTAAACAATATTCCACTAATGATTAATGCTGCTTCAAAACCTCTGAAACCCTTTTAGGGATTGAAACCAAAACCTTTAGCTCGGCTGGCTTCAGTTCTTTACGCTTCAAAACCTCTGAAACCCTTTTAGGGATTGAAACCTAGTGGATATTGAATCGGCATACTCAGGACGCGATGCTTCAAAACCTCTGAAACCCTTTTAGGGATTGAAACTCCTCGAGGTGGGCAGGGGAAATAGATTTTGTTGCCAGCTTCAAAACCTCTGAAACCCTTTTAGGGATTGAAACTGGCGATCGCCTAATGTATTCTCTGGATTTCCATTGCTTCAAAACCTCTGAAACCCTTTTAGGGATTGAAACGATTCGCTGCGATCGTGCTTCAGTACTTGGCAATCCCTTCAAAACCTCTGAAACCCTTTTAGGGATTGAAACTTTTCAAAACATTTATTCGTGCGACATCCGATTGCAGCTTCAAAACCTCTGAAACCCTTTTAGGGATTGAAACAGCCGAAAGGATTGCTACGACTTGATTTGCATTCTGCTTCAAAACCTCTGAAACCCTTTTAGGGATTGAAACCTACTGTTCACTTTTCGAGGAACATGCTACAGGAAGTTTCAAAACCTCTGAAACCCTTTTAGGGATTGAAACTATCCTCAGCCCCATAGAATGCCAATCCCTCAAGGCTTCAAAACCTCTGAAACCCTTTTAGGGATTGAAACAAGGCGATCGGGGGTGAGGGAGTCCTTGGGTGCATCTCAGTTTTGCAAGCCCTAAATACGCTTAGGATGAGAAGGAGAGAAAAACCCATTAAGATAGGCAGAGCGATGTTTGAGGACTTGAGGAACATTTTTTGAAGCCCATTGTGCTCCAGAAATTTGTCCCCGCCGATCAATCTGCTTAACTAAAGATTCAACAGCACCAGAACCAATTGGAATCGATTGATCATGAAAGTGTCTGTAGCAAGGAATGCGATGCCGATGCTTTTGGATATAAGCCAAGAAATTCTCAATACCTGAACTTGCAGATGATTGTAGGATATCCACTACCTGAGCTAATTCACCGTTCCATAATAATTGTTTAATCTCATGTTTTAGCTGGTCATTTAAGTCGGTTTTCCAGAGATTTTCGACCAAGTGATACCAATCTAAAGTTTCACAACGTTGTTGAGCATTGCCAATCTTGCCAAATAGATTCCAAATCCCATCATGCCCATCACCAAGACAGCTAAATATTTCTGGCAAAGGTTGCTGATTTACCCAAACACGGCAGCATGGGATTAGTAAGAGGCGGACATGGCGCAAACTACACCTTGGAGCCGATGAATCAACGGGAGAAATTCTGGCTGCGGTGGTCACCATGAATGATTGCCACGATGGTGAAGTACTCGCCGATATTCTCGAAGGCATTGATGCTGAAATCGCTCAAGTTTCGAGACTGTCAAACATTTTGTGTAAAGTCTAGAAGCTAGATGTGGAGACGATCCTCAAAGAGGATGGCAAAGCGATTAAGAGCAGGCTTCCAATCACGAATGGGCATCGTCCACTTCTTCGAGATATTTCGCATTGCCAAATAAACCAGCTTGAAAGCAGCCTCATCAGAGGGGAAAATCTGTTGAGATTTAATCACCTTACGCAAACTGCTATTCATCGACTCAATGGCATTGGTGGTATAAATCGCCCTACGAATCTCAGGGGGGAAAGCAAAGAAGGGGATAATATTCGCCCAATGACTGCGCCAAGACTTAGAGATCGACGGATATTGTTTGTCCCCATTTCTCAGCAAAAGAGTTTCGAGGTTAAACTCTGCCTCCGATTCCGTTGCCGCAGCATAAATCGCCTTGAGGTCAGCACAAACCTGCTTACGCTGTTGCCAAGGGACAAAAGCAACCGAGTTTCTGACCATGTGGACAATGCATAATTGCACCTGAGTTTTAGGAAACACTGTTTCAAGTGCCTTAGGAAACCCAGTCAAACCATCAACACAAGCAATCAAGATATCCTTGACCCCACGGTTGTGAATTTCGGTGAGTACAGATAACCAGAATTTTGCCCCTTCATTCGGGGAAATCCACATACCCAGTAATTCCTTGTACCCGTCCATATTCACCGCCAAGGCAAAGTACAGTGATTTATTGATCACTCGGCCATTGTCTCGAACTTTGATCACCAGACAGTCCAGAAATATGATCGGATAAACCGCATCTAGGGGACGGTAGGGCGCATTGCTTGACTTCATCAATTACCTCATCAGTGACATTGGAAATAAGCGTTGGTGATACTTCGACCCCATACATTTCTTGCAACTGGGCTTGGATATCCCTGACACTCATACCTCGCGCATACAAGGCAATGCTCTTCTCGTCTAATCCTGACAGTCGATTTTGTCCTTTCTTCACCATCTGTGATTCAAACTCTCCTTGCCGATCGCGCGGGACTGCGATTTCGGCTACACC
>NZ_ALWB01000361.1 GCF_000332215.1 Pseudanabaena biceps PCC 7429
CATTAACTTATACCAATTCACGAAAGTGCAACAACACTTTTGGGAATTAAAAATAAACCTAGCAAGGGTTTTCAAATTAAGAAATGACATAGCCATTTCTTAATTTGGTAAGTAGTTCAGCATAATTAAAAACAATCCAGAGAGCATACCGCCCGCTACGCGGGCGGTATGCTCTTCTAGGTTTTAAGTTTACTTATGCTTAGCTACTTATTACGAATTAAGTTCGGGCAGATTGGTGCAAGAACTTTTAAATCATACATAAAAAATCATACATAAAAGCCTGTGCCGCCCACGCAGCACAGGCTTTCCCATTTTAAGTTTAAATTCCTCCACCTTCAGAAAAGCCTTCGTATTCTTCTGGCTCAAAACGATCAATGCGATCGCAGGGCGTAAGATGTCTGGGTCGGACATTTTTCAAAAGTTCTGAATCGATGATGTAGTTATTGAGAGGATGTAAAGTATGGGCTTCGGCATGTTTTTCTAATTGCTCAACACGACCGATCAGCGATCGGATTACATCGCCTTCAGGATCGGGTACCTGAAAATGATCGAGGGCGGAAACCTTAACTCCATGACGATGGACAATGCGTCCAGGAATGCCAACAACGGTGCAATCGGGGGGAACACATTTCAACACCACGGAACCAGCCCCAATACGAGAATTACTACCGATTTCTATGTTACCTAAAACCTTTGCTCCAGCACCAACTACCACGTTATCGCCCAAAGTTGGGTGGCGTTTGCCCGATTGCTTACCAGTGCCGCCAAGAGTTACGCCCTGATAGATCAAGACATATTCACCAACAATCGCCGTTTCACCAATTACTACACCCATGCCGTGATCGATAAATGAGCCCTTACCAATCTTTGCGCCTGGATGAATTTCAATGCCCGTTAGGAATCTTGCCATCTGGGAGATCATCCGAGGGATCACTGGCAACTTCATACCATGCAGCCAATGGGCAAAGCGGTACAACCAGATCGCATGAAGACCGGGGTAGCATAGCAGCACTTCTAGCCAGTTACGCGCAGCAGGGTCGCGTTCAAAAATGATAGCGAAGTCGGCTCGCAGTGTTTTAATAATATTTTTCAATGGTTTTAAAACCCTTTTTATTTCTACTGCTGATTTTAAGATCCTAGCGGATATTTTGTATCAAATGAAACTACCCTTTGGAATGACTATTTAAAAAATAGGCAATTCATACCTCTTCATAGGTTGTCAGCTAGCCCCATGATTTGGCGACAGCATAAATTTTAGAAAATGGTTAGAAAATGGTCAAAAATTGCTTTGTATCTTGCCAAGTAGTCTCTAAATCTTTGCCAAGAGCATGGTCGTCATCTAGTAATTTTAAAGTAACTTGCGATCGCCTGTTTGCAAATTCTTCACTTAAAGACGCTGGTACAACTTCATCATGAAGTCCGTGAAAAATCAGTATGGGTAGCGATCGCCTTAACTTTTCCTCGGAATATTGCTGGGCATCGGCAAAAAATTTAAATTGTAAATTTACATTACGCTTCATCCCGTAATGATAAAACTCGCGAAAGCCCTCCTCTTGCCAGCGATTAACATTTTCTGATCCTAAAGCTTTAGCTATCCTCTGACTAAACCCAAAGGCTGGGGCAAATAATACTAACTGCTGTACCGATAGGTTTTGAGCAGCTAGTTGTACTGCCAAAAATCCCCCAAGGCTAGAACCAATTACTGCGATCGGTTCATCATCGTTGAGATAAGTCTGTAGGTGAGCCAATTGCTCCGTAAGCGTCACCGATGAAAAATCTGTGAGATTGAGATCGGGAACATGCAGAGTCAGCCCATGCTCGGCAAACTTTTGTTGCATATATTTTGCTTTCGTGGACTGAGGACTAGAGGCAAAACCATGTAAATAGAGATAATTCATCAATTTAATCCATTTATTAAAGTAGCTGAATTTAAGTAGCTGGGCATAATTAAAACCCAGAAGCAAAGCCTGTAGCACACGCTGCTCATGTGCTACAGGCTTTGGAGTTTTATATTTAATTACGCCTAGCTACTTAATCAGTTTATTTTAAAAATTCCAGCTTATAGCTACAGTCACTTAACGTAGGACAAATCAAACCCTAGGAATTGACTGGCGGCGCTTCGCGCCGCCAGTCAATTCCTAGGGTTTATGTCCTAGTACAGCGACAGCTAGCTATACAGTCCAATTTTTTGCAGCCTAAAGCTCGAAAAACGATCGCCTATCCACCAAAGCGATCGCTCACTCCCATCAAAAATAAGCAAAAAGCGATCGCCTCTACCCTGGATTGGGTTTACCTGCGGCGATGCAAAAATGCTTCCCAATCGCTCAACAACAACGTTGTATCACTCACAAAGTTAGGGGGATTGAGCGTCATCTCAATTACTCAGATTTACCCCAATCTACTTCCACGGGGCAGCCACTTAAACCATCTGAGGCTAAACAACACCGCCGTTTTGAAATCATTTCTGATGCTTATAAGATTTACGAGACTGACCTTGAATCTGATGCTCAACTACGCTTGCAAGATTTTCAAGAAAAGTGGCAATTGACTGAACCTGATGCGGTTCGCACTTTTATTAAGGATGTTCAGTTGACCTTCTCTTTCTATCAGTTTGATGCTGACTTGCATCATCATATTCGCACCACTAATCATTTGGAACGTCTGTTTCGTGAATTTCGCACCAAATCTGATGAGATTGGGGCTTTTCCTAATGAAACGAGTTGCTTAACTGTTTTTTGGCTTGTTGTCGAGCGTGATCATGCCAAACATGACCGCAGATCTTCCGCGAATAATTCATGACACTAACAGGAAAATTGCAGGAATTCTCTCTCTTGTAAAGTTAACTGGCAATTTACTACTGCTGATGCTCGCATTCAATTGTATCACCTCTACCCGTCAATAACGACTTGACTGTCTACTAGCCTAGGGCAACCGCACACGTTCATGAATAAATAACGAAGACTAAGGTGAAACTATGTTTAAGGCGTTAAGTATATGCTTGAGATAGTTGTCATCCCATCCAGCTTTAAGTCGTTTAGTCTTGACTCCGACCTTAGTTTTTTGTCACGGGAAAGTAAATTTAAGCCAACATGACGAATAACAGCTAAGTTTTCAGCAGTATAGCCTCGACAACCTTGAGAAGCATCTTCATCAAACCCAACATCAAG
>NZ_ALWB01000362.1 GCF_000332215.1 Pseudanabaena biceps PCC 7429
TTTCCCGTGACAAAAAAACTAAGGTCGGAGTCAAGACTAAACGACTTAAAGCTGGATGGGATGACAACTATCTCAAGCATATACTTAACGCCTTAAACATAGTTTCACCTTAGTCTTCGTTATTTATTCATGAACGTGTGCGGTTGCCCTACACTAATTAGCAAGGCGATCGCTATTTTTTATATATTTTGCTAAGATGTGATTTAGATAAATTTTTGTCAAAATTAAGAGCTTATTCATGGCTGATCGCATTGAAAATCTTAGTGATTTTGTGGCTTTTGTCACAGGGAAGATTAAGGGGAGCGAAAAGAGCGAGGCGCAAACTTTTTTAGATCGATTTTTTCAGGCGTTTGGACATGGGGGTGTATTGGAGTCGGGGGCGCGGTATGAGGAGGTAATCAAAAATAGCAGCAAGACGGGGAAAACAGGCTTTGCAGATTTGGTTTGGGATGGGCGGATCTTGATCGAGATGAAGAGTCGGGGTGTGAACTTACGCGATCGCCAAATTTGGGAACAGGCTGGGCGTTACTATTTGCGCTTAAAAAAGGAAAATCGTCCGCGCTATGTGATGTTTTGCAATTTTGATGAGTTCCATATTTACGATTTTGATAATCAGTCCGATGAACCTGTTGATATTATCCATTTAGAAGAATTACCAAGGTGTGAGTCTGCTTTTAGTTTCATGCGTGGCAGTAAGACTACGCCTTTATTTCGGAATAATCAGACGGTGATTACGGAGAAGGCGGCGAGACGGTTGGGGGATTTGTATAATGCTTTGCTTGTCAGGGGACGCGATCGCAAATGGCGCGAATATTCAGAATTGCAAGCGCAACGGTTTGTGTTGCAATGCGTGTTAGCGATGTTTGCGGAAGATTTGGATCTATTGCCTGATAATTTGTTTACGAGATGTGTGAAGGATTGCATCGACAATAAGCTGAGTTCCTTTGATGTTTTGGGTGGCTTGTTTCAGGCGATGAATACGATGGGTGTTACGCCTGCGGGTCGCTATCAGGATGTGCAGTATTTTAATGGTGGTTTGTTTAAGGAAATCCATCCGATTGAGTTGGAAATAGGCGAGTTAAGGATTTTAGAAACGGCTGCGGGTGCGGATTGGTCAAAGGTGCGTCCTTCGATTTTTGGGAATATTTTTGAGGGTGCTTTTCAGTCGGATGAGGGCAAGAAAAAGCGTCACGCGCATGGGATTCATTTCACTTCTGAGGGGGATATTAAGCGGATTGTGTTACCAACGATCGCGGATTATTGGCGCGATCGCATTAATGCGGCAAATTCTTTGACGGAGTTACAAGCTTTACATCAGGAGTTAAGCGAGTACAAGATTCTCGATCCTGCCTGTGGTTCGGGTAACTTTTTGTATGTGGCTTATCAGGAATTGAAGTCGGTGGAGTTTGATTTGTTGCAACGTTTGCAGGGTCTCGATCCGTCGCGAGAATATATGTCTTTGGTGACTCCACAGCAATTTTTTGGGATGGATATTAATTCGTTTGCGGTGGAGTTGGCGAAGGTGACGCTGATGATCGGGCGTGGTGTGGCGATCAGGAAGTTAAATCTGCCTGAGTCTTCTTTGCCTTTGGATACGTTGGATCAGAATATTGTTTGTAAGGATGCTTTGTTTACGGATTGGGTTAAGGCTGACGCAATTATTGGGAATCCGCCGTTTTTGGGCGGGAAGAGAATGCGCTTAAACTTAGGTGACGACTACATAGATCGAGTATTTGCTAAGTTTCCTGATGTTAAAGATTCAGTTGATTTTTGTTCTTATTGGTTTCGGATTGCTCACGATAATTTAGATGAGAAAGGGCGGGCTGGATTAGTTGCAACAAATTCCATTAGTCAAGGAAAAAGTCGTGTTGCTTCTCTTGATTATATTGCTCAAAATGGCGGCTATATCCATGATGCAGTCTCTACGCAAGAATGGTCAGGAGAGGCTTCGGTTCATGTAAGCATAGCAAATTGGTGCAAAATCCAACCTAATGTTTATAGTCTTGATGGACAAGAGGTTTCAAGAATCAATACATCTTTGCAAGCGGAGATTGATGTAACTCATGCGGTAAGGTTAAAGGCTAACCTCAATATTGGGTTTCAAGGCATAATACCTCTAGGAAAAGGTTTTTATATAGATTTCACGCAAGTTGAAGAATGGATTAAAGTAGATCATAGAAATAAAGAAGTACTCAAACTTACTATCTCGGCGGGAGATTTAACAGACGTTCCCAACGGTTCACCTAGTCGTTGGATTATTGATTTCAATAATATGAGTCTTGAGGATGCTATTACGTACAAGTCTCCGTTTAAGCATATTAAAGATACTGTCAAACCAGAACGAGATAAAAACCGCAGGGATGTTAGAAGGCTTAATTGGTGGAAGTATGGTGAAATTGCTCCCAAAATGAGAAAAGAAATTTCTCAAAATATGACATACTTTATTGCTCCTAGTCATTCTAAATGGTTTATTTTCTTGCCAGCTAAAACAGACTGGCTGCCAAATAATTCCACTACTATTATTGCCTCTGATGATTTTTATGTATTGGGGATTTTGACATCAAAAGTACATCGGCAATGGGTAAAAGCGCAAAGTTCTACATTAGAAGATCGAACTCGCTACACCCATAACACCTGTTTTGAAACTTTTCCATTCCCACAACTCGATCCCAAAACCTCAACCAAAACAAAACAAACCATTGAGAAGATTCGCGCCGCCATGCAAGAACTTCATCAATATCGCAGTCAACAAATGGAAAGCAAACAATGGGGCATCACCAAACTTTATAACGAATACTTCCACGAACCCGCCAGCCAACTTTATAAACTCCATGCCAAACTCGATAAACTCGTCCTGCAAGCCTATGGGTTTAGCGAAGATGACGACATCTTGAGTAAGCTACTAGAGCTAAATCTGCAACTAGCGGAACGTGAAAAACAAGGCTTACCCGTCATTGGTGCGAAAAGTGTCTAAAATCGACATTTTTGCAAAGTGAACTAATCAAGAAACTTACAAATTTTCATCTTTTTCCTGATTCCTGAGATATATAGCTGTAGCCAATCTTGTTAGGACATAAAACCCAGAAGAGAGAGGCGGCGCGAAGCGCCGC
>NZ_ALWB01000363.1 GCF_000332215.1 Pseudanabaena biceps PCC 7429
CAACAAAGACATCCTTAATTCCTAATCCTAAATATTCTCCTTTTCATTCTCTTGGATTTGCCCAGTTCTCCATTCTCTGGGTTACTTTTTCCTGCTCTTTTTCTGATTAGCTTAATCAACTTAGTCTAAACTCCAGTCGATCAGGAAACTCGATAAATTGGACGAATTCTTTGCTCTTAATCAGTTCCTTTAACAGGTTTTCGAGCTTTTGCTCATCTAATGGATCCTGACTTAGAACAATATCCGCGTCTTCACTCAGTTTTTTCGCCCGTTTGCTAAACATGCTCACGGTTAGTTCATATCCCTGTAGAAGCGCTGGTAGCCCTTCTAAACTCGAAGTTTGCTTTGACTGATTGTATTGATGTAAGAGAGACTGTATTTTGTCTACCCGCTCAATAAGGTTTAAGCTTTCCTGCCGAAAAGCCGATGGCTTAGAAATGAGCGGCGTAAGTTGTTTAACAGGTCGATTGTACAAAACATCAATTTGCAATGTACTGAGCAACTTTCTTTCGCGATACGTATTTTGTTGAACCTGAAGTGCTTTTTGTTGGTGGTAATTACCTACCAATATCCCCATTCCCGATCCGAGCAAAGCAATACCGATGGCAAGGGTATAGCCATAAATGATTTTTTCTTGAATTTTCACTGTTTTAAGAAACTGTTTTATGAAACTGAGATGGACTCCTTAATTGGCAGCTCGATCGTAAATTCCGTACCTTCTCCAAAGACAGAATCAACGTGAATCGTTCCACCATGCTTTTCCACGACGATCTGACGCGCGATCGCTAGCCCCAACCCCGTACCTTTGCCCACCGCTTTGGTAGTAAATAGATGATCAAAGATATTTTGCTTGATCATCTCCGTCATGCCCATGCCATTATCTTTGAAGCAAAGTATGACTCGCTGCCCATCTTCGGATAGTTTGGTGGCGATCGCAATTTGATTGGGATTGGCTTGAATCTCCGCATAGCTCCGTCCGATATTGGATTCTTCTAAAGCATCGATCGCATTGGCTAAAAGATTCATAAATACTTGGTTCAATTGTCCTGCATAGCATTCCACTAGAGGCAGCTCACCATACTCACGCAGAACTTCAATATCGGGGTGAGTATCAGAAGCTTTGAGACGATGCTTGAGGATCATAATTGTACTGTCGATACCATCATGAATATTGCAAGCAATGGGGCGCATACTATCGACACGGGCAAATATCCGCAAGCTATTGCTAATATCTTTAATCCGTTTTACCCCTTCTCGCATCGACCCCACTAACTTAGGCAGATCCTCGCGGATATATTCAAGATCGATCGCTTCAATTTCCTTTTCGATCTCCGTACTGAAATTAGCGGACTCCTTCTGCACCAAATCTAATAATCCAAATAAGTCTTTGATGTAGTCCAAGGCGGGTTGGATATTCCCCCCGAGAAATCCCACGGGATTGGCAATTTCATGGGCAACGCCAGCCACCAAGTTCCCCAGAGCCGACAATTTTTCCCGCTGAATGATTTGGAGTTGAGCTGCTTGTAAAGCCGCGCTTTTTTGGGCAACCTGCTGTTCTAAGTTTTGCGTCAAAAAATGTAACTGCAAATGGGTTTTGACCCGCGTTAAAACTTCTTCTTCTTGGAAGGGCTTAGTAATATAGTCTACCGCACCGAGTTTGAGCCCTTTCACCTTATTGTCCACATCCGCCACAGCCGTCATAAACATAATTGGGATGTCGCTAGTCTTAGCATTGGCTTTAAGACGCTTGCAGGTCTCAAAGCCATCAATACCAGGCATCATCACATCCAGCAAAATCAGATCGGGTAATCTTCGTTCGATTTGTTGCAGAGCACGTTCGCCACTGGTTGCGATCGCGACTTTATATCCTGCATTAATCAATGCTTCCGAAATCACATCCAGATTAGTGGGATTATCGTCAACGATTAAAATTAAGCCAGTTACATTTGTACTCATAGAGTTGTACTCACAGATTAGTAAGATATTTTTGAATTAAAGCTTCGATTTTCTCTGTTTGAAATTGTTTCGCCAATTGCATGATTTCTTTGACAAAAGGCTGATATTGCTCATCTTTCTCGCCAATCTCCTTAGCCTTGTCCGTCAACGTTCTCAATAGTCCATCCTCAGCCAGTTCTAGTAAAATCTGTAAATCTGACCTTGGAGGGGCAACCATTTCGACAGTCGATCGCTCCTGATCGCTGATATTTAACTCACTCGACTCGTAGAGCCACTTGATCCTTAAGTGCTTTGCCAGTAAGTCAAATAGTTCCTCCGCATTGACTGGTTTAGAGAGAAAATCATCTCCGCCTGCTTCTAAGCTGATCTGACGATCTATTTCCGATACCGATGCGGAGGAGACAATTACTCGCAACCATTTCAGGGCTTCATCGTTTCGGAGCTTTTTCAACATCTCAAATCCATCCATGACGGGCATGGCTAAATCCGTGATGATCAGATGGGGGCTTTGTTCTTTTGCCTTCTCAATCCCCTTTTTCCCATTCTCTGCCTCCGTAAAGGTAAATCCTAGCGGTTCTAATAGGTTCATTAATACGGCTCGATTTTCC
>NZ_ALWB01000364.1 GCF_000332215.1 Pseudanabaena biceps PCC 7429
GATTTAGCGAGGTCAATTAGCTGTTTGGTCGTCTTCAGGCAGCGCGATTTCGATCTGAATACCTGCGCTTGTGTCTTGCCTGTCAGCGAACTTATTGCTATTTCCATAAGATTATTCCTCCTAATTCGTCAATCGTCATTGACTTCAAGCGTAAGCGCTCTTGCTTCTTGTTCATAAGTGATGAAATTGATAGCATGATATCCGTGTTATTATGCTTTTATGATTCTCTCTTTGCTGGTGCTTCTCAGGTGGAAATTGGCGATTATCACTAAAGTTAAGATAATAAAAAGGTAATAAATTATGTCAAGAATCCCAACCCATCGTGTTCCCACTCATCCTGGCGAAATGTTGCTGGAGGAATTTCTGCTACCTCTTAATTTGTCTCAGCGTGACCTTGCTAATGCAATTCATGTTCCCTATCAACGGGTGAATGAGATTGTTAATCGTCGTCGCGGTATTACTCCTAGTACGGCTTTACGCTTGGCTAGGTTCTTTTCCACTTCGGCTGATTTCTGGATGAATCTCCAACAGTCTTGGGATCTCTATCATGCTCAACTGTCTGAAAATCATGACCTCCAAACTATTCAACCATTAAAAGTTTTATCTGTTGGCTAATCTCAGAGCGATCGCTTCTTTATCTTTGTTCTTGCTTTACCTTTTGATTTTCAGTTATTAACTGGAGGGCGCGATCGCAGTTTTGGGCATCTCTCACGGTTATTCGGCTGTGGGTAATCTCTAATCCTTGCTGTACTAACAATGGTAGATACTGGAATTCGCCTTGATTTACGACTTTAGTATCCAATGTCAATGTATCTGTGGCTTGTTCCCATGTGGCTCGATATTTACCTTCGTTGCCCTTGCGCTCAAAGACGAGGTTGCCATCCTGTGATTCTACATAGTCACTTTTGATTGCTAAGATCTCCCGCCATTGCGAGGCAACGTGCTGGCTCAATGACTGATGATCCTTGTGCATCGCTTGCTGTGCTTTTTCGGTGATGCTTTCACCTGATATCAGATCTTGAATACGGTCTATATATTTCTCGCTCTTGCCCAAATATTCGGCAATGCGACTCCATTCCATTAGTTGCTGAATATCGGTAACGATGCTGTTATCGGATTTGATTGGTTGTGTCGGGAATGGCACAATCTTCCCATCCACATAGTCTCCCAAGGGTTGAAAGTGCATTCCCCAGGTGTTTGTATGTCCTTGAAATGTTTCCAGTTCCTTGGCGCTATGTTTTTCCATCTGCGCCCATTGCTGTTGATAGGCTGCATCATTCAGCATTTCTGGGGTGATTTTGTACTGTTTGCCCACTTTAAAGGCGACTTTCTGCTCTCCTGCGATCGCGATCGCTATATCCCCTTCCTTAAATCCATAGGCGGCATAGGGTTCATATCTCCGCGTCGTGTGACATCTGCCATGTCCGCGCATTGCTTCGATACAGGTATCAACTGGCAAGGGATTCACTTCTCCATGCATCTTGAGGGGATAAACCATCTTGATGGGCTTTCCTGTGATTTTTACTGGCTGTTCTGAATGTACTGATTTTTCTTGCTGAGAGGTTTCAGCTTGGTAATAGCCTTGGGACTGCCAGTTGAGTGCATAGCCTTTTTCTTGCAAATATGCCACTACTAGCTGATCTGTCCCTCTAGCATTGCCCACTAATATTTGGCTACCTGCGGCGATCGCTTTATCTAGTAATGGTTGGTAATGACTGGTAAATACTTGATGAAGTTCTTGCTCAATCTGTAACTTAGTGCGGTCATCCCCTTCTCTCCGCCAAGGTCCTGAGCCACTGACCATGATCACATCTTCAGATTGATATTTGCCTGTATTCGCCAGTTCTCCCCATGCTTGTTCGTACAATCTCGTACTGGAATAAACTGTTTCTGGAGTGGCGGCTTTGCCAATAAATTGAGTGGCGATTTCTGCCATTGTTTTATCCTTACTAAAATGACTTCGCACTGATTCCCTCAGTTGCGATTCAATCTTTTCGAGGGGATTTGAATGAGTGAAGCTTTTCTGCGTCTCAATGTGTCTTTCAGCTTGAGTATTAGTTTCTGTCGTGACTGTAACAGTAGGGACAACAAGTGCTTCTCGATCTCGCTCTGGATCATACTTTACTCCCATCACGGCGAGATTCTTCCAAGACATTTCAATTAAACTTGCTTTTATTGCCTGACCTTCGTAGACTGGAGTTTAGACTAAAAAAGGAAAAAAAGGCAGAGTAAAAGAGATACAAACTGCCTAAAGTAGATAGAAAAAGAAAAAGCACATCTACAGTCATGATTATTGATAAACTACAGAACTTTCGTCAACAGGCATATAATTTTTAGGAAATGGAAGAGATGCAATATTTGACTTAATGGATGCA
>NZ_ALWB01000365.1 GCF_000332215.1 Pseudanabaena biceps PCC 7429
GCAAGGCTTTTACTTTTGGGCTTTGAGAAAGGATTTGCGTAGCAAATCCTTTCTCAAAGCCCGTTTCAAATTATCCCGAACTCACGTTATTTATACCAAAGCTCAAAATGGCTACGCCATTTTGAGCTTTGGTATTAGTTCCCTTTTTCTATAGCTGCCGTCAAATGTATCAGAGTATAAACAAAAGAGGGTTGCCGCGCGGAGCGCGACAACCCTCTAGTTGACGAATTAGTCCAAAGGGTGGATGGCGGCGCTTTGCGCTGCCATCCATCTTCTAAAATTTTGCTTAGTATCACTGCTTCGCGCCACATTTTTCTTATGGAGCGCAGCAATGGCAGGCTATTGCCTATATTTATGGATTTAAGCCCAAGAAGAAATCGGCTTGGAAGCGATCGCTAGTTTCGGAATACACAAAAACCGCACCGCCTAATCGATCGATCGTTTTTTGGAGTAGTTCTGGTAAAACCTTTTTTGTGGATTGGTCGGGGCTTGATGTTTCCGATTGGGGAGGTTCGGAATTGGGTGGCGCATCAAGTTCGCTGAAATAGGCAATAGAGAATAAAGCGATTTGCTTGGCGATCGCATTAGCATTGAGATAAAAATAGCCAAAGTTGGGCTTGGGCATATCCGCGATCGCATCGCGAAACATTTCCGAATCCGCAAGGGCAGGCTTGGGAGTAGGAATAAAATCCGCAACGGTTTGATAACCAATTGTAAGGATCAGAGTCTGGGGATCACGCCACCCATAGGCAAAGGCACTTTGAGTTTTCCCAACTTCGCGATCGTCAGGGAACTCCAGACTAGTCAACAAAGTCGTACCAATCTGACGTTTTTTGACTTGGGCAATGTTTTTGGGAACTAAAAAGTTATTAAAATACTTAGTTACTTTGCCCAATGTCTTATTAACCGCATCGGGCTTAGATGTACGGATGAGCATTCCCGCTGCGATATCACTGCCAAATTCTTTAAATGGAGAGCGATCGCTGGGAAATATCGTAACGGCATATTCTCCATCCATCAAGGCAATAATATCCTTCTCAATGTCTAGATCTAAATTAGGATCGGCAATCGAAGAAGAGAGCATTCGTAATCCTTCCACAAGGATCCTATAGGAAGGCTGTTTTTTTGACTCTTCCACAAACCATTGCCATTGGCGACTGAAATTCCGACTGGTAATTGCACCATAGATATTTGAGGGCAAATAGGACAGTAGCCGATCTCTAGTTCCATTATCCTTAGGTACAGGGGGACGCACCTCCGCAAAATAACTATTACTTTGACTGCGCACTCCCTTAGGATCGAGCCATGTAAACAGATCGAAACTGCTGTACTGTCCAAGGGTGTATTGCAAACCTTGCAGATATTCGGAACGGCTTAATCCTGGCAGTTCTGAAGTCTCAGGCAGATCCGCCGCTAAGATTTCGGCAATTTGCCCCAAACCTTTAAAATCTCCATAGCCAGCTAGCAACGAGCGATCCCAGAGAGGATGATTGAGCGATCGCAAAAAGAGCTGGTTCTCCGCCAAGGAGGGCAAAGCCTGCTCGGAATTAACCGCAGCCAGATCGACCATCTTCTGAATAGCTTGGCGATCCGTTGCGATGACAGCAACTCCACTGGGCAGTTGGGCGATCGCCAATCGTTGCAACCTGAAGTCAAAAAAGCCAGGAATAATTGGCTCATTATCTCCAGAATTAGGGGGATGCTCGTCTTTATTCTTGAGATCGGCATTCTTGAGATCTGAAGCTTGATCCTGTAGGTGTGATAAAAGAGATTTTCGTGAATTTAAGCTTTGCGAAAGCACGGGTTTCCTGTCACCAAACTTCTCCTCCTCAAATTGCCACTCTAAGATTTTGACATTTTGATATTGGATTTCAGTTGGTTTCGGTAAGTTGAGCTTCTTTAATTTTTGCAAGAAAAGCTCGAACTTTTGTCCATCAGCGATCGGTGCAAGTGCAACAAACGATAAATCGCTATCGCCACCATTACCCCATAGGGAAATCGCTAATTCATTACCTAACCAAGGCTGGACATCCTTAGTAATAGAAAAACCAGAAGACAGGGTTATAAAACTCAGTAATTTATCAAGAGCTAAAACGGGTGATACGGAAGAAGAACCTAAGACTTGCCAAGAGGTGCGATCAATATCGAGTATCAAAAAGCCGATCGCATCAGAGGGAATTTGTTTAGCAAGATTGAGGGAGCGCCGAGCAAATTGATTAGAGCCCGAATTCTGAAGAATCGCTTTAGGCTGAGCCGCAATTATATTCAGCTTTGAGCTTGGGCTGGAAACTGGTAACTCATTAAGCGTATTGGCGATCGCAGGAGCAGATAGGCTACCGACATTGACCGCGAGAATCGTAGCTGTAAACAAACTCCTCACTGAATAAAACCTCTCTGAAATAGATGACAAGACTTCGCGATGAGAACGGACTAGCAAGAACGACAATTCCCACAACACATAGTATCGCCCATTCTTGTTATACCAAATTAAGAAATGGCTACGCTATTTCTTAATTTGGTATATTCACTTAAAACCCAATAGAGAGTTGCGGTGCAAAGCGCCGCAACTCTCTATTGGGTTTGATTTTTGTCCTAACATTACTGAATATAGCTATAGCTCACAAAAGTGTTGTCACACTTTCGTGAATTGGTATTAGTAGGATGTTTTAAGTAA
>NZ_ALWB01000366.1 GCF_000332215.1 Pseudanabaena biceps PCC 7429
ACAGGTAGTTATACCAATTCACTGAAGTGTTGTCTCACTTCAGTGAATTAAAAAACAAACCCAGTAAGGTTTTGAGATTCCCAAAATGGCAACGCCATTTTGGGAATTGGTATAACTTGGTATTAGAAGGAGTTTGAACCATATTTGAGAGTGTTGAAGCGCTTCGGCTTCGGACTTCGTAACCAAGCGCTGCTCCTGTGCCAATGTTACCCGTTCGATCGCTTCCTGCTCGATGGCAAGCCTTGGGTCGATTATGAAGACGGTATCAACAAACAAGGGATACCCACATCCCAGAAACGACACCGATCGCTGAGAAGTTTTCAGCTGTTCCTAGGGCTTGGCTACACTGAAAAGCAATCAGGAGATAAGCGGATTAAAGCTCTGGGTGGCTCGGAAGTCACTAGAGCTAGCCTTTATGCTTGGGTACTTACCAGCGTCCTACCCGCCCGCCGCCAAACATCGTGGCTAGGTAATAAACTAGCTGAAGTTCACAACGATGGCTGGACTCTGAAAGGGTTGAAAGAAAGTAAGATTTCTGGAAAACAGAAAATCATTCGGATTTTATTCAAAGTGACTCGTATGCTTTTCTATGAGCTGTATAAAGAAACCAAGTAATTAAAAAAAGGGCGATCGCTAAATTAGCGATCGCCCTTTTCGTTTAAATGCTCTCAAAACTAACTAACAGGCTTTTGTCCTAGAATGAAAAAGTAGTTCTGATCGTACCGATAAATAGATTGCCATTATCAGAAACTTGATTTGGGTTAAGGATCCAGATAAATCCTGGGGTTATGGACAGATTGTTAGTGACTTGATATTTATAAAAAGCTTCAAGATGCCAGACTTCACTATTAGACAGAGGCAAGGAATTGCCCGCATATGTTCTTATACCTCTGAGAGTTGGTTCCACACCCGCCACAATTCCTAATAAATTCCCTTCTTTCCCAAGATTTGGAAAAGCGAAAGAAATGGCATAGTTCCAAATATCGGCATCTCCTAAGCTAAATAATCTTGCTGAGGTATAGCCAGCCCAGCCACCGACCACAAAATTGGGACTGAAGCGATAGGAAATCTGTGCGCCGTAGGAATTGCTCGAAACGGGAGTACTAGGAATGGTACTAGTCGCATCGGTGGGGATCAATCTCGCCCCTGCGATTAAATTTCCTAAAAAGCTGCCTGTTGCCTGACCTGCACCACCATAGCGAAATCCTCCCTGACCCGCACTTGTGCCATTGTAGGCAACCACATAGGTAAGTCCCGCTTTAAATTGCTCGGATGGCTGAAATACTAACTGAGCAAGAGCGGAATAATTGCCACCCGTTAATCCACTCCCCGTTGAACCAGTGGGTAAATTAGCAGTATTTGCCAAATAACCAAGATCGAGTTTAAAAGCATCGCTGATTTTGTAATTTAGTCCAATTCCCGCGCCATTACCATTGATGCCATAGATGGAATTGCGTTCGCCAAATCGAGACAACGCACCATTTCCACCGCCTTGAGCATCGAGATAGGGATTGATCGTATCCGCATAGTAAAAATGATTGCCGCCATTGGCAAATACGGTGACCCTCATGCGATCGCCTAGGGAAAAACTGTAGTCTAAAGCTTCGAGGAAAATTGAATTGTTATTAGTGGCTAAGGTCGAGTCATCAAAGCCCAAGCGCCCATCGTTACTAGCCAAGAGACTGGCAGGAGCAACTGCATTAGAAGTGGTTAATAAAGGTTGAGCGTTTCCCATCTGCAACCTCGTGCGTAAGCGATCGCTCCCTGTAAAACTAGTCAAAAAGTTCAAACGGACGCGGTTTTGAAAAACGATATTTTGCTTAGCAGGAGCAGTGCCTCCAAAGGGGCTAGCGATCGAGTCCCGTCCCGTAGAAACGCCGCTTACCGCCAAGATCGCCTCACCCGAAAGCTTGGTAGTAGTGGAAAATTGTTGGGCTTCGAGTTTAGTGGTTTTCGCCTCTAAGCTATCAACTCGACCGCGCAGAGTTGCAAGTTCGGCAGCAAATTCCTCTTGAAGCTTTTGGAGGGTTGCTAAGTCCTGTTTGCTAACTTTATCAGCTAACCCTGCGGCAATAATTTCATTGATTTTGTCCAAGCAAGCATTGAGCCCAGCCGCAAACTCGTAGCGGCTGAGGGCTTGCTTTCCCCGAAAGCTGCGATCGCTATAGCCAGCAATACAGCCATAACGCTCCACTAGGGATTGTAAAGCCGTGAAAGCCCAGTCTGTAGGACGTACATCGCTTAGCTGCGATATCGCATTAACTTGAGCGATCTCATTACTCTGAAGTTCTTGAGATTTTACTAGAGAGTCATTTTGCATGGTATCGAGTAGCTGCTGCGCATCTTTGCCCTCTGCCATAACAGGCATCGCGATCGCTAGACTCAATACCGAAATACCGCAAACCTTTAGCCAAAAATTATTAAGCAACATTTTTGATTGAAGTCCCTAAACCTAAACTGAAAATACTAAAAATACTAAAAACAGAAAATAAGTATCTCAACATAATTAAAATCCAGATCTAAAACCTGCGGCGCACGCGCAGCGTGCGCCGCAGGTTTTAGGATTTTATATTTAATTAAGCCCACTTATTTACTGAAAATAGAAAATACTGAAAATAATTCTACAATCAAAATTATGTCAAAACTAAATCCACAGCAATACAAGCGCTTAAAGCTCGAAGCCAAATCTCCTTACCGAGGTCTCCGTATATTTATTTATGCGGCTTTTGCTGGTTCAGGGTTTATTGGTGCGGTTGTTTTTTTGGCAAGATTAATTGCAGGGAAGGGAGAACTAGAAGCAAATTTGGGCAGCTTTGCCTTGCAAATTGGGGTACTAGCCTTGATGGTATGGCTTTATCGCATTGATCGAAGTAAGTAGTTCAGCATAAAAAAACAAAACAAGAGCGTACCGCCCGCTAAGCGGGCGGTACGCTCTTCTAGGTTTTAAGTTTACTTATAGCTGTCGCCAAGTGTACTAGGACATAAACCCCAAGAATTGACTGG
>NZ_ALWB01000367.1 GCF_000332215.1 Pseudanabaena biceps PCC 7429
TAAAGAAAGATAGAAAACCTTTGGCTCACGCTGCGCGTGAGCCAAAGGTTTTCTACCCGAATTTTAATTATGCTGAGATAATTAGTCCATTGTCTAAAATTTACAGATCGCTTTTTAATCTCAAAATCTTTAATCTCAAACCCTTTAATCTCAAAATCCTATGAAACCATCTATATCTGTATGTATTACTACATATCACAGACCAAAATTTCTTAAGGAAGCTTTGCATTCGGTGCTAGAACAAAGTCTGCAACCTATTGAGATTGTGATAGGCGATGATTCCCGTGATGATGTAACGGAAAAGATGATTTTAGATATGCAGAAAAGTTGTCAAATTCCAATTTCTTATACTAGACACTCTCCTTCCTTAGGGCAAGCGAGGAATGTTAACTTTATCTATGCAAAGGCTCAAGGGCATAAAATTGTGCTTTTGCATGATGATGATTTGCTGTTGCCCAATGCCCTAGAAGACTTACATAGCTGTTGGGATATTAATCCTGATTTGGTTGCAGCCTATGGTAAGCAGTACATAATGTCTGAAGAAGGGGAAGTCGATCTAGAGCAAAGCCATAATCTCAATCAAATGTTCTTCCGAACTAGCGATCGCGCTGGTTTGCAAAAGTCTTCGGTTGAGGCAGCGATATTGCATCAGTTCCCTAATGACTGCTTTATGATTCTGGCATCTGCGGCGAAGGATATTAAGTGGCGTTCCTATGAAGAAGTTGGAAATGGTGGAGAGTTTGATTTCAGTTTGCAACTTGGGCTTAAATATAAGAATTTCTTCTTTTTAGATACATACACGGCTAAATATCGACTGAGCCGCGCAGCCATGTCTAAAAGTGACAACGATGATGCGGCGGCGCAATCTTTTAATATAGTCCTCAATACCGATGTTCCTGAGGAACTAGCTTGGGCTAAAGAGTTTGAGCTTAAGAGAGCCGCTCCGATCGCGATCTTACAGTCGATCAACTTGGGGAAGAAAAAACAAGCTTTAGATATTTATTTCAGCAAATATCATCCTTTATCAAAACGACTGAGTTTGGGAGGAATACGACGATTGTTGAAATTATTGCTACCGCGATCGCTGGGAAAATTGCTATAAGTAGCTCAGCATAATTAAAAACCAAAATCAGAGGAGGTTCCGCTACGTTGAGGTTATCTTCTTCTAAGTTTTAAGCTTACTTCTATTTGCTCATGGCGTTTAAATTTATTTTGTATTAATATTTCTCAGATGAAAATTTCTCGGATGAAAAAAGTTCAGCATTGCTCCACAGGTTCAAATGCCTCCGTCGGTGGAATTGAGTCTTATCTAAATGGACTGTTGATTTCATTGCCAGAAATATACGATCCCCAAATAGTTAACTCTTTGGATGATATCGATCAAAGTCAATGCAAATTGCTGCATGTTCACGATGCGGCATTATTAAAAAGCTTAAACAATCAATGTCCTGCGGTCTATACCCTGCACAATCACAATATCTATTGCCCTAGTGGCTCGAAGTATTTGTCCAATCAGAAGAAGATCTGCGATCGCCAAATGTCCCTTTTAGGATGTACATGGGGACATTTAGTCGATGGTTGCGGCAGTCGCCGACCCCATACAATTATGACTAATTTGAGCAGAGCCTATAGTGAATTTACGGAAATCAAAAGATTAGGAATTACCGCAATCGCGAATAGTGATTATGTGCGATCGCAATTAATCGCCAATGGGCTACCCGCATCTCAAGTCGTAACCGTCAGATGTGGCATTGCCAAGCCGTCAAGTCCCCACCTGCCCTTAGAAAGGGCAATCCATGATCAACAGCATATTTTCTTTGCGGGCAGGATCGTTCCTGAGAAGGGGCTGGATTGGTTACTGCGGACGATGCCTCGATTGGATGCAAGAATTCATTTGGACATTGCGGGTGAGGGTTGGGCAATGCCTCAGGTCAGAAAGCTTGCCGAGGATTTAGATCTGAGCGATCGCATTACTTGGCATGGTTGGTGTCAGCGCGAGAAATTAGAAAACCTTTACCGTCAAAGTTTTGCGGTGATTTTCCCTAGTGTTTGGCCAGAGCCTGCGGGACTGGTAACCCTTGAGTCCTATGCGAGGTTCCGTGCCGTGATTGCTAGTGCGGTCGGCGGCATTCCCGAACATATTGAGGATGGGAAAACAGGAATTTTGGTGGAGCCGCATAATATCGAACAGTTAGCCGCCACAATTACCGATTTGGCAAATAATTTTGATAAGGCTCGCGCGATCGGTATTGCTGGTAATGAGCTATTTCACGCGGAATTTACTCTCGATATCCATGCCCAAAGACTCGAAGCAATTTATGAATTAGCGATCGCTAAGTTTCATGCAAGCTCCTCATCAGCTAGTTCTTAGAAACCATTTAAGAATTGGATAGATCCCCCCCAACCCCCCTTAAAAAGGGGGGAGAATTAAATTCTTCCCCCTTTTTAAGGGGGATTGAGGGGGATCTCTTAGAGTTTTTG
>NZ_ALWB01000368.1 GCF_000332215.1 Pseudanabaena biceps PCC 7429
GTAGCAAGGCTTTTACTTTTGGGCTTTTAAAATTTGTCAGCTTAACCCGAACTGACATTAACTAGCTGGGCATAATCAAAATCCAGATTAAAAAGCTGTGGTGCAAGCGCAGCTTGCGCCACAGCTTTTTGGGTTTTACATTTAATTGCAACTGGCTATTTAAAGGTTTTCAAGTTAAGAAATAGCGTAGCTATTTCTTAATTTGGTATGAGGACTGCAATATATAGCAACGTGAGAGATAGCGGGGACAAATCCAAACCCTAAAGATGAGTGGCGGCGTAAAGCGCCGCCACTCATCTTTAGGGTTTGATGTCCTAAGCAAACCTGACGTTGCTATATAACTCTGATGGTTTGACAGAAAATGATCTGAGATACACAAATAAAGTTTGATCCGATTTAATATATTCCCAACACTGTAAGTACATATATTACGAGGGGATGATTTCTGTGGAAATTTTACAATGGATAGGAGATGCACTTCTTTATCCAGTCAGACAAATTTTGATGCCCGAATCTCAGCTCTATTGGCTCTATTTGCTTTGTTCTTTCTTTATAGCAGTGATTGTCTATGTTGTAAGATTTAATCGAGAAGAAGTGCAAAGTAGTTTTCTTCAATACTGCTTTCCTAAGGAGGTATTTCTCCATGAATCAGCAATTCTCGATTATCAGAACTATTTGCCGATCATGCTATGCAAAAGTTTGATTGTTACGCCGATCGCTACAGTGATATCGGCAAAATTTATTGCGAATTTCGTCACTCTTTCTCTGGCACAGGTTTTTGGGATAGATACGGTCTTTCCAGTCACTGAAGTGCAGTTATGGCATCATTTTGCCTTTAGCCTTTTTCTGATACTAACTATTGATTTTGGTTACTATTACAATCATTATATTCGGCATAAAATCTCTGTTTTATGGGAATTTCATAAAATTCATCATACGGCAGAAGTCCTCACCCCCTTCACATTATTTCGACATCATCCCCTCGACTATCTGATCCAGACATTGACTGTATCGCTATTTTCGGGACTAGCTATAGGGATTTGGACTTACCTATTTGGTAATCAAATGGAAGTTTTATATCTCAATGGTATTCCTTTTGTATTATTCATTTTTTATATTACGGGTAACTTCCGCCATGCTCATATTTGGCTATCGTTTCCTTATTGGGTTAGCCATATTTTTATTAGTCCTGCCCAGCACTACATTCATCATGCTAATGAGTCCAAATATTATGATGCAAATTATGGCAAAATCTTTGCTATTTGGGATTGGATGTTTGGAACTTTATATGTCCCCAAAACCTTTGAGAAATTGCCATTAGGATTGCCCAACGATGAGGCAAAGAACTTCAATACGGTGGGGAAGTTTTATTTGCAACCTTTTAGATCCCTGTTTCAGTCTCCTAAAAATGAGAAACCGATTTTCTCTTTGTCTAATTTAGACAACTCCACTAACGAATAGTTATAGCTGTCGCCAATTGTACTAGGATATAAACCCCAAGAATTGATTGGCGGCGCTTCGCCCCGCCAATCAATTCTTGGAGTTTGATTTGTCCTAAGTCAACTACTTATACCAAAGCTCAAAATGGCTATACCATTTTGAGCTTTGAAAATCCTTACTGGGTTTGGTTTTTAATTCACAAAAGTGTGACAACACTTTTGTGAATTGGTATTACAGCAATTATCGATCAAACGAACCACAGAGAAATTTTTGAAAGCGTTGCTTTGCAACGCTTTCAAGAATTTCCTTGGTTTGGGTTTAAGCGCAAAGCGCTGTAAGTTTACTAATGCTTAGCTACTTACTTGATTTTCTTGGAGCGCTTTACTTCGCATAGCAGTCCAGTTTCGGGATGAACGTAAAACTCGTTATCCCTTCCACTAAAACAGCGATCGCCGAGGTAACGGGGCTGATAGGGTTTATGGCATGGATTTCCATCGATGATTTCGACGTAGCGTTCCACGTACTGCCAGAGATGCGTGAACACATGTTGACCAGTCACGGTTCTTTGATCGAGGCGATCGCACAATTCGCTATAAACTAGATTCCAAGGTTGCCCTACATGCGATCGCAAAAATCGCTGTAATGGAGCTAAATGATCGGAGAAGTACTTAGTTTTCTGTCTCACTTTGATTAAGTAGGGACTGAGTAAACCATCTTCACTAGCCTCAAGAGTTAAGCGATCAAGTCTCTTTCGCTCTCCTTTTAACCTACGCGAACTTCTTCGCATACCGCCACGCGGACGTTCGATCGTAATTTCATTTAGGCGATGTTCGCTCATAATCTCAAATATCTAATAACGGAATTCTGAATGGCGATGAGGGAATAGAAAAATTTCCATGAGTAGAACGAGCAAAAATGCAACATGACGATTCTCCTGAATTAATAGTTGATACCGATTCCCAAACTGGCAACGCCAGTTTGGGAATCTCCAAACCTTACTGGTTTTGTCTTTTTAAATAGTTCAGCATAATTAAAATTTAAACCCAGAAGAGAGTACCGCCCGCGTAGCGGGCGGTACTC
>NZ_ALWB01000369.1 GCF_000332215.1 Pseudanabaena biceps PCC 7429
CTTCGCAACGCTTTCAAAAATTTCCTTGGTTTGGGTTTGAGCGCAAAGCGCTGTAAGTTTACTTACGCTAAACTACTTAAATATTAATTAATATTTAATTAAGCTTACCTATTAAGGTGAAATAATGCCGCAAATATCACCATAAATATCACCATAAATATTAAGAAAAAAATAATTTTCAATTTATCTAATCAAAACTTTTCCACAGACTTTTCCACAGATATTGGCTTTTTTTCCACAGATAAGGGAGAGTTTTCCACAGAGACTCCCCAAGCTAAAGATACTTTAGCCTTACTGGTTAAGGATTCGTTAACGGAAAGCAGCACTGACTTGGGAAAACTTTGCAAGACAGTCAATCATGAAGTTATATAAACAAAAAGGCATGAAAACCCTGATTCCATCAAGTCTATTTCATTTATTTGTCACAAGTAGTTAACAGTTCGTTACGTTGACAAGAAGCACTGGTTGAACGCACAATTAAGTCCCGACCGATGAAAAATGGTTGCTTGAGTTCGATAAAACTTGCTTAAAAGTTGAGGTTTCAGCATGAGTACGACCGTCAGTATATTGGCAGAGATTCCTGAAGAATTGCATGAAACCCTCAAAGGTTACTTAGAGTCTCATCCTGACTGGGATCAAGATCGCGTATTTGCCGCTGCTCTATCTTTATTTTTGCTGCAAAATGGTGGCGATCGCTTATCCCGCAATACCACCTCTAGCTATCGCAGCACTGCTAAGGTGTACTTAAACGCTTTATTTCAACACTCTGTTTAAAGGCTTATACCTAAGTACAGACTTGGTTCTAGACTTGGGTTGAGCTGAATATTCATGCAAATTATTTATGCAAACTATTCATGCAAAACACAGACCCTTGTATTAGACTGAGAATTGCTCGACGACCTAGACCAATGAAACTATGACCTCCGCCCAGATTCCTGAAGTTAATCCATTAGATGTTCTTGTCGTTGGGGCAGGGATTTCAGGTTTAACGATCGCCCACGAACTAGCGATCGCTAAAAACTATCGCGTCTTGGTGGCGGAGGCACAGGATCGCGTGGGCGGCGCGATTACTAGCGCAAAAAATGACGAGGGCTATCAATGGGAGGAAGGTCCCAATAGTTTCCAGCCAGCCCCCGAATTATTACGTTTAGCCGTAGAAGTCGGACTCAAGGATGAATTGGTGCTTGCGGATGGCAAACTACCCCGCTTTGTATTTCTCAACGGCAAGTTAAACGCTTTGCCCATGTCTCCGCCAACGGCGATCGCCTCCCAAATTTTGACTTGGGGTGGCAAAATCCGTCTCGCTTTGGGGGCAATGGGTTTTGCACGCCCTGCGATGGCGGGAGAAGAATCCGTTGATCGCTTCTTTTCGCGCCTGTTAGGCAGACAAGCGGTTGATCGCTTGGTTGCTCCCTTCATTTCTGGAGTATATGCGGGCGATCCCAAGCGGCTCAGTGCGAAGGCTGCTTTTGCAAAAATTGCCAAGCTGGAAACCTATGGTGGTTTGCTTGCTGGGGCAATATTATCAAGTAAAGAGCGCAAAGCCCAAAAACTTAACGATCCTCGCATTCCGAAAACGAAGGCTGGGGAGTTGGGTTCCTTTCGCGAGGGAATAAAAATGCTCCCTGAAGCGATCACCGCTAAATTAAGGGCGCAGGGTACAGCCGTCAAACAACAATGGACTCTGCAATCGCTAGAGAAGCAAGGCGAAATCTATGTTTCCAAATTCGCTACCCCCACGGGCGAAGAAATTGTGACCTCGCGATCGGTCGTTCTTTCCACCCCCGCCTATGTCACTGCAAAATTATTACAAGATTATTTGCCCGCCGCTAGCCAAGCCTTAAATGAGATTTTTTATCCAACTGTTGCCTGTGTGGTACTTGCCTACCCCAAAAGCGAATTTCGCTATGACATGAAAGGCTTTGGCAATTTGATTCCTCGGACAGAGGGAGTTAGAACCCTAGGAACAATTTGGTCATCTAGTCTCTTTGCAGGACGCGCCCCCGCAGGTTGGCAACTATTGCTCAATTTTATCGGCGGCACGCTTGATCCCGCACTAGCCCATTTATCAGAAGCAGAAATTATTGCTGCCGTGCATCAAGATCTCAAAAAAACAATTCTTCGCCCCGATACGAAGGTATCTCCCAAAGCGATCGCCGTTCATGTGTGGGATAAGGCTATTCCTCAATACGAAATCGGGCATTTAGAGCGACTTGCCACGGTAGAAGCTGAATTGCAAAAATCTTCAGGGCTATATATCAGTGCTAATTTTATTGGCGGAGTCGCCTTAGGTGACTGCATCAAGCGTAGCTTGCAAGAAGCTCATAAAATTGCGGCTTTTTTAGAAACCATTTAGAAACCATTTAAGAGTTGTCTAGCTCCCCCTCAATCCCCTTTTTTATGATAAGTAACGTCAGTTCGGGTTAAGCTGGCAAATTTTAAAAGCCCAAAAGTAAAAGCCTT
>NZ_ALWB01000370.1 GCF_000332215.1 Pseudanabaena biceps PCC 7429
AATGATTTCAGTCTTTACTTCCTTTACCATAGCTTTCAGTTTCGGGGCTGCTTTTGCTGAGGGTAATGCTACTGTTGCATCTGGTAGCACTGGGGTTTGGGCTGTTAGATTCTTGACTGTGACTTCAGGTGTTTCTATCTGAGAAGTTAGCAGTGATTGATCAGTGGGTTCAGCCCCTAGAAATGATAGTAGGGCATAGGTTAGTGCGGTCAATAATCCCAGTAATGCTATCAGGCTCATGGTTATAAGAGCTTCAACTGCGATCTTGAAAATTGTTGGTGGCTTCATTGTTTTTCCTAATATTGGTTGATTTTCTTCAATGCTGGTTGGGAATCGGTAAGCGAGATCTTTGTCAGTTCACTCGAATTTAAGCGCGATCGCTAGATTGATGTTTAGTTCAATTCTCTTGCTGCATTTTTTTTAGAGAAGATCTGGGGATAGTCTTCGGACAGGGTTTCCAGATGTCTTGTCGCTACTTCTCGGCAATGTTGCGGGTCTGTTGTGTATTCGTTCATGGCGGCTTTGACGAAGTACTCGGCATAGGTCAGCATTTCCACGATGCTCGGATCTACTTTGGAGATTTGGTCTGGATGCTGAGCGAGGTATTCTCCTAGTTCCTGTACGCTTGCTTGTACTGCGTCGAGAAGCAGGTCTTTGATTTGGATTGTCCGCTTTGTGCCATCTCTGAAGGTCAGCAGTTTTGTGCCATCTGTTAAATCGATGATTCTTGCATTCATCGATTTAGCGAGGTCAATTAGCTGTTTGGTCGTCTTCAGGCAGCGCGATTTCGATCTGAATACCTGCGCTTGTGTCTTACCTGTCAGCGAACTTATTGCTACTTCCATAAGATTATTCTTCCTAATTCGTCAATCGTCATGGACTTCAAGCGTAAGCGCTCTTTCTTCTTGTTCATAAGTGATGAAGTTGATAGCATGATATCCGTGTTATTATGCTTTTATGATTCTCTCTTTTAGGTTCTTTTCCACTTCGGCTGATTTCTGGATGAATCTCCAACAGTCTTGGGATCTCTATCATGCTCAACTGTCTGAAAATCATGACCTCCAAACTATTCAACCATTAAAGGTTCTGTCTGCTGGCTAATCTCATTGAGATCGCTTCTTTATCTTTGTTCTTGCTTTACCTTTTGACTTTCAGATATTAACTGAAGAGCGCGATCGCAGTTTTGGGCATCTCTCACGGTTACTTGGCTATGGGTAATCTCTAATCCTTGCTGTACTAATAATGGTAGATACTGGAATTCGTCTTGATTCACGACTTTACTATCCAATGTCAGCATATCTGTTGCTTGTTCCCATGTGGCTCGATATTTACCTTCGTTGCCCTTGCGCTCAAAGACGAGGTTGCCATCCTGTGATTCTACATAGTCGCTTTTGATTGCCAAAATTTCTCGCCACTGCGAGGCGATGTGCTGGCTCAATGACTGACGATCCTTGTGCATCGCTTGCTGTGCTTTTTCGGTGATGCTTTCACCTGCTATAAGCTCTTGAATTCGGTCTATATATTTTTCGCTCTTGCCCAAATATTCGGCAATGCGACTCCATTCCATTAGTTGCTGAATATCGGTAACGATGCTGTTATCGGCTTTGATAGGTTCTGTCGGGAATGGCTCAATCTTTCCATCCACATAGTCTCCCAAGGGCTGAAAGTGCATTCCCCATGTGTTGCCATGTCCTTGAAATGTCTTCAGTTCCTTGGCGCTATGTTTTTCCATCTGCGACCATTGCTGTTGATAGGCGGCATCATTCAGCATTTCTGGGGTGATTTTGTACTGTTTGCCCACTTTAAAGGCGACTTTCTGCGCTCCTGCAATCGCGATCGCTATATCCCCTTCCTTGAATCCATAAGCAGCATAGGGTTCATATCTCCGCGTCGTATGACATCTGCCATGTCCGCGCATGGCTTCGATACAGCTATCAACTGGTAATGGATTGGCTTCTCCATGCATCTTGAGGGGATAAACCATCTTGACGGGTTTTCCTATGATTTTGACTGGCTGTTCTGAATCAAAATGACTACGCACTGATTCCCTCAATTGCGATTCTATCTTTTCGAGGGGATTTGCATGAGTGCTGCTTTTCTGCGTCTCCATATGGCTTTCAGATTGAGCATTAGTTTCTATCGTGGCTGTGGTAGTGGGGATAGTAAGCGCTTCTCGATCTCGCTCTGGCTCGTACTTTACTCCCATCGCGGCGAGATTTTTCCAAGACATTTCAATTAAACTTGCTTTTATTGCTTGCCCTTCGTAGAGATAGGTAATTCCGTTAATTCTGCCTCTTGTCTGCACTTGGGCTTTTAGTCCAACGTTCTCCTCAGTAAGTTTTGCCACAAATTCGGTCATGGTCGGTTGGTTTGCGGCAGCTTTGGCGATCGCCTCCTTTAATTGCGGCACAATGGCATCAAGGTTGACTACTTCTTTGACTCGTTCTGGTGATAGTCCGTGCCATATTTCAGGAAGTTTGAGTGTACTTCTGTCGATCGCTAAGTCTGCATCTTTCTTGCTGGCGGAAATATGGATATTTGCGATGAACTGACTACCAATGGGCATATAGGCTGCGTCATTGTGGACAACACCCATATTTTCCATTGGTCGCCTGTTTGGACTTGAATTACTCTCTTG
>NZ_ALWB01000371.1 GCF_000332215.1 Pseudanabaena biceps PCC 7429
ATTCGATCTTCTTCAGATATACCGATATTAATCGAACTAGACAGGTCTTTATCTGATTTTCTTTATTTTTAGCCATTTCCTTTTACTTGAATAGTTTTGCAAGAATTATAACCAACAAAACCATACCAATGAAGCACCCGATTGATGGGTTTCATTACTATTAAAAAGAATACAAATCAACTTAAAGCGCCACCATTCTCTTATCGGCTTTTAGGTAGTTCAGCATAGTTAACGTCAGTTCAGGTTAAGCTGGCAAATTTTCAAAGCCCAAAAGTAAAAGCCTTGCTAAGCAAGGCTTTTACTTTTGGGATTTGAGAAAGGGTTTGCTATGCAAACCCTTTCTCAAATCCCGAATAAAGCCACAGAAGAGAATGGTGGTGATTTGCTCCGCCATTCTCTTCTGGAGGTTGTCGCTATTTGGTAGCATCTAGGTTGAGAAAATCCTTAGCGATCGCCATGACCATTGACCCCGAACAATTATTAGAACTTGCCCTCAAATCAGGATCTGAAGCTGCGGAAGTATATGTCTCGAATTCAGTTTCGCATCCTGTTTTTTTTGAGGCAAATCGCCTGAAACAGCTTGAAAGTATTGACTCTGAAGGGGTGGGACTGCGCGTTTGGCAGGGGGGGCGAGTGGGTTTAGCAATCGCCTATGGATCGGTCGAACCCTCTGATTTGGTCGCGCAAGCGATCGCCTTGAGTGGGTTGAATGAGCCTGAAGAGATCCGATTGCGGGAAACTACTGTTGCTGATTACCCCAAACTCTATGGAAAAGAGATTAATGTCGAACAGATGGTCGATTGGGGGCGCGAGGCGATCGCGCAGGTATTGGCAAGTTATCCTGAGGCAATTTGTAGTGCGGATTGGGATTGTAGTCGCGAGACGGTACGCATTCTGAATAGTCGGGGCTTGGACTGTGGTTACACTGATATTACGGTGGATGGCTCTCTGAGTGCGGAGTTGACGAGGGGCGATGACTTTCTCAATGTTTGGTATGGGCGATCGGAACGTGGAAATTTGTCACCTGAGGCGATCGCCCAAAAGGTACGGCAATATTTAGACTGGGCGAAGAAAAATGCGCCTGCGCCATCGGGGAAGGTTCCTGTGATTTTTACGAGTAAGGCTGTCGATCTGCTATGGGGAATAGTGGCGATGGCGATGAGTGGCAGGCAGGTGCTGCAAAAAGCTACACCTTGGCAAGATAAGGTCGGACAGCCAGTGATTGCTGATATCTTTAGCGTGACGCAACATCCCGATTTTGGGGTTTATAGCTCGCCCTTTGATGATGAGGGTACGCCAACTCAGGAAATTAAATGGATCGATCGCGGTACTTTACAGGGGTTTTATGGCGATCTCAAGACTTGCGATGAATTAAATATTTCGGCAACGGGGAACGGTTTTCGCGGAGATTTGGGCAATTATCCCAGTCCTGGACTATTTAATTTAGCAATCTCCGCCAGTCAAACTATTCAAGGCGATATTTTAGAATTGGCGGCAACTTTAAAAAATGGATTGATCGTCGATCAAGTTCTCGGTGGCGATATGGACTTGTCGGGGGATTTTTCGATTAATGTCGATTTGGGCTATCGCGTCAAAAATGGCAAAATCATCGGTAGGGTGAAGGATACGATGCTGTCGGGAAATGCTTATACTGCACTCAATCAGGTGGTTGCCGTGGCTAGCGATCGTCAATGGCATGGTTCCCTGTATGTATCGGCAATGATTGTTGAGGGCTTATCGGTTACCAGCCATTGATACTCATTTGGTATAAAGCCCAAGAGAGGATTGCTGCGCGGAGCGCAGCAATCCTCTCTTGGGCTTTAATATTTTTTACAGGGGCTTGCTATAATGTCTATGTTGCTTTTTGAGCTTTTTTTAAGTTAATTTTTAAAAGCAATCTTGTAACGGTTTTGGGGCTGTGGCTCAGTTGGATAGAGCAAGCGCCTCCTAAGCGCTAGGTCATCGGTTCGATCCCGATCAGTCCCGTCATTTTGAAGCTGCTATCAGCTAAATTAGGACAAAATCAATTCCAAAAGAGAGTAGTGGCGCTTCGCGCCACTACTCTCTTTTGGTCTCTTTTGGGATTGGACAGCTAGGGGAGGATGATATGCAACCAAGCTCCCTTCTTTTGACTATCGGGAGCATCTAGTAAGTACTGGGCTTTTGCTATCTCAAATTTTCCATCGTCTGCGACGCAAGCTGAATATATCAAATTCTTGGAATACAATCCTGCAAAGCAATCCTCGGCTAGATTGGGATAGGAGAAGCTTGCGCCATCGAATTCACTCCACGAATCGAAAACATGGAAATTTTGGATGATGCCAGTATCATCGGTATCAACGGCGTTTATCGAGATCACATGTCCGCTGATAGTCAGGCTGGTATGGATGATTAAGAATGCTCCCAAATCTCTAATTGCGGCAAGCATATCGAGTAGGCTGGCATTGCCGTTATAGCGATACTTGTCGCCAATGACGCTTTTGAGATAAACCCCAATCACGGTAGGGTCGCCCGCCGTTCCCAAGCTGAGTAAGGCCGCGCGCACTGTTTCGATATCTGCTGCTGGTTTCCCTAGGGCTTCACAAATTGCCGCGCTTTGGCAGGTACTGGCATCGGGTTGCACTAAGGCTGATCGATCTACGGATTGTCGCTTTGTTGTATAGGTAATCATGGAATTAACCCTGTGTTTTAGTTACAAAAACAAACTTGCTGATCGTGAGTTTAGGGTGAGGTCGTGGGTGTGATCATTGCGATCATTTAAGGATGAGTGGCGGCGCAAAGCGCCGCGTTCAAAAATATTTCTGGGTTTTACAGCGCTTTGCGCTCAAACCCAAACCAAGGAAATTTTTAAAAGCGTTGCTTCGCAAC
>NZ_ALWB01000372.1 GCF_000332215.1 Pseudanabaena biceps PCC 7429
CCTCCTTTTTTTGCTTTTTGGTAATTATTTTACCCTTCCATTACGAGCGGAATGTGGGTTCAATACGGCGATCGGGAATTAACCACATAATTGCTACGGCAACATATAACATTAGAGAGAGCCATGGGTTTAGGAAAGAAAGCAGAATTGCTAGGGCATAAATCACTACTGAGATTTTACCTTTGAAATCTTTGCCAAGGGCGATCGCCAATGTCGAATCTTGCCCATGATGAGAGATCAATAGACGGCTCAGAATGTAATAAGCGATCGCTGACATCATCAGTACCAGACCATAGAGTGCAACTGGTACAGCAGAGAACAAGTTCTCGCCCGACCATGCTGTTACAAAGGGGATCAGCGATAGCCAAAATAGCAAATGCATATTTGCCCATAAAACTCCACCATTAACCTGTCTCACGGCTTGTAACATATGGTGGTGATTATTCCAATAGATTCCCAAGTAGATAAAACTAAGTACATAACTCAGAAATATGGGAATTAAGGGGCGTAATGCTTCTAAGGTTGATTCATGGGGAACTTTTAACTCTAACACCATGATCGTGATCAGAATGGCGATAACGCCATCGCTAAAAGCCTCTAATCTGCCTTTGGTCATTGTAATAGATTACTCCTTGCGGTCTTAGTTCAAAACTAAGTTAGGTTCTAATTATGCCCAGCTACTTAGATGTTTCATCATAAACTGAGCAATTATGCATTTACAGTTCTTTGCGCTCAAACCCAAACCAAGGAAATTTTTGAAAGCGTTGAAAAGCAACGCTTTCAAGAGTTTCCTTGGTCACTTGACTTAGGATAACGTGAGTTCGGGATAATTTGAAACGGGTTTCGAGAAAGGGTTTGCTAAGCAAACCCTTTCTCGAAGCCCAAAAATAAAAGCCTTGCTACGCAAGGCTTTTATTTTTGG
>NZ_ALWB01000373.1 GCF_000332215.1 Pseudanabaena biceps PCC 7429
CAAGGCTTTTACTTTTGGGCTTTTAAAATTTGTCAGCTTAACCCGAACTGACATTACTTAGGTTTAGTTTTTAATTCACAAAAGTGTGGTCACACTTTAATTAACTCATGTAAATTTCCCGATCGCGTTGAGTAGTAGCTAAAAAAGTTTCTAGTTCTTGCCATTGCTCGGTTTCAATCAAAGCGATTACCTGTTGCAAAGATTTCTGATAGGCTTGCAGCGATCCCAGCAAAGCCTTTTGATTGTACTCTGCCATCAATCGTCCAAGTTCGGGATTGCCGCCACCAACACGACTGGTATCGCGAAAACCCGAACTAGCCAAATTTTGAGCTAATTGCAAAACCTTGAAATCACGCTGTTGACCACAAGCGGCAATCAAGCTAGCAGAGATCATTACGGGGGCATGGCTAATCATTGCTACGGCTTGATCGTGCTCCTCAGGACTGCATTCATAGATATTCATGCCCACCGATTGCCAGAGCGATCGCACCTTTGCCACTGCCACAGGATCGGCATCAGGCACGACTACACAGGGGCGATTTTGAAATAGATTGCGTTCGGCAGCAAGTATGCCCTGAAAAGCAGTACCAGCCATTGGGTGGCTACCGATAAATATCTGCCCAAACTGCTGACAGATTTCTGCGGCTGGTTTGACGATCGCAGATTTGACCGAACCCACATCGGTAAAAATAACGTTAGCGGGCAGTTTTGGCGCGAGTGATCTAATCGTGGGCACAATCGTGGCGATCGGCGTGCAAACAACGACGATATCTGTCTGCTCGATCACCTGATCGGGGATTTCGGCAATATCGGTACTGGCAATATTTACCGCTGCGATCGCTTCGGCTTGTTTGCAGGTATTGATATTACGACTGATCCCCCATACATAGTTACGATCTGGCGATGAAGCGAGCAGATCTAACCCTAGGGAACCACCGATTAATCCTAAACCCACAATCCCAATATTCATGAAAATCTCCAAAATACCAAAATCATAAAGGGGTGCATTGCACCCCTTTATGATTAGAACTTGCGAAGGTCAAGACCTGCTTCCTTTGCAAATGCAGCGAGTCCTTTCTTTTGTAAAGTCTTGATGGCTTTTGTAGAAATTTGTAATTTTACAAATCGCTTTCCTTCTTCCCACCAAATTCTTTTGTCTTGTAAGTTTACTTGTTGTAAGTGCTTATGACGTTTGTGAGAGAAAGAAATCGATACAGCATTATTGGCTTTTTTGCCTGTTAGTTGGCATACGCGACTCATGGTAGTCTCCTATTTTTTCAGTCCAGCTAACCATATTACAACCTATAATCATCCTTAAGCAATCAATAAGTAATTAATTTTTCAAATTTTTCTAAGTAACGTCAGTGCGGGGGAAACTGGCAAATTTTAAAAGCCCAAAAGTAAAAGCCTTGCTACGCAAGGCTTTTACTTTTGGGCTTTGAGAGAGGGTTTGCTACGCAAACCCTCTCTCAAAGCCCGTTTCAAATTATCCCGAACTCACGTTCTATTAATCTTGATGATTATTGAACGAAATAGGCGCGAGTTCCTTTTGCCTCGATCGCTTCACTCAGTCTTGTCAAGGCATGAATATAGGCAGCAGTTCTCATTGAGGTTTGTTTTCGATCCGCGATTTTCCAAATGCTTAAGGTCTCGGCAATCATGCTGTGTTTGAGGCGATCGTTCACCTCTTCCAAAGTCCAATACAATCCGCTCCGATTCTGCACCCATTCAAAATAACTGACAGTGACACCGCCAGCATTCACTAGTATGTCGGGTACTACCACAATCCCTCGCTTCTCTAAAATTGCATCCGCCGCAGGAGTTACAGGACCATTAGCAATCTCAAAAATGTACTTAGCGCGAATATCGTAGGCATTGCTTTCAGTGATTTGGTTTTCTAAAGCTGCGGGGATCAAAAAATCCACATCTAGCTTTAGCAATTCTTCATTCGTAATCCTTTGATGATCGACAATATTGCACAATGTATCCTGACAATACACTGCTTGAAAAGTGCGCGTCGAATTTTTATATTGAATAATACTCGGTACATCTAGCCCCTGCAGCGCATAAATTCCACCTTTAGAATCGCTGACCGCCACCACCCTATAGCCTGCCTTGCTCAGCAGATCGGCGATCGCTGATCCCACATTACCAAAACCCTGCACTGCCACGGTGGTTTGTTCTCGATGCATTCCCAATAGGGGCATGAGAGTTTCGATCGCAAAAAAAGCTCCCAAGCCCGTTGCGGTCTCTCTGCCTAAGCTGCCGCCCATAGCAATTGGTTTGCCAGTAATCGCCGCAGGACAGAGACGACGCTGAATATTGCTATACTCATCGACCATCCAACCCATTATCGTTTGATTGGTTTGGACATCGGGGGCAGGAATATCCACATCAGCACCCATAAAATCGGCGATCGCATTGATATATCCCCGACTGAGCCGCTCTAGTTCAAATTTAGATAGTTGTTTTGGATCGACCGCCACGCCCCCCTTTGCTCCGCCAAAGGGCAAATTCACCGCTGCACACTTAAAAGTCATCCAGAATGCGAGGGATGTCACCTCATCCATATTGACATTGGGATGGAAACGGATTCCCCCTTTAGTTGGACCCCGCAAATCGTTATAGCGCACGCGATAGCCTTGAAAAACCTTTAAGGTTCCGTCATCCATCCGCACGGGAATAGAAACTTGTAAACTCGCTTTTGGCGATTTGAGTCGCTCGATCACATCCGCAGAAACATCAACATGGGCGATCGCATCGGCTAGTCGTTGACTTGCCTGCTCGAATAAAGACTCTGACATCAAACTTCCATCCCTAAAACGATTTAAGTATCTAGGCATAATTAAAAACCAAACCCTAAACCTGTAGCGCTCGCGCATTGTGCGCTATAGGTTTAAGGGCTTTATATTTAATTGCACCTATTTACTTTAGTAGCGATCTTGATCGTATAAGTAACTGGACATAATTAAATTAAAACCCAAAAGATGTGTGATGGTGCAAAACACCATCACACATCTTTTGGGTTTCAAGTCTATTAGTAAAGTCCTCTCCCCTTTTTCTTAAAATGCAAGATAGGGAAGGTTGGCGCTTTGCGCCAACCTTCCCTATCTTGCATTGTCCTAATGCG
>NZ_ALWB01000374.1 GCF_000332215.1 Pseudanabaena biceps PCC 7429
CACTGTATCATCGACACTCAGTACTACCTCCCTCTTTCTTGATGTTTTGGCTCTACGCTTTGGTAGAGGTCTTTTCCTGTATAGCTTTCCCGTAGCAAAAATCGGTTCACACTATCATGAGACACTTCTTTTGAGGATCTCGCCTAACCTCACACAACTTACCTGTTTTGGTTCTGACAGTAAAAACAAGATGTACTTGTTCAAGTCACATTTTGCCGTTGATGGTTTGCTGATTTCCCTCATTTTTGCTATGGCTATTGCTGGCTAACTCAATGCCTATTTTCTCCCTTTTGTCAATGCGTAACTTCTATACTCAAAGTAAATGGTATAGCTTTGGCTGGATATGCTTTTAGAGGACGTGGATATGTTCAAATCACTTACAGAAACAACTATGATAAATTTGGTAAAGATCCAAACTTTAACAGGAATTTTTTGACCATTACCCCTGTTGATAACCAACCACCTGAAAAATGGATATATGCCGCTGACATAGTATCAACAGACAGAGTTCTTGCGGCTGATATTGCAGTTTATGGAATGAAAACCGATCTATTTGTAAGAGCCTATCCTTCAAGTTCAATTTTTGGAGGTTTTTTGGAAAATATCAGCCTTCAGAATAGAGATGATGCGTTAGCGAAATTTACGGACGCTCGGAGAATTGTAAACGCCCAAGTTCAAGCTTCTGAAATTGCAAATAATGCATGGATTTACTTCGAGGCTCTAAACAATTAACGTATTTACGTCTTTTTAGCCTACAACTCACATAATATGTATTCTAATTGCACATATTAAGTTCCTCCTCATTTCGGAAAACAAAATATAGTAATTTAAATGATTTAATTTATGGAATTTACTCAGGTATTTAAATGTTAAAAAGACAGCTAAGTATTCTAATTGTTATTACAATGATAACTACTTCATGCATTAATTCTGCAAGATTAGAAGTCCAAACCCCTTCGACACCTATCTCAAAAATTGTAGAATTTGCGACTTTAACTTCTCTCAGTATACCTAAAAAAAACTCGAAAGATAAAGAAATTGAACCAAATTTTAAAGACAAAAAATTAGCATATATTTATAAGTATAGAAAAAGTCTTCACGTCTGTGAAGAAGATAGATTTATCCCAGACTATGCTGAAAGAGATTCTGAAGTTTACCAAGTTAACAGCCAAAAATATATTGTGGAATTTGGCTGTAGTTCAGGTGCGTACGCTTCATCCAAAGAATTTCTTCTCTATTCAATTAAAGATTATGGTATTGAGATTAAGCCTCTCACTGTACTAAAAAGGACTGATGAAGATGGGATGAATTTAAATAGTCAACCTATTTGGGTTCACAGAAAAATGGTTAGTGGACTACTAAATTTCAATCCTAATACTCTAGATCTTAGAATTAGTACTGTTCGTCCTTCTGGTGGTTATATTGCTGAGTACAGATTTGATGGTGACGAATTTAAGCTTCTAAAGTATTCTATTGTCCCTGATGTCTCAACTCAAAAGAAAGGAGTTGAGCCTAATATTGTTTATCCGTAAAATCCAATTTCGTAACTACTCAGGGCAGAAAGAAGGAATAAAAAGCAAAAGGGGAGCATCTCAATTAGGCACTGAGTAAATATACTTAGGCAAGATTGAGGTTGAGATAAGCGCAACGATGTTTAAGAACTTGGGGAAGATTATCGCGCTTCCACTGAGCACCAGATATTTTGATTCTACGCCCAATTTGCTTGATAGTAGATTCAACAGCACCAGAGCCAATGGTAATTCCTTGTGTTTGAAAAGCTTGGTAGTCAGGGATACGGGAGGCGGTGTCTTTCGAGATAGGCTATAAAGTTCGTAACTTGAGGAT
>NZ_ALWB01000375.1 GCF_000332215.1 Pseudanabaena biceps PCC 7429
GATCTTTCTGCTTCTTCCTGTTCTTGTTTTGCTGCTGCTGCTTAAAAAAATTTAACCGTATCTCTGGTGCTACTTCTTTGTAGCAAGTGGTCTCTGACTGCTAATTCTATGCTGTTAAAGCTTTTTAGTCTCTTCTTTTGGGGTATTATTCAATAGAATTGCCGCCGCAGCTTTTAGATGTTCTTTCAGAACTTTGCTTTCTTCGGGTGTCATCTTTTTTTAACCTCATTTTTATTCATTTTCTCATATGTCATCTATAAGTAGAAATACTCATTGCATTAGTGAGATGCTCCCCTTAAAAAGCGACGACTATACAATTACAAAACTCGAAAGAGACTGTGTGAGCAAAAACTGCTACCCAGTGATCGCTAATTCCTAAATGTAGACTCTTTTACTTCAATCTCCTCGCAAATGATTTCCATTGTAGTATTACCATACAGAGTAATAATATTTAATGGAGATAGTTTGTTAATATCAATATAAAAAGTATAATTCCTTAAATCATGACTATTCGGAATTCGATATTCATGAGTGATTTCAATAAGATTTACAAAGTCATCATCAGACCTCAATGAGTCTTTAGAAAAATTTAGATGAAGAATATTTTTAAGTAAAACTAGTAGGTTTTGTTCATGATTTAATAATTTTAACTGAAATATAGTACCAATGTTCTCAAACTGAACTGAATCAACATAAGTCAGAGGAAGTTGGGTTATAAATTGCTGATTCATGTGTTTACATTAAGAGTTTCAGAAGGTAGGGTGAGTTAGTTCTAGGGTAACGCGTCATTCTTGAAGTAGTACCAGTGGAGGGCTAATTAATAATAGATCGATAAAGATATTGATTGGGAAAAATTTATAGACAAGGTTTTGTTAAAGACTAGCATTAGCTTTTATAAGCATCACAACCAACAAGAGGTTGACTCAGTTATCACTAAAAAGCGATCGCAAATAATAAGCTTCAACCTTAAGCGATCGCCTTTACAATGAAAAAGCCCAACAAGCGATCGCTCCTAAATCTAAAAAGACATTGATTGCCTACATATTTTTAAAATGCCGATAGCTTGGTTGCTGAGTTTGAGCATTCCTATGATCAACAGGCTCGGCATGAAGTGGAGGAGATCATGAAGCTGAAGCGTTTAATCACTATCCAAGAACACAATGAAAATGATCGTATCCTACTTATTTTAGAATTCCTCATTAGGGTTATAATAAAAACTGAAAAGTCTTCCATCTCTCGTGTCTCTAAGCGATTGAGAGAAATCATCTGCGATGATGTCAGCATTATGTTGAAGCCAGATTTGCTCAAACTCATCGCAAAACTCATGAACACCGACTTCATCACCACCTGCTTCATAAAACTCCACCAAAGTCATTATCATTTTTGTGAGGCTACTATAGGTTATTAAAGCTTCTTCAGGAAGTGATTGGATACGCATAGACACTAATGGGCAAGTCCCACTTTCTCTGATATCAAACAGAAGATAATTATAACTATCTCGATAAAAAACAGGAAACCATGAGTATTTAAAACGAGGGGAAGGATCGGAAAAGTTATAGCCGTGTAGTTCAAAGTTATATCTTTCTATGGCATCTTCAAGAGGCAGAAAAACTCTACAGTCAAAGACCTCCAGATCGATATCATAGCCAAAGCCTTTAGAATTAATAATTTTCATCGCCCCTTTTGAACCATATTTTTGTCCATTTCGCCATTGATAAAGCTCATATAACTCTTCGGGAAATTGAAAAGGAAGTGACTTTATCTTTTCTGTTATCTGATCGCGAGTGAGACCATTATTTAGAAGGATAATTCCATCTGGATATTTACTTTGAATCCATACACTAAGTCTATTAAGCAATTGCGTTAGCAGTGTCATATCTTATTTACTGATGTTACGTGGAAGAAATAGCTAATTTTTAGAGACGAGAGAAACTAGCGCTAATAGGAGCAAGGGTGCGTTAGTTCTAGCGTAACGCGCCATTCTTGAAGTAATACGAGTGGAGGGCTAATTAATAATAGATCGATAAAGATATTGATTGGGAAAAATTTATAGGCAAAGTTTGGTTAAAGACTACCATTAGCTTTTATAAGCATTACAACTAATAACTGGAGTTTAGACTAAGTTGATTAAGCTAATCAGAAAAAGAGCAGGAAAAAGTAACCCAGAGAATGGAGAACTGGGCAAATCCAAGAGAATGAAAAGGAGAATATTTAGGATTAGGAATTAAGGATGT
>NZ_ALWB01000376.1 GCF_000332215.1 Pseudanabaena biceps PCC 7429
ATTACTTCTACCAGTTCTCCTACTGGCATATTTTCTAGGGCTTCTCGTTCATATTGCGGTGGCTCTTTCATCCCTTTACTTTAGCCGCTTTGGCTCTTTTGTCAATTTCTTACCTGATTCTTTACCGTAAGATAGCATTGAGCCAAGAAGACAAAGCCCAAGGCAGGTATGTGAAATTAGAAGCAGTGAATTTAGAAGAAAACGACAAGAAAGAAATTTATCTCGAAGGAGTTGAGTTTCCTTTATCGCTAATTAAGCAAGTTTTCGTAAACGAAGATGACAGTATTGGTGTTCTCTATCTAGTCACTAGCGACCTAACAATCACCTACAAGCAAATTACAACAATCTACCGTAAACGCTGGAAAGTTGAAGAATATCACAAGTCTTTGAAGCAAAATGTGAGTCTATCGAAATCGCCGACCAAGACAGTTGACAGTCAAGCCAATCACTTCTTTGCATCTTTGTGGGGATATGTGAAATTGGAGGTTCTCAAACTCAATTCTAAGCTCAATCATTTTGCTCTCAAATCCAAGTTGTATATTAAGGCTTTGCAGCAGTCTTACTTGGAATGGCAGTCCCTGAAACCTTTTTAGACTTCTGCGTAAGGTGAGTTAGTTCAGTAGATTACTCAGCAATTAAGATTTTAGCGATCGCTTTGTTTTTGTTGATTTTGGTGGCTGATCTTTTTTTGCTGAAAGTTTTTGGAGCTTTTGGACTTCTTTGAGAGTTAGTCCCGTGAATTGTGCAACTAAATCCACAGAAATGTTGGAGCGCATCATGTTTATAGCGATTTGTCGTGCAGTTTCAGCTTTGCCTTCAGCTTTGCCTTCAGCTTTACCCTTGGCTATACCTTTAGCTTCACCCTCAAGTAAGATTTCTTGATAAATAACTGATTCTTTCATGATTTCGCTCCTTAAAAGTCTTTGGATGATTTCTTTATTTAAGGCTATACCCGATATTATAGCGGTCGATGCGGCTACGTTACTTTGCACTTGTTTATCGGTAATTTGTTCAATTTGCTTGGCAACTTGTCTTAAGGTTTCTTCGGGATCATTGGTTTGAGATAATGTGGCAAAGGGGAATAGTCCTTGATATCGCTGAAATATTTCTGTTGGTTGTTCCCAGATTCTGATGACGTTAAATTCATAATTCAGTGTGCCAATATTAAATGTGCTTTCATGAACTAAGTTGGATTGGCTGGGGCTGAGGTAAATGACCACTTGATATACCTGCTTTTCAGGAAATTTGCGATATAGCCTAAGCCGATAATCTGCCATGCGGAAGGGGATGTTTTTATTTGGCTCGGTCTGAAATTCGATATGCAGAATGATTTCGGTTGATTCGAGAAATATCACGGAATCGGCGCGAATTGGTTCGACTGAGAGTTCCGATGGTTCGATTTTGGTTAGGGTTATGGCTTCGCCCAATATCCAACTGGCGAAGTCTCTGGAAAAGCTTTCGGCTAAGAATTTGCAAATATTATCGATCATTTTGGGATTCTATCATTTACCGATCGCCTACTCATTTCTAGAAAGCGATCGCTCTCAAACGATAAACTCCCGATCGCCTAAAATATCATCTCAAAGTTACCGATCGCTATCAAATGACTGGAGTTTAGACTAAGAAAGGTAAAAAAGGCAGAGTAAAAGAGATACAAACTGCCTAAAGTAGATGAAAAGAAAAAGGACATCTACAGTCATGATTATTGACAAACTACAAGAATTTCGTCAACAGGTATATAGATTTTTAGGAAACGGACGAGATGCAATATTTGACCTGATGGATGCAGTATTAACCAGTCCAAGCGTAAAGTCATTTGCGG
>NZ_ALWB01000377.1 GCF_000332215.1 Pseudanabaena biceps PCC 7429
TGGCGGCGCGAAGCGCCGCCACTCTCTATTGGGTTTGATTTTAGTCCTAACATTACTGACTATAGCTATACTACATTTTGCTGAGGTGACAGACCAATAGTTTTTGATAAAAGTTGCATTTCATCGAACTTTCATGAAAATCTATCGGGTTGCTTGCAAAGCTTTGTACTGCCAAACATTATAATTGCTTAATAATTGCTTAAAAAGAATTCTTAGAACAGCACAAACATAAATATCTCTGCAAGCTTACAGCTTTTATCTCTATAAGTTAAGTAATTGGGCTTAATTAAGTATAAAACCCTAAAACCTGCGGCGCACGCGCAGCGTGCGCCGCAGGTTTTAAATCTGGACTTTAATTCCCAGCTACTTAACTAAATGCCAGACTAAGTAAATGCCAGACTAAGTAAATGCCAGACTAAGTAAATGCCAGACTAATAAACAGGAGTAATATCATGCCAGTTGTGGCAGTGATCGACTATGACATGGGTAATCTGCACTCAGCCTGCAAAGGTTTAGAGATGGCAGGCGCAACCCCAATTGTTACCAACGATCCCCAAAAGTTAGCCGCTGCCGATGGGATTGTTTTGCCAGGAGTAGGATCGTTCGATCCCGCGATGCAAAAATTGCGGGCAACCCGATTAGAGCAACCCATTCATGAGGCGATCGCTTCAGGGAAACCATTTTTAGGAATCTGCTTGGGAATGCAAATCCTATTTGAGAGTAGTGAAGAGGGGGAAGAAGCAGGCTTAGGAATTATCAAAGGTCAAGTCAAGCGATTTACCCATGAGCCTAGCCTGACGATCCCCCACATGGGTTGGAATCAGCTCGCGTTAACTCAATCCAATTGTCCGCTTTGGCAAAATCTAGGCGCTAACCCTTGGATGTATTTTGTCCATTCCTATTACACTGACCCCATTGACCGATCAGTTACGGCTGCAACAACTACCCACGGTAGCCAAACCGTAACCGTAGCGATCGCTAGAGAAAATGTCATGGCTGTGCAATTTCATCCAGAGAAATCATCCAATGACGGGATACATTTGCTGTCCAACTTCGTCAGAATGATCAGCGCGTAGCATAATAGTAGAGTCTTGTGAGATTTATGAAGATCCAAATGATCAAAAAACTGGGTATTGTTTCTTGTCTTGCTGTAGCTTGTGCAGTTGTTTCACCCTCTGTAGTTCGCGCCCAATCTAATGCAGGATTTATTCTATTTGGCGGAATCAAAGATAGTGCACTTGACTATTGTCTCGACAGTGGTACCAGTGGTCGAAGCGATCGCTACTACTTAGAAGTGAAACCACAAAAGTTTAAGGTCTCCGAAGTGATCGTTACCTACCCAGAGCATTTCACAGGTAGCTTTGATACTTCTGATATCAAGTTGCGGGTAACCGATCAATGTCGTGGCGGTAAAGATTTGGAGATCGAATCGGCAACTTGGGATAAAGAAACTCGTCGCATTACGATTATTCCCAAGGAAGCGATTCCTTCAAAAACAGCACTACGCGTCGTGATGTCTAACGTCAGAAATCCTGACTACGGCGGTTTTTATCAGTTTGATGGCAGAGTTATGCGTGCGGATGTTCCTGTGCCTGTTTACATTGGGTCTTGGGTCATTACGCTTGATTAAAAGTGATCGAAGTATCAAAAATAAAGGAGGGTGCTTTGCACCCTCCTTTATTTTTGATACTTTGATTTTTATTGTTAATTAACGTGAATTCGGACAAATTTTAAAAGCCTGTGCGGCTTGTCTTGCAGGCGACACAGGCTTTAGTTTTATTCTTTAGCTATACTGATGTACTTAGTTGCTCGGACATTTTGAAAATTTAAATATGCATATTTTGATTAGTAATGATGATGGTATTTACGCTCCGGGGGTAAGGGCGTTAGCAGATGCTCTCAGCAAAACTGAGCATCAAATTACCGTAGTATGTCCCGATCGCGAGCGATCGGCTACGGGGCATGCCCTGACCTTACAAGAACCCCTCAGGGTCGATCGCATTACTGACATTTACCCTCCGAGTATTGAGGCTTGGGCTTGTTCGGGTACGCCTTCGGACACCGTCAAGTTAGCTTTAGATGCCCTATTAGGCGATCGTCCCGATCTGGTGCTATCGGGCATTAATCGCGGCGCAAATCTGGGAACCGATGTTTTATACTCTGGTACTGTATCGGCGGCGATGGAGGGAGTACTTGAGGGAGTACCAAGCATTGCCTTTAGCCTCGCAGGTTTTACGCATTTAGATTTTAGTGCGGCTGCGAATTTTGCTAAAAAAATGGTGCAGGCGATCGCAGATTATGTCCTAGAGGAACCAATTTTATTGAATGTCAATATTCCTGCTATTGATGAGGAAGATATCTGCGGTGTTGTTGTTACGAGATTAGGAATTCGTCGCTATCGCGATCAATTTGAGAAACGTATTGATCCGCGTGGCAAAATTTATTATTGGCTATCGGGTGTGGTCATCGAAGAAGAAGCGGAAGCCGATACCGATATCCAAGCAATTAGGGATAACTACATTACGATTACGCCGCTCAAGTACGATCTCACCTTCGCGGCGGCGATCCCTTTTATAAAGACATGGACAGAAAAGTTAACTAATTTGCCAAGTGGATGAACTATAGCTATAGCCAGTTATATATACAGCAATTATCGATCAAACGAACCACAAGGAAACTTTTGAAAGCGTTGCTTTGCAACGCTTTCAAAAGTTTCCTTGGTCTGGGTTTGAGCGCGAAGCGCTGTAGGACAAACCCCAAAACCAAAATAGAGTTGCGGCGCGAAGCGCCGCAA
>NZ_ALWB01000378.1 GCF_000332215.1 Pseudanabaena biceps PCC 7429
TATTTGTTTGCGCCCCATTCCTGTTGCCGCACGATTACTTCTACCAGTTCTCCTACTGGCATATTTTCTAGGGCTTCTCGTTCATATTGCGGTGGCTCTTTCATCCCTTTACTTTAGCCGCTTTGGCTCTTTTGTCAATTTCTTACCTGATTCTTTACCTAAATAGTTCAAATAAATAGTTCAAATAAATAGTTCAAATAAATAAGCAGCTAAGTATAAGTAAACTTAAGCCCTAGAAGTGCATACTGCTTGCTAAGTGGGCGTTATGCTTTCTGGTTTTAGTTTTAATTGTGCTGAACTACTTAGTTCGACATAGTTAGAATTTTCCTCTATCAGCAAAATTCTAGCTGTTTCTATATATTTAGAATATTTAGATCTAAAAAACATTGAATCAGTTATACCAAAACTAAAAGTGGCTACGCCATTTTTAGTTTTTCAAACCCTTACTAGGTTTGATTTTTAATTCACAAAAGTGTTGTCACACTTTCGTGAATTGGTATTATTAAGTATCTAAGCACAATTAACTATAAAACCCGAAAAGCTGTAGCGCACGCGCAGCGTGCGCTACAGCTTTTGAGGTTTATGTCCTAAGTAATCCTTGCGATAACTCTAAAGAATCGCCGCGTAAAGCGTGTTAATTTTCTAGAATAACCCTAAATCTTAACGTTAGTTCGGGTTAAGCTGGCAAATTTTAAAAGCCCCAAAATAAAAGCCTTGCGTAGCAAGGCTTTTATTTTGGGGCTTTGAGAAAGGGTTTGCTACGCAAACCCTTTCTCAAAGCCTGTTTCAAATTATCCCGAACTCACGTTAAATCTTAAGGAAAAATGTGGCTCCACGTTCGGGATATCCTTCAGCCCAGATCGATCCACCATGCCTTTGCACAATCCTTTGCACGATCGCTAAACCGATACCAGTGCCCTCAAACTCTCTTTCATTATGCAGTCTTTGAAAAGCTCCAAAGAGCTTTTCCGCATATTCTATTTGAAAACCCACACCATTATCTTGAATTCTAATGGTCTGGTCGGGCAAACTGTCGATCGTGATATAGGGATTAGCACGGGTACGACTAAATTTCACGGCATTCCCAATCAAATTACAAAAGACCTGTTGTAAGAGAATCGGATCACCAATCACCACGGGTAAGTCACCAATTGAAAATTTGACCATCGGGTTATAATTTGGCTCATTACGCAGGATTTCGATCGCTTCATCAACTAAGACGCGCACGGAGATCTGGGTCGATTCTAGGGATCTTCGCCCATAGCGCGAGAGGGTGAGTAATCCATCGATCAAATGTCCCATCTTTTGACTGCTTTTGGCAATTACCTGTAAGTAATGCTCCACCTTAGGATCGTTTAAGGCTTCATGTTTTTGGAGTTGCTGCTGCAAAGCCATCACAAACCCATTCATATGTCGTAATGGCGCTCTCAGATCGTGAGAAACGGAATAGCTAAAGGACTCCAATTCATGGTTGGTATTAGCGAGTTGACGGGCTGTTTGGATGATTTTGGTTTCGGCAATCTTGCGCTCGGTAATATCAAAGTTAATACCAATGAAGCGTTGAGGGATTCCCTCCGCATCGCGTTGTAGCAGAGCGTAGGCTTGAATGTAGCGAATGCTTCCATTCGGTAAAACGATCCGAAACTCGATATCGTAATCCTTCTTTCCTTGCAATGCTAGTTGCGATGCCGATTCGATGATTTCGCGATCGCTAGGATATACATAATTTAACCAAGTCAGACGGTTATTCGTAAATTGTTCGGGACTCACTCCATATAGCTCATACATGCCGCGATCCCAGACTAGTTGATCGCGGACGAGATCCCTTTCCCATATGCCGATCGCCGCAGACTTTAGCGCTAGAGTTAGGCGATCAGTGAGATTTTGCAGTTGTTGCTCGGTTTCCTTCCGCTCCGTAATGTCCCGAACAATTACCACTAGCTCATCTTTACAGTAGGGAGCAATACGGACTTCTTCATGGATAAGTTTGCCAAATTTGAAGAGTTGATGTTCATAGATTTGAACTTCTCCCGTAGCGATCGCTTGATCATAGAGCTTTAATTGGGCAGCTAGCGTTTCAGGCGGTAAGACCTCAGAAATATGATGCTGAATGGGCAAATATTTGGCTTTGTCACAACCCGAAGGAATGATGCATTCTATACAGGTTCCATCGGGCTTTAGCAGTAATAGCAAATCTGGCAAGGCATGGAGAATAGCCAGATTACGGCTTTCTTTGTCGCGTAAATTCCTATGGTTCTCCCCGATCTGCCGTTCTAATTCTTCATTCAGCAAAGTTAAATTGCCTGTCAAATCGCCTGTCAAATCGCCTGTCAAATCCTCTATCAAATCACTATTCAAATCGACTTGTTCTCTATCAATTTCTAGATCTATTTCTAGATCGATATTTGCCTGAGGTATATCACACAAGTCTCTATCTGAGGCATTATCACTGGGGACTTCATAGGCGATCGCATCTAGCCTTATAGGCAAACCTGAAGAATCCTTAAATACTTTTAAACGAGCATGGAAGTGACGTAATTTCCCTGTAGGAAGCTGAATGCGATAGGTAAATATGGATAAATCTGTTTTCTGTGCTTTTTCAAGCTCTTGTTGTATTTTGCGACGATCCTCAGTCGCGATCGCCTCTAGCCATAGATGTCGATGCTCCATTAACTCTTGGCGAGAGCGTTGGAAAAACTTGATAGCCGCTGCATTGAAATAAATTGGTTTTAAGTCAGGTAAAGCTAACGACCAAATCATCTCATCAAGGTTATCCATAATCTGATCGCAAATCTGATTGCACGGAGAATCGAATCTATGGATGGATACTTCAGCATGACTCATTAGGCTAGCCTTCCGTGAAGATGATTTACAGCAATTATCGATCAAACGAACCACAAGGAAATTTTTGAAAGCGTTGCGAAGCAACG
>NZ_ALWB01000379.1 GCF_000332215.1 Pseudanabaena biceps PCC 7429
AAGCGCGATCCTTATCCTCGCTTCCTATCATCAAAAACGACGCTTCTCGTCCCAAAAAGGTACAACAAAGACATCCTTAATTCCTAATCCTAAATATTCTCCTTTTCATTCTCTTGGATTTGCCCAGTTCTCCATTCTCTGGGTTACTTTTTCCTGCTCTTTTTCTGATTAGCTTAATCAACTTAGTCTAAACTCCAGTAGCTATAGCGGTCTACTGGTAATTGGTAGGGATAAATTCATTCAGCATTCTGGATTGATGCAAAGATTTCGATGGCGATCACATAAAACCGTCATCGATAGTAAACCGCTTCACTGTATGACTTTCGATCAGTTACTTGAGGAGTCAATCGAAAAGTTATCTACATTGAAATTGAGCGATCAGCTAGAGTAGTGAACACTGAGGAGATCGCATTATATTCAGACATTTAATTTTATCGTGGTCGCTTTTTGATTAATTGTGCTTTAGGCGATCGCACAACTTAAAAATCAGACAAGATATTAGCTCCCAGAATATAAGCATAGAGACTAGATGGACAAAATTTAAAGTCTACTCCTTTGTACTGAATGTCTTCATCTGAAATAGTTTGGCTAGTTATCAAAATTGGTTGAGATATATTGGGATGCTTATTCACAAATTCAATACAATTATCAAGCTCCGCGAGTGTTCTATAGGGGCGATCGCTCCATTTAACTTCAACAATCCAAGAGGGTAATTGATTAACCTTATCTAAATGAACGATATCAACTTCTCCAGACTTCCATCGGGCATAATAAAGTTCAGTAATTTCGCTGTGCTGCCATTGGCTAAAAATTGCCGTTTCAGTCATGGATCCCATAGCTTCGGAATTCGCGTCAATCTGTCCAAATAATGCAGCTCTCATGGATGGATTAGTTAAGTAAACCTTGAAACACATCGCTCGCTTAAATCTCTTCGCATTGTTATCTATTCGCTCAACTCGGCGAATTAGAAATGCCGCTTCAAGGTATTCTAGATAACGCTTGATCGTGTTTTTAGCAACACCAGAGGATTTGGATAATCCGTCTAGACTTACTTCATTTCCAGAGTTGTAGGCTAGGGTTGTAAAAAGTCTATTTAATTCTTGAATATCGTTAATACCGTAAAGGCTGGGGAGATCTCGGAGTAATACCTTGTCGATAATGTCACTTTTGATGTACTGACTGGGGTTCTGCCTGATGGTTTCCGAAAAGACTGCCTCTGGATAGCCACCAAAGTTTAGGTAGTTTATAAACTCTTCATTGAGCGCAGTAATATTTAAAGCAGAATAATTTATAGCTGAAGCCCCATAAATATTTGATTCTAACTCTTTTATAAGTTCAGATTCTCGTCCAATAAACATCAAGTACTCAGCAAAAGTTAGTGGTGGTAGAACATAATCGCTAAAGCGTCCAGCACCTGACTCATGGCTCTTTAGTCTTAATGCTGCCGCCGCAGAACCCGTAGCAATAAAACGATAGTCTGCGTATGAGTCAACTAGAGATTTAAGATGTACTTCCCAATCACGCAAATACTGAATTTCGTCAAAGAAGATAAACAGTTTGGCATTGCGCGTATGATCAAATAATTTCTGAAAATAATTGAGTATCCGTTCTAAATGCAGTCCAGTATAGATTGGAGTTTCAAGGGAAATGTATAAAATATTTGTTGCTTCTATCCCAGAGTCTAAGAGTGCACGAATGGTGTGATAAACCATAACAGTTTTACCGACACGCCTTGGTCCCATTAAAACGATCGCTCGACGAACATTTGAGTCCAAAATATTTTCGTAAAAGGTCTCGAAGTACTTACGTCGAGGTGTATTTTCGTAAGTTATTTTTCCTTCTTTACCTTGTTCCCACCAAGGGTTATCAAACCGAAGTCGGGACAAAATATCTGCTTCTGAAATTTCAAGCATAAATTTTAAATAAGATTAGTCAACTAATCTTATTTTATCTTGGTTTTACATTTAAGGTCAATCAACTAATCTTATTTTTGTCTTGTAAGTGTAGCGATCGCCATATCCAGATATTGAATTTCATCGCAAGCCTTACCAATTCTAAAATTTAAGCTAAAATTATCAGGTAAGTTTCAAAGCCATGTTGCTACTCTTTTAGTGAGATTGAGATTTAGCTAAGGTATCTAGTTCCTCGATTGGGAATGCGATATGTGTCAATGTGCTTGAGGGTAAGTTGATTGAGCGATCGCAGCAGGTGAAGAAGGCTATGTATTGGTTGCCAAAGTTTTTAAATAGGGCAAATAAAAAAGAGGTAAATTTATTTAACTGGAGTTTAGACTAAGTTGATTAAGCTAATCAGAAAAAGAGCAGGAAAAAGTAACCCAGAGAATGGAGAACTGGGCAAATCCAAGAGAATGAAAA
>NZ_ALWB01000380.1 GCF_000332215.1 Pseudanabaena biceps PCC 7429
GAAGTGGCGGCGCGAAGCGCCGCCACTTCCACTTATATTTGGGGTTGTGTGGCGATAGCTATAAAATGGGAAGTAGCTAGTCGCAAAACTAACAAAGCTATGGCGATCGCCATAGCTTTTGACTCTGATTTTTAATTGCGATCGGCTACCTATATACCATTGATTGCTCTTTCAAGATTGGCTCGGGATTGGTTATAGCCAATGATTGCTTGAACACGGTTAACATCGGCACGAGTGAGATCTGACTCAGCGGAGATGACCTCAAGTTGGGTTCCAACTCCAGCATCAAGGCGCAAACGCGCAAGACGTAGCGCTTCCTCTGCCTGTTGAACGGCTTTAGTTGCCGTGTCAATCTGTTGAAAACGCGATCGCTGATTGATGTAGGCTGACTCCACATCATAACGAGCCTGACGAGCGGCTTGCTCGAACTTACTCTCAGCTGTGGCTTGATCAGCTTTGTATTGATCTACTTGCGCGGCAGCTTTACCACCATCAAAGAGCGTCCAGCTTAACGACAAACCAACTTGGTAGTCCGCACTAGCACTGCCATTGTTAACAAAGGAAGTAGAGGCATCAAAGTTAGTAAATACGCTAACCTGTGGACCTAATCTTGATAAGGTGGCATTGGCATTATTACGAGCAACTTCACGCTCTAACTTGCGAATGTCAAGTTCAGAACGATTGCGGACTGCTAGTAAGATCGATTCTTCTAAGGACAATTTCCACGCTGCGACAGGAGCAATTTTATCGGCAGCAGTAATCTCAATGGTCGGTGGATAGTTGATCTGTCGCGATAATTCTCGTCTGGCTACTAATTGGGAAGCCTCGGCATTGAGCAAGTCTTGCTTGGCATTGGCAAGGGAAACCTCAGACTGTAGGACATCAAACTTTGTCCCAACCCCTGCCCGCTCTCTGGATTTGGTGTCCTTCAGGCTTCGCTCGGCATTTTCAACGGCTTTGCGTTGGATGCGGATCGTTTCATCGGCATTCTGGAGGCTGTAATAGGCTGTTACGATATTCAACCGAATTGTCTGATTGACTTGATTGAGTGATGCTTCCGCAACGCGTAAGCTGTTTTCAGCCGCAGCAATAGTATTGTCATTCACACCTGAATCAAAAATGTTGTAGCTAATGCCTAGAGTACCCGTGAGCGCATGGGTAGTAGAGGTGTTTGTGGTGGAATTTGTGGTGGAATTTGTGACAGTTGGCGGCGAGAAGACCGTGTTTCCATAGGTATACCTCGATGATGCGGAAACAGTGGGCGAACGTCCAGCTTCGGCAGCTCTCAATCCAGCACGGGCGCGATCTACGGCAATTTTTGCTTGAATCCAATCGGGGCTAGATCTTTCAACTAACTCCAAAAGTTCGGCGAGGGTGACTGGTTTGGTAAGGTCTAACTTAACTTGACTGGGGGTGGTGGGAACAACTAGGGTCTGCGCAGGGTCAAGTTTGCCAGATTCATAAACCGTAGAATTGGGATCAATTCTGGCAGGTTCCGTGGAAGAACTGACTTTTTGAGGTTGCGATCGCTGGCTATCTTGAACGATATTTGTATTAGTGTTAGAAAGATTAGTGTTAGAAAGCAGCTTAGGTGAATCTTGATTATTGACTTTAGCTAATGTAGCGATCGCTACCTGAGGCATGGCAGGATCTTGAGATGCTTTCTGGGTAATGGTCGAATTACTGGTAGAATCACTGGTCAAATTACTGGTCGATTTATTTGCCGATTTATTTGCCGATTCAGATTGTGCTTCGTCAATAATCACCGACTGGGGTGCCACCTCTTCCGAGGTGGCAATACGAGAAATATTAGCAGTGCTATTAGAGGTATTAACAGTGGTGTCAGGCTCTAAAACGACCTTAGTGAAAGGACGCAGAGGTAGATTAAATTCTTGAGCATTGGCTGTCCAAGCTGGAATCAGAAGCGATAAACTCGCACCAAGCGTCAACCAACTGGAAGAAATTCGCATAATTCAGTCCGTCACTCCTCGCATTTAAATAGCAGCCAACATACCTTACAACAAGCATCTTCTAATAGCTCGTAGGTCACAATCATCATGCTATCGGGTAAATATGAAAGCACCTGTATGTTTGCATAACAGATTGTAGTACAAACCTTGGAATTTAGAGATATTAATCAGCTCTAAGTAAGTGGGCTTAATTAAATATAAAACCCTAAAACCTGCGGCGCACGCGCAGCGTACGCCGCAGGTTTTAGCTCTGGGTTTTAATTGTACTGAGATAAGT
>NZ_ALWB01000381.1 GCF_000332215.1 Pseudanabaena biceps PCC 7429
AATTGCCGCCGCAGCTTTTAGATGTTCTTTCAGAACTTTGCTTTCTTCGGGTGTCATTCTTTTTTTAACCTCATTTTTTATTCATTTTCTCATATGTCATCTATAAGTAGAAATACTCATTGCATTAGTGAGATGCTCCCTAAGTCCACTTACTTATATAAGTAGCTAGATATAAGTAGCTAGGCATAATTAATTACAAACCAAACCCCGTAAAGTTGCGCCCCTGTGGGGCGCAACTTTACGGGGTTTGGTAATTTATATCGCCAGAAATATTTTTTTCTTTTGAGTTTCATTGACTTTTATGTAGTGATGAAAATCCTATGGGAAAATATTAAAAGTTTGTATCCTCCATCACAGACATCGATCATTTTCATGTAAATTTAAGTCATCAAGTAATTTACTGACTTTAAATTTCAATAAAATTACGCAAAAACCTACAAAGAGAGTTTGGTTATGTTGCACTCACTTTACTATTCCATCAGCGCTATCCAAGACGAAGCAAGACATTTACTCGAAAGCGGACGACTCACTCGCAGTCAACCAATTCATGCTCTCTGTCGCTTCTTTCGCGATCGCGAATGGTGCCAAATCGAACGAGAATTAGAAGATAACCAGTACCTATTACGCGATCGTATTTGCGATCTAGTTAGCCAAGAATGCTGGCAAAGTGATTGAACGCTTATCAAAATCACCCTAAAGTCTCTATAAAAATTCTCCATCAATGTAGTTAGGCACAATTAAATATAAAACCCAAAACCTGTGACTTGCGCTGAGCGCAAGTCACAGGTTTTGTCTCTAATTTTTAATTACGCACAGCTACTTATAAAATTAGGCAAAATTAGGAGAGCAAAATAAGAGGAGACTGGTCACTCTCTAATTTTGTCACCAGCAAACACTAGTCTTTAACAACATAAAAGTTATACAATTTGACAATAGTTAGCCTTATGGTTAGCCATGTAAGCATCAATGGAGGTAATTCAAACCATTGGCGAGTCAGCAAGAGCAAAAAGTGAGTCAAGGCGTTAACCTAATTAATCGCCTGAAAAAATTTGTTGACCAATCTGCTAATATGCTGAACTTAGACGAAGATGTGGCAATAGATAGGGGCATGACTCAAATTATTAAGTCGGCGGTAATGGTAATTGGTGGTGGAGAGGATAAAGTCCAAGACCGCAAGATTCTCAAAGCCTTTGTAGAAAATTCAGGTGGCTCCCAAGCCCGCATCGCGATCATTCCTTGCGCTTCAAGAGAGCCTGATATTATTGGACGAATTTATCATGACATTTTCACTGAACTTGGTGCAAGTGCGGTGGAAGTGTTGGATATCCGCGAACGTCCTCACGATGACTACCCTGAAGCCGAAGCTCTAGTAGATCGGTTTACGGGAATTTTTATGACTGGTGGCGATCAACTCCGCCTTTGTGGGTTAATCGCTGATACTCCCTTTGCAATCACGATCGCCAAACGAATTGACGAAAAGCGTCTCGTACTGGCTGGTACTAGTGCAGGGGCCGCGGCAATGGGCTATCACATGATTTCAGGTGGCAGCAGTGGCGAATCTCCCCATAAAGAACTGGTCAACATGAGCACGGGCTTGAATATTTTGCCCGAAATCATTGTCGATCAGCACTTTCATAACCGTAATCGGATGGCTCGTTTGATGACAGCGATCGCCGCACATCCAGACAAAATTGGCATAGGCATTGATGAAGATACGGTTGCCATTTTTGAACCAAACAATACCATGCGAGTTTTAGGGCGCGGCACTGTCACCGTAGTCGATCCTGGCGAAGTCTCCTACAGCAACCAGCTATGGGTGAGCGGATCTGCTCCTTTGACAATTCATAACCTGCGGGTACATATTCTTGCTGCTGGTTGTAAATATCACCTGCTCAAGCGCATTCCCATTAGCCCATCGGTATAGCCAATCCTGTAATGTGAGTCTTGTTTACCCAAAAAAAAGTAGGGACAAATTGTCCCTACTTTTTTATTGCTATGGCGATCGCCAAATGTATAGCTATATTCAATTAAGTCAGGAAACCAAACCCAATAGAGAGTTGCGGCGCGAAGCGCCGCAA
>NZ_ALWB01000382.1 GCF_000332215.1 Pseudanabaena biceps PCC 7429
AGGTTTTAAGTTTACTTATCTGTACTAGGAAATGAAAGATTGGCGGCGCTCCGCGCCGCCAATCTTTCATTTCCTAGCTATCTCCTGTATTGCTATAGTTAGACGTAAAGAAATGTAAATATGGACTGGTTGATATGCTCTATACACCACCTTGGCATCTCAGCAATGGGCTGCTAATGACCCTTTATACGGCTTTGCGGGTAAGCCGAAAATGGGAAAATTTCACAATTGAACCAGAACCAATTTATCAAGAACATATTTTCACTGGGGCAAATGGTGTGCCGATCTTTGGAAAATATGCAATTCCTCAGAATGCGAAAGGAACGATTGTGGCAACCTATGGCATTACGGGGGATTTGGACAACCAATGGTTTCTCAAAATCTTAGGACGTAAGGCTCTAGATCGGGGATATGCAGTGGTTCTGTTTGATTGGCGGGCTCATGGTAAAACCGCAGAGCTATCCCCAGCGCTAACCTCCGACGGGCTGTACGAAGGCGAAGATTTTATTCGGATTGCCAGTATCGCCAAGCAATTAGGCTGTCCGGCCCCTTTTTGGCTCATGGGATATTCGCTCGGGGGACAGTTGGCGTTGTGGGGGATTAAGGCTGGAGAGACGATCGCTGACTGGGGGAGTGACTTAGCCATCACATCTGCTGATATTGCAGGTGGGGCGGTAATTTGTCCTAGCGTTGACTCCAACCGATCGCTGACCTATCTAGTTAAGGACGAACTGGGGAGATTTTTGGAGAAGGCGATCGCTCGTGAACTCAAGAAACTCGGTCGCGGCATGGCAAAAATGCATCCTGAAGCGATCGATCGCCATGCAGTCGAGAGAGCTAATAGCATTTGGGGATTTGATAATGAATTGACGATCGCCAAGTTAGGTTTTGCATCCGTTGAGGCTTATTACGATGCAAGTTGCCCCTTACATTTCATGCCGCATCTGCAAAAGCCAACCTTAATTCTTTATGCTGAGGACGATCCGATGTTCGATCCTGCAATTATTCCTGAACTAGTAAAAATCGCTCAAGATAACTCCGCCATTAAACTAATGCTTACCAAACATGGCGGTCATGTCGGTTATGTGAGTAGTAAAAAATGCCAAAACCAATATGGCGATCGCGATCGCTGGTGGGCATGGAATCGAGTCTTTGAGTGGATTGGCTCGCTAGTTTGATTTGTTCTCGCTATCTCTTACATTGATACTCCCTTCCCAGTGAATAATTAGACGTTGCGGCGCTTCGCGCCGCAACGTCTAATTATTAGGTTTTTGATGTCTATTTCTTTGGTGGGAAGGGAGTAGTACATAAACCCCAAGAATTGACTGGCGGCGCTTCGCGCCGCCAGTCAATTCTTGAGATATATATCTTGAGAGCTATATCTTGCGAAATTTCTAGACTCTCCTTAAGAGCGATTGCCTTCAATTGTAAACAATTGTTAATATAATTCCATCAAATAAAAAGCAAATTGTTAAACAATTTCGCATCTCAAGGAGAAATGTATGGAAACCAAATTTGATTTTAGCGGCGAAAATCTTTTCAAACCCATCGCTTTTCGTGAAGACTTCAATCAATTTGCACGCCTTAGCGAAACCCAAGCTTGGTCGCTATTTTTTACCGCAAGCCGTGAAGATAGTGCCCTTGGATTTAGCAGAGCTGCTGGAAGATTTTGGACGGGGCTATTGGTTGCTACTGTTGTTGAAGCTATTCTCGGCGTTACTATTTTTCAAGTTTTTTAATCAACGGCAACCGCTCAAATCACGATCGCTATATTGTCTAGAGCCTCTTGATTTGAGCATTTAAAACTAACTTGCCCTAACTTGCTCGCACATTTTTAATCAACCAATAAAACTTGGCTTCGGCAAGTTCCAAATTACCGATCATCGACTGACTGAATCCGCCAAGATGAGCCTCTAACCCATCGAGATCGTAGCCATAGCCGAGTCTACTGACAGTGCCACGGAGGCGATCAGAAACACAAAGGCAAATCGCACGATAAAATCTTGACGAGAAATTTGTATCCTGCTGTAGTTTCGATAAAAGCTGCACTCTGGGAATCGATAGCACCACGCTCTCCTCTAACGATCTCACGCTAGCAAGCGGTGGTCTCGTATCGATAAAAGATATTTCGCCAACGATTTCACCTTCAGAAATTCTAGCGATCTCTTTTTTATCCTGTGATTCAATGGCGACACTAAACGAGCCATTCACCACAATATACAGAGCTTCGCTGATTTGACCTTCTCGAATCAATAGGCGATCGGGCGGAATCGTCTCTCTCTTTCCTTTCTGGACAAACCAGTCAAGATCGCTATTATTAAGTTCGCTAAAGAAAAGCAAAATTTTCTTCACATTTAACCTCTGTAGCTGAATAAAACGTAAGAAGTCATATTCTTACAGATTCTTTCGTAGAAGTGGCAATGCTGCTTGAAAAACTTAAGAAATGGTAATTTTGCAGCCTTTATAGCTGCCGTCAACTATATCAGGACATAAAACCCAAAATAGTGTTGCCGCGCTCCGCGCGGCAACACTATTTTGGGTTTTAATTTTGTCCTAA
>NZ_ALWB01000383.1 GCF_000332215.1 Pseudanabaena biceps PCC 7429
TTGCTACGCAAACCCTTTCTCAAAGCTCGTTTCAAATTATCCCGAACTCACGTTAGCTACAGTCACTTGACTTAGGAAAATCAAACCCCAAGAATTGACTAGCGGCGAAAAGCGCTGCCAGTCAATTCTTGGGGTTTATGTCTTAGAACATTTGGCGACAGCTATAACTAGATCGATCGCACAGGAACGTGATTCGCACGCAGGTAATCCTTAATTTCTGCGATCGTTAACTCTCCGTAATGCAGTAACGAAGCTAATAATGCGGCTTCAGCCCTACCTTCGGTGACTGCTTGCAGGATGTGATTGCAGTTGCCAGCTCCGCCCGAAGCGATCACAGGCACTTCCACTAAATCGGCAACTTGACGGGTAAGTTCCAGATCGTATCCCGCCTTTGTCCCATCCGCATCCATACTCGTTAGCAAAATTTCCCCCGCACCGCGCTTCACAACTTCCTGAGCCCACCAAAGGGCATCAATTCCCGTATTCTCTCTTCCACCGCGCACATATACATCCCAGCCCATATTTTGAGGATCGTTTCTGCGTCTAGCATCGATCGCCACGACGATACATTGATTGCCAAAGCGATCGCTGCTGCGGTTAATCAAATCAGGATCACTGACTGCCGCCGAATTCATGCTCACTTTATCTGCACCTGCCCTTAAAAGTTCGCGAATATTATCGAGATTGCGGACACCGCCACCCACGGTTAGGGGAATAAATACTTGCTCTGCGGTGCGATAGACCACATCTAAAATAATGTTGCGATCTTCATGAGTAGCCGTAATATCTAAAAAAACCAGCTCGTCAGCCCCTGCAAGGTTATAAGCCTGTGCTAACTCTACGGGATCGCCAGCATCCTTCAGATCGACAAAATTTACACCTTTGACGACGCGACCCGCTTTAACATCCAGACAAGGCAAAATGCGTTTTGCTAGCATAGACTTTTCAAATTTTCCCAAAAAATCACAACAATCAGCCCAAGAACGAACATTTTACAGCGCTTTATGTTGTAATACCAATTCAAAAAAATGGCGTTGCCATTTTTTGAATTGGTATTCTAGCTATATTCACTTAAGTCTGGACATCAAACCTACAGCACTTTGCGCTCAAACCCAAACCAAGAAGATTTTTGAAAGCTTTGCTTTGCAAAGCTTTCAAAAATCTTCTTGGTTTGGGTTTGAGCGCAAAGCGCTTTAAATTGAAATTTGTTATGAATACTGGGCAATTTTCATGATGGCAAGTGGAATCAATGTGCTAAAAATTCGTGCTAACTAGATTTTATTAATATAAATCTTAAAAATATAGTGACAATCCCTATTTATTGCCTCTAACTACTCTTGTTTTTTACATATAAGCTATGATGATGCGACAATATATGTATCGACTTAGAACCTTAGTAATCAATTTCTTGTGCTATCTATTATTGAAATATTGATAATCGCTAAAACTGTGTTTCTTCCAGCAGATTTTACGGTTAATTATGCAAAGACATTTACCTCCCTTTTTCATTTAGTAGATAGCTCTCAAAATTCTTGCTTGCCTATACCTGATCAATCCCCCTTACCTTCACCCTTATCAAGCCGTGAAGTCCAATTTGTGCAATATAAAGCTCTTGGTAAAGTTAAGGTTGAAAGTTCTTTTATCCGTATCAATGGTAAAGAAGAATTCAACTCTCGCGAAGACTCGATTGCTAACGAACGCCTGAGAATATACCGTGAAGGAAAAGTTCTTTATGAAAGCAAATCAATTCCTGAAAGTACTTACGCTTATGGGATAGGTTTTTACTTGCATGATATCGATCTAGATGGCGAGCCAGAAGTGATTGTTTTAGGCGATCGAAAGACGTACGGGAGCATCTCAATTAGGCACTGAGTAAATATACTTAGGCAAGATTGAGGTTGAGATAAGCGCAACGATGTTTAAGAACTTGGGGAAGATTATCGCGCTTCCACTGAGCACCAGATATTTTGATTCTACGCCCAATTTGCTTGATAGTAGATTCAACAGCACCAGAGCCAATGGTAATTCCTTGTGTTTGAAAAGCTTGGTAGTCAGGGGATACGGAGGCGGTGTCTTTCGAGATAGGCTATAAAAGTTCGTAACTTGAGGA
>NZ_ALWB01000384.1 GCF_000332215.1 Pseudanabaena biceps PCC 7429
GCCCGCTACGCGGGCGGTACGCTCTCTAGTTTGGGTTTCTTAGCTACTTAATTAGAAACTTGCCTGTAAACCGATTCTATAGGTTAATCCTGGTTGATAGATGCGGTTAGTCTTTTCATAGCTATTATCGGTCAAATTTTCTAGATTCAAAGTCAAAGCTACATTTTTATGTAAAGGAATCTTGGCGTTAAAGTCCAGACTCAAATAGGCGGGAGAAAAGTCTGTAGCATTTTGTCCTGCTGTCCCTTGGGCAAAAACAGCACGACGGGAGCCGCTGTAGTAGTTAAAAAATAGATTTGCTTGCCAACCATTGGAATCATAGCCAATGCCTAATTTCCCTACGGAATAGGGAACAGTAGCCAATTGCAAACCAACTTCAGAAGCTGTTTTGCTGCTATTTATTTTGGCATCGGTGTAGGTGTAATTGAGAAATGACGAGAATTCTGGTGAAATTTGCCACTTTACCCCAGCTTCGATGCCATTAGTGGTAACCTGACCAACATTGTCCCATCGACCCGCAATAACACCAAGGCGATCGCTAAGACTGCTGCCAAAATAGGTTAGCTGCACTAGTACGGAGTCCGCAGCGACACTCCAATCAAATCCAGCCGTATAGGCGACACCCCGTTCAGGAATGAGACTAGAATTTGGCAACCAATTATGTACAGTATCAAATACATAGAGTTGGTCTAGTCCAGGATTGCGCTGAAGTACGGCAAAACTATTGCGAAAATCCAGATTGGGGGTGAGGTTCCAGCGTGTGCCGACCGTGGGATTGAGGTAGCTACCAAAATCGCTTGTAAAATTTTGCCGTAAACCTAGTTCTACTTGAAAGTTTTCCGTAGCTTTCCAAGCATTTAAGGCAAACAGAGCTAGAAGAGAGCGATCGCGATTGACAACGCCATTCTGGGCAGATAATGCAGGAAGCGAACTAAATACATCGCCACGGATAGAATCGGTTTTAAGATCTAAGCCCCATGTCAGCTTATTGGTCTCGTTCAGTTGCCATTGATGTTCGACTCGACCGCTCAAGGCTCGCGAATCTAGGGAAGCATTCCGAAAAGCGGTCGTGCCCGTTGGTCCATAGGTACTGAAAAAATCTTGATTAAAGGCGATCGTTGTCTTCAGAATTGAGTCATCCCCTTGACCTAGCTTGCTAGTTAAAGTAGTACCAATATTGAATAGATCATGGTCGAGGCGATCGCGTTGTAGTGGAAATCCAAAGTAGAGTAGTCCTCGCCGACTGGCTGTTTTATAAGCATCAATACTCAAGGAATTGCGAGAATCGATGGGGAATTCGACATTACCGTAAAAGTTGTCAACACGGCTATCGCCATTAAAAAGTTTGCCATCAGAGGGATTGCGATTAGCGGCTCCCAATGGCACAGCATAGTTGTTATCCGTTGAGAATCGTTCGTAGCCCAGACGGAAGTTGACATTATCTAAAGTTCCTCCATAGCCAAGCCGATAGCGTTGATAACCATAGGAACCTAGCTCAATTCCCGTGGTTAATTTGAGAGGCTGGGGAGTTTTTTTCGTAACAAGGTTAATTACCCCGCCAAAGGCTTCCGAGCCATACAGAGTTGCACTTGTCCCTCCCGTTAGTTCGACACGTTCGATCGCATCTACGGGAATGCTATTAAGATCGGTTCCACCATGATAGGTATTAACGTTACTCCCAAAGGATCGACCATTGATATGAAAGGTGGATTGGTTGATCGAAAAGCCACGCAAAAAAGTGCCTGTATGGATGTCCGCTCCAAATCCATAGTCATTGATCGTGAATCCTGGCAAACTGCGTAAAAGTTCAGCCGCACTACTGGGATTTTGCTTTTGGATATCTTCTTTAGGGACAATATATACGGGGGCAGAAGTAGGTGTAAATGGAGCTTTTTTTCCTGTTACTTGTATTTCGACTTCATTTTCATTGGACTCTTGCGCGAGAATTTGACTCTGGGCAGGGATATCAACCTTGAAGTAGGGGATGAGAAAACTAGAGCTTTGCGATACCTGCGATCGCAATTCCCCAACAGTCGCAATGCTCGTATTTTGAGTTTCGACTACCATCTCTGATAGCTCAGCACCAGCAATTTCAACCATACTAAAAAGAGATGCAGCAAAGCTAGGTGCTACATACAGCAACTTCATCGATTTCATGTCAACCTTAACTCCTCACAGATTTAGCCTCAAGCTTTAGTTTTTCACTTAGTTTTTTACTTAGGATTTCTAAACTTTTAGCTTGGGTATAAAGATCTCATTCTTTTTTATTGCTCGATCGATGTCAAAAGACAACCTGTCAAAGATCAGTAAGTAGTTCGGCATAATTAAAAACCAAAACGAGAGAGCGTACCGCCCGCGTAGCGGGCGGTA
>NZ_ALWB01000385.1 GCF_000332215.1 Pseudanabaena biceps PCC 7429
GACGAGATAGCCCAACATGGTGCTAAAGCCGTGATTCCTCCGCGCAAAGATGCCAAAATCTGGCTTCATGGCAATACCAATGCTGCACCACATCCCCGTGACCAAAATCTCCGTTATATCCGTAAACATGGGCGTAAAAAATGGAAACGTGACTCAGGTTATCATCGTCGTTCTTTGGCAGAAACCACGATGTTCGTTTCAAAAAGATCTTTGGTGGTACTTTATGTTCTCGTAAATTTGACAATCAGGCGGTTGAGTTGTTCATCAAATGTGCTGCGCTTAATCGCATGATTCAACTTGCTAAACCTGTCTCCTGTTCTGTTGTTAGTTAATTATCTATCCTAATATTCTCTATTCTTTTGTCTTCTTTTTATTCATGCAACAACGCCCTAAAATAGTGCAATAGGCTATCTATCAAAAATTTATCAAGACTGACTTTACCAAGTTTTCTATTGCATCACTTTAGATGAAACAGTCCAGTAGGGTGCGTTAAATGAAATGTAACGTACCTTTTGAATGTCAATTAAATGAACCTTTTACAACCTTTTCGATAACAAATGTTTGTGCGTTACGCTAGGCTAGCGCACCCTACTGAATACTTATTATATAAGTCGGCAGGGCTTGGAAATCTCGAAGGAAAATCGACAGATTTTGCAGTTTATCCTCGAATTCCAACCATCACTAAAGACAAAGAAGCCATGGGAGCTTGGGTAAGCTTTTACAGGAATTGGATCAGTCGAGAATTTTTTTCTAATTGTAAGTCATGCTAAATAAAAAATTTATAATAGCTACGTTTGCTTTCATCGTCGCATCTTATCTTAGTGGATGTACTTCTACCGAAGATGGCGTTCCCCCGCAAGTCTGGAGTAAATACAAGTTAGTAATCGCAAAAGAATACAAGCCAGCAAAATATCCTAAAGATGTGTTGAGATGCCATTACACTTTTCGCAAAGAAACTCTAGAGGAAATCGAACAATTTTTTCAGGCTCAATTACAAAAAAATCGGTGGTCTAGATTTAAAGCCAGAGAAGATGAAGCCTATGAAGACTTAAGTCAAAAATTACCTTATACGATTTCTTTTCACGATAATGGGGAAGAAAATCCAATAGTCCGTTTCGGTGATGGAGTAATCTTAGTAAGTACAAATGAGTATTTGGGAGGGCAAAGATTTATTAGAATCTCGCCTGAAGAAGAACGCCAACTCTTATCGATTACAGGCATGGATGGAAGTAGATCTTATACAAATTGTAGCAATTAGCAAGGGTTGATCGCAAAGATAAATCCTCTAACAAAATCGCAGGATTTGAATATTCGTAACAGCTGATCGCGTAGTGGACTGTTTCATCTAAAATAGTGCAATAGGCTATCTATCAAAAAGTTATCAAGACTGACTTTACCAAGTTTTCTATTGCATCACTTTAGATGAAACAGTCCACTACTTGATTGGATTTGTATGACAATCATCGATCTTGTGGTGCGATCGCAGTTTTTTTTAGAAAGCTTGATAACGATATAATCTAAATAAAGACTGTGTAGAAAAGGAAACAAATAGCCATGAGCCAAGCAGAAATTACAGAATCTTTGCTAACTAGCACAGGTTTTTATAGCCTATTTCAAACCTTACCCCTAGAAATCCGACAAGGCTTTCTCCAACTTTTATTTCAAAATAATTCCTCTGAATTAGAAGACTCTATCCTCTATTTAGCTTGTGAAAATTCTCGCAAGGAAGGATTTTTGTCTGAACTTGAGTCACAATCCCTCTTGGAGAGTTTGCCTCAATGAAATATCAAATCGCTAAACGTTTTAAAAAAGATTTAGACAAAATCAGCGATCCAAAGATTCTGGCAAAAGTTAGAAAATGTATTGAAGCAATTGGAACTTTTCAAATGCTGTCCGAAATTCCAGATCTTGAGCCACTAAAAGGGTTTTCGGGATACTATCGCATTAAATTTGATTACAACTATCGTATTGGGATTTTTTGGGATGGAGAAGTTATTGAAATTCTTAAAATAGAAAGTCGTGAGGGATTTTATAAGAATTTTCCTTGATTGCCTTATACATGGTTATCAATTGCCCAATCTTGAGAAACCTACAAAACAATTGCAAATGCTTGTTAATGAGTTACTGGAGTTTAGACTAAAAAAGGAAAAAAAGGCAGAGTAAAAGAGATACAAACTGC
>NZ_ALWB01000386.1 GCF_000332215.1 Pseudanabaena biceps PCC 7429
CGATCACTCTAGATCTGATCTATAAAAGATCAAAAAAAGATCAAAATTTTATTGTATTTATCCTGCATAGGATCGCCTCGTTTTCATACTGTCATCTGCGACACAATTTTTAAGCAATAGCATGGCTAACTCTTGGAAGCCAGCAAACTCAGAAGCATGGGTAACGTATTGGGGTAAATGCAGGATCTTGTCTTGATAGTGAAGCACATTTGCCACGCCGACCGAGATGGGAAATTTTACAGGATTAAACATAGCCTCGTCATTAGGGCTATCGCCAACAGTTAGCACTTTCTGTGAATTGAGTTCAGGAAAATGATTTTTGAGTACTATCTCTAAGCCAGTTGCTTTATCTTGGTGAGGTGGTTTGATATGACATTGAACATTGCTGTAAGTGAAACTCCAACCCATTTGCTGACATTGCGACGAGATGGCTTGAAGATCGCCAGTCGATAAATCATTGACATCAAAAGTCCAATCGGTAATACGGAACTGATTATCCACAGAAGGATGAAGATGAGGAAATTTCTGTTTAATGTGATGGAAAATATTTTCTAGCAAAATGCGATGTCTAGATATATTAGGAACCGAAGAGAATAAATCTTGTTGACCATTGGGCTGCAAAAATATCCCACCATTTTCCGCGATCGCCCCAGCAACAGGTAAATAGTTCACTAAAGCACTAACCCAACCTGCCGAACGACCAGTTACCAATAGGACTTTAATTCCTGCTGATTGTAAATCGAGAAGAGTCGAGATGAAATCAGAAGAGAATTTCCCATCGAGGGTAAGAGTACCATCAACATCGGAAGCAATTAAACGGATGTCGGACAAATCAGCTTGATTGAGATTGAGCAGGGTCATACAGAAGAAATGAAACTATAATCAGAATACAGCCAACGGGAGACTATTGGAAAATCTAGCGATTCGCCGATGAAGCTAAAACTACCATAATGGAGTATTGACAATTCCAGAATTTGTACGAACAATATTCTCAAACACCAATCCAGAGAAATTGATAGAATATACTCTCTAGATTGTCAATTTCCGAAACCCATTGTATTCAATCCTAAGCACCTAAAGAGGAACCAATGAGAAATAATATTCAGTCCAAGATTGATGCAGGCTACACCTACGACGAACTACTGAGCGAAGGACTAGCCAGCTTTGATGACATCGCCCGCTATGAATCGCAGTATTCCCTGTATGACGAAGATGGCGAACCGAAGCCCAAAAAGGCAAAAGTAAAACCGAAAACACAAGGAACTAAACCAAAAAAAGAAGTAGAAATTGACTTTGAATTCTAGCGAGAAATGACGAGATGGAATTTAGACAGATTGACCTGAAGACAGGGCAAGAGTTACCATTGCCCGTGAAAACCGTCGAGCATAGCTACCTCGAACTGAAGATCGGGAAAGATATTGAGCCGAGTAAACTCGCTGTCGGTAAGATGTACGATGGCATCACCGAAAGAGACATCGAGCGACTGCAAGAACAAGACCTATATCTAATTCTTACCAATGGAAGAACCGCTTACTTTGGCGATCGCCAGATCGCTGAAAAGGTAAGCCAAGAAATCTTCATCAATCATAGCGATGCCGTCGCCTATGGCAGTTTGCCCGTCTCCGAAGCCAAGACATCCATATTTAAAGAGCGATCGCGAATCCTCATCATTGATGATGAAACCCTGAATAAAGACCTAGCCACAGGAATTTACCAAGCGGATTGGGGAAAG
>NZ_ALWB01000387.1 GCF_000332215.1 Pseudanabaena biceps PCC 7429
TACTACGTAATTAAAATCCAGAGCTAAAACCTGCGGCGCACGCTGCGCGTGCACCACAGGTTTTATTGTCTAGGTCTATTTATGGATAGGGCGTAACATCAGTTAGGATACAGCGATCGAGGAAATCCTATGCTGAAGCTTCATCATTTTCCTTTTTCTCGGAAGCTAGCTCTTCACCAACTACAAAACGAACGAAGCGGCGCACCTTGACATTTTCACTAAGTTTTGTACCAGTTAATTTAACTAGTTCATCAACAGTGATGCTTTGGTCTTTGATAAAGGGCTGATCTAACAAGCAAAGCTCTTTCAGACGCTTTTCGATACGACCAAGCACGATCTTGTCGCGGATCGCCTCAGGCTTGCTAGCGAGATCTTCCTTACCAGCTTCAATTTGCTTTTCGCTTTCGACAAATGCAGCAGGGATATCAGCAACACTGACATATTCCACGTTAGGACAAGCAGCAATTTGCTTAGCTACATTGTCAGCTAATTCTTTTAGTTCATCGCGACGGGCTACAAAGTCAGTTTCGCAGTTAACTTCAACTAGCACACCAATACGGCTGCCAAAGTGAATGTAGCTATGGACGATACCTTCGGTAGCAGCGCGGCTTGCTTTTTTAACAGCAGAGGCTAGCCCCTTTTGTCTTAGGTATTCGGTTGCCTTGGTAAAATCACCACTGGAGTCAACGAGGGCGGCTTTACAGTCTTTGATACCCGCGCCAGTTCTCGCACGTAACTCTTGAATTTGTTGGGTTGTAATGTCTGCCATATTAATAAGCTTGTTTGGGATGTCTAGGGCAACATTTCGAGGAGCTTGGAGTTTTGCTCGTTGCCGAAAATATCTCTAAAATGTTGTTTGCAGTACTCTAAGTTATCACAATTCCATGTACACAGGGTTTTGAAAATTGCGGTTGATCGCCAATTAAGTATCGCTAGCCTGTGAAGCTTGCTCTTTTTGCGATCGCAGCTCTTTCGCTTTAATTCTTTGCCATACTTTAATACATGCATAAAGCATTAAGCCCGTACTAATTGCCGCATAGGTTCCCCCCGCAGGCATCCCAGATACAGCCATCGCAATACTCCCCACCCACAGCGTAAGCGCATAGATAAATAAAACGGTTAGCCGCTTTGATACTCCCGCTTGAACTAGGCGATGGTGCAAATGCTGCTTGCCTGCCGACATTGGCGACTCGCCCTTGCCAAGGCGTTGCAAAATTACTGCGGTCGCATCAACAATTGGTACGGCAAGAATCATATAGGGCATAATCAGCGCAACCGTTGCCACAGCCTTGACCAACCCAATGACACTTACGCCCGCAAGGGTAAAACCCAAAAAATAAGCTCCCCCATCGCCCATAAAGATTTCCGCAGAACTTTTGGGCTTAAAGTTATAGCGCAAAAATCCGAGACATCCTCCAGCGAGAGCCGCAGCGATCAATGCTGCTGCTGGTTGCTGCATAAATAGACTCGTAATTAAAATGACCGCTGCGGCGATCGTGGTCACCCCTGCGGCAAGCCCATCCAATCCATCAAGCCAATTGATCGCATTTGCCATGCCCGATAGCCATACCATCGTAATAGGTAAGCTGAACCAGCCAAACTTGATAATGCCAAGAAATGGTACGGAGATAAAGTCGATTCTTACACCAACCCGCCAAGCAGCAGCAGATACGGCTAGTTGGGCAATTAATCGGGGCAAGGGCGGTAAATTAAATAGGTCATCGGCAAAACCAATTAGGAAAAATGCGGCTCCGCCGATGGTTACCCCCCAGACTTCATATTCCCTAGTTTGCGGTAATATCCCAAAATAGCCCCCTGCCCAAACTAGTAAAAGAGCGGATACACTTCCTAAAAAAATTGCTACGCCACCGACTCGTACAACAGGTGTTGTATGCATCTTGCGATGGTTGGGCTTGTCTACGAGTCCTGCTTTGAGTCCAAAATGACGAATTATCGGCGTACTCAGCCACACTACGATCGCAGATACTGCAAAGGCGACCAAGTAAGGAATGGCAGTTGGATGCAGCATTACAAGAATAAAATTGAGGGTTGTGATTAGGCAAATTTATGCTTGCAAGCATAGCACTGGATTGACGAAAAGCACATCGAATATAAACATGGAATTGACATAATTCCGATAAGTACCTCAGCATAATTAAAATCCAGATCTGAAGCCTGCGGCGCACGCGCAGCGTGCGC
>NZ_ALWB01000388.1 GCF_000332215.1 Pseudanabaena biceps PCC 7429
TCTTAATGGCCGTTTCTAAGTCTTCCACGACTTCAGTGGTCAAAAGCATCCACTCCAAGGAGTTTCACCTTCAGGACAATCGATTTCAGTGGCATAGACAGCATAAACTGGTAATGGGTCACGATTGTCAAAACGATAGGGAACCCGTAGATTAACCATAGAAAATCGTACTGCTAATTTGGCGATACGGGCTTTACGTTTACCAGATTCTGGTACTTTGATTTCCTGTTCAAATCTTACGGGTTGCGACTCCAGTTTTGCCATAGCCGTTCGCTATTTTGGTCTAAACTACGGTCATGGGCTGCTCTGACTAATACCCCTGTATGTTGCAGTTGTCGTACTTGGTCAAAGACTTCGGTGATGTCTCCTTCGCGGTCGAAAATATGAATTACATGGGTGCTGCTACTGACTTGATGCTCGACTTCGGTCAGCGCTTCTACCCATCGATAAGACTCTTTATCTTTGAATAACCTTTGTCGGGCTGCTTTTCGGGCAAGGGCAAGTCGTTGCTTTTTCGCTGCTGCGGTTTCATCTTGCGGTGGCTTTGCTTTCGCTTCTCGGTTCCACAATTTTTGCCATAACAACCCGATTACTTGTCCTTGTTCGGGGGCGATCGCTAAGGCACTGTGCAGAATTAATCCGTTCCCACCATTTCCCGTTGGTCCATACCCTTCCCGTTTGGCTTTAATTTTGCCATAATCTAAATAGGTGGTATCTCCTATGCATAAGACCAATTCTTGTTCTTCCACGGCTTCACTGGTCATTTCACAGTGTGGTTTTATGATCTTGCTAAATTCTGTTTTCCGATTGGCGAAAACTCATAAGCCCTTTTTAACTCAGAGCCACTCTTAAATATCTCGGACAACGCTTTCCCGAATCCTTGACTTATTTTTTGCCGATTGAGTACCCTCGGTTGCTTAGTCTCTCATCTCCTAATTCACAACTTGCAAAATTCTTGTCCCACCAGTTCATCATTTTTCTTCCCTGCTTTTGCTTGATTTTTACTACTTTAACCCCATCTGCACCCTTTATCTGAAAGCCTCTTCTGGTCTGCCTTTTAAAGATCCCGTGAAAAGTAAGGAGTATGGGTAGGCTAATTTTCTATCACACTGATTTATATCTTTAGATTTTCTCCAGTGCAGTCTTGTATTTTTCCACTTGCTAGCATTTGCTGAATTGTTCCAG
>NZ_ALWB01000389.1 GCF_000332215.1 Pseudanabaena biceps PCC 7429
GTTGCGGCGCGAAGCGCCGCAACTCTCTATTGGGTTTGATGTCCTGATTTACAGCACATTGCACTCAAACCCAAACCAAGAGAATTTTTGAAAGCGTTGCGAAGCAACGCTTTCAAAAATTCTCTTGTGGTTCGTTTGATCGATAATTGCTGTAATTCACTGAAGTGTGGGCTCACTTCAGTGGATTGGTATTAAGTAGCTGGGCATAATTAAAACCCAGAATCAAAAACTGTAGCGCACGCGCAGCGTGCGCTACAGTTTTGGGATTTTATATTAAATTTTGCCTAGTTACTTAGCCAAACTGAAAACTATGATTTTTTAAGTGGGGATAAGTTCGCCTGGACGCAATTTTACCCATTTCCCCATTTCTGCCGAAAAACTCTCACAACCAACCACATCCCATTCCATTTGAATATCTTCGGATTCCGTGCGGATATTAACATTAATCGTGGGAGAGAGAGCCTCAAAATCTGGATTTTCGGTTAGATGCGGTTGCTGGTGGAGGCTCTCAACGGAGTGATAGGTGATGCAGCGATCGACATAGGTGCAATTGATGCAGATGCACATAGCAGTTATACCTAATTCATGGGGCTATCCTAACAAAAATATTTGGTGGTGTTACACCAGACTAAGTAGGATTATCAAAAGTTCTCAAATGACTCTATGCTTAGATATAAGGGCTTTTGAGGCTTTTTCTTGAGAGTGAAGGATTCCATACCTATATAGCTCAGTCTAGCTTCAGTATAGCTATATTCCCTTACAGCAATTATCGATCAAACGAACCACAAGGAAATTTTTGAAAGCGTTGCGAAGCAATGCTTTCAAAAATTTCCTTGGTTTGGGTTTGCGCGCAATGTGCTGTAGGACTGGTGACTTTGATAGGTAATTACCTATCGAAATCATAGAAGTTTTCAGTTTGCCCAAGATCGCATGAAAACTTCGCTAGTTATTCCTAAATACTGCTTGAGCTTCTGTTATACAATACTTAGTAGCAGTTTTAAATCCTTAACAATTTGTTGCATTGAATATTATGGCACTGAAAAAAGGCACTCTCGTTCGCGCTGTTCGTGAAAAGTTAGAAAATAGTCTTGAAGCATCGGCAAATGATACTCGCTGGTCATCGTACATTTTTGAGACATGGGGCGAAGTGTTAGAGTTTCGTGGTGATTACGTGCAAATCAAATTTGCTAAAGTCCCTACACCTGTAATCTGGCTTCATAGGGATCAGCTAGAAGAACAAGCGGCTTAATCCATAAGAAATAATTACAACCCAAAGCCTAAACCTGTGGCGCGCGCATCGTGCGCCACAGGTTTAGGGGGCGTGAGCGCTACTTTTAGGAAGTTATGACAGTAATTTTGACCAATGACGATGGGATTGATGCCGAGGGACTTTGGGCTTTGCAACGGGCGACGGAACTATTTTTCGGGAAGAAAGGGGCGATCGCTGCTCCCAATTGTCAATATTCGGGTTGTGGTCATCAAGTAACAACCAAAGCGCCAATCGCGATCGCCCAACGGGACAAAGATATTTATGCGATCGCTGGATCGCCTGCGGATTGCGTGAGGGTTGCGATCGCCCATTTATACAGCGATGTGAAATTAGTGCTGTCAGGAATTAATCATGGCGCTAATATGGGGATCGATACCTACATGTCTGGCACGGTTGCGGCGGTGCGTGAGGCAGCTTTTTATAATATTCCTGCGATCGCTATTTCCCACTATCGTGATCGGGGGCGAGAATTTAACTGGACTTGGGCATCTGAGACGGCTGCGCGTGTAATCAAGCAACTTCTGGAAATTCCCCTGCCGCCGCAGTCCTATTGGAATGTGAATTTGCCCCATTTGCCTGAAGCAGAGCAAAATCTGATCACTGAAGTTGTTTTTTGTGAAAAATCGAATTGCCCATTACCCCTAGAGTTTCAGGCTGAAGGCGATCGGGTGACCTATGCAGGTCGCTATCACCTCCGCGAGCGTACGCCAAATACTGATGTGGATGTTTGTTTCTCTGGCAAAATTGCGGTTACCCAAATGAGGATCTGAGCAATATTTTATACCAAAACTCAAAATGGCGTTGCCATTTTGAGTTTTGGTATAATACCCCAAGAGTTGAATGGCGGCGCGAAGCGCCG
>NZ_ALWB01000390.1 GCF_000332215.1 Pseudanabaena biceps PCC 7429
CGGCGCTTCGCGCCGCCACTCTCTATTGGGTTTGATTTCCTGACTTAAGTGAATATAGCTATATAAAGCCTAATATAAAGATTGTGCCAAACCTTGTCTTTGTCCAAACTTCATGATCGAACCAGTTTATATTATCGGTGCGGGACCTGGTGACCCCGATCTGATTACCGTAAAGGGACGCAATCTTTTACTCAAAGCCGATGTCGTCCTATATGCCAATTCTCTCATTCCCGATTCAATGCTGCAATTTTGTCGAGCAGATGCCGAAATTATTCCCACGGCTAGTAAGTCTCTAGAAGAGATTTTAGCAATTATGCTCGACAGAGTGCGATCGCATAAATTAGTCGTACGTTTACATGATGGCGATCCTAGCCTGTACGGAGCTATTCAAGAACAAATTGTCGCTTTAACAGAAGCAGAAATTCCCTTTGAAATTGTGCCAGGAGTCAGTGCTTTTCAATTAGCCGCAGCCCGTTTACAAGTGGAACTCACTATTCCTGAATTAGTCCAAACAATCATTCTCACCCGCATTAGCGGGCGCACTCAAGTTCCTGATAAAGAAGAATTATCCAGCCTTGCCGCACATCAGGCTTCTCTATGCCTATATCTCAGCACGCACCATGTTGATAACGTGCAAACAAAATTAATGGAACATTATCCCGCTGATACCACCGTGGCAATTTGCTATCGCCTCGGTTGGGAAGAAGAGAAGATTTTGACCGTACCCCTCACAGAGATGGCCCTTACTACCCACAGGGAAAATCTGACGAGAACGACTCTCTTCGTAATTAGCCCTGCATTAAATCGGATTGAACAAAGAGTGAAAGAGCGATCGCAATTATATAGCCCGCACTACAATCGACTGTTTCGATAAATTGCGATCGCGAGGGAAGCCTTATTACAACCTAGGTGGAGTCGGATCGACCAATGGTTTTGGGGTATTCATGTTGTGCAGAGTTATGGGATCTGATGAATTAAATCCCACTAAGCGGTATTTTTTGGTATAGGTAGGAGCGAGTTCTGGAACTTCTACCCATTCATTAGTAGCCACAAATTCCTGTGAGGAGCTACCACTCAAACCAGTACCTACGGGAGAACCACTGACAGCTTCCGATCTGCTTGCAACCTGATCTTTAGATGCAGCCTCTGGAGCGGTGGCAGCAGGGGGTCTGGCTTTAGATATATTATTTTCTTGGGCTATCTCATTTCGGCGACGAATTGGCTTAAAGGTTACTTCGATTAAACCGAGATCGGGGTTATTGATGCCACCACTGCGATCCAGTCCTGGATTACCCTCTTCTAGAACGATGAATTGTTTAGCGATCGCTTGAGGTCTTTCTAACGTCACAGCGCGATTGCAGATCAAACCATCAATAATTGAAACACCATCAATTTTGACACTAACCGCACTGGTATAGCTCGGAGACTGAATTTCAATTTTATAGGTCTCTCGAATTGCCACATTAATATAGCCTCGTGTATCGGCGCGGCGGATATTTCCATTTTGATTAATCGCAATCCCTACGCCTGAGGTTTGGGGTGGATTATATTTTGCAGGCAAGGAGGATACATTCGGAATTGACGAGGGAATCGACGAGGCATCAATAGGATTATTTTTAATTTTCGCATCGCCCAAATGATTTGAGGCAGATGTCTGGTTGCTCCAGTAAGGATAACCAAATACTGCAATACCAGCAGTAAGCGCAACTACCATTGCCGCAATGCGTAGATTTGACAGGGTAATCATGATTGTCTTGGGATTTCAGTTACTGCAAATCTAACCTAATTACCGTAACAATCCTTTGTGGTTACATTTTTAGTAACAGAGTTAGGACATAAAATACCAAAGATGGTTGGCGGCGCAAAGCGCCGCCAACCATCTTTGGTATTTTAGCTACCATTAATTATGGCGTTGTTGCATAAAAAGGGGGTTAGAAGGTAAATTAAGTATTAAGCAGGAGATGAGACCCCGAAAGATGACAGAGAAATATGAG
>NZ_ALWB01000391.1 GCF_000332215.1 Pseudanabaena biceps PCC 7429
TACCGCCCGCGCAGCGGGCGGTATGCTCTCTGGTTTTGGTTTTTAATTATGCCGAACTACATTATAAGCAGTCCTAAATTATTGTTAGCTGTCGCCAATTGTAACCTCCAAAGATAATTGGCGACAGCTATCTCTTACGCTGCTTGTATAAAACCCAAGAAGAGAAAATTGGGCTGTGCTAACGCGAGGGGCGACAGCCTTTGCCAAAGAGATATTAACTAGGCGATCGCTTTGTCAAAGGCTGAGCGATCGGGCAAAATTTTGAAAACATTATTCATTTTGGTGAGATCCATCAGGATTTTGATCTGATCGTTGAGAGAGCAGAGATATAGTTCTGCGCCCTTAGCTCTTACCCCTTGAAGCGTAGCTACCATTGCCCCCAATCCCGAACTATCCATAAAAGTAATATGGGTTAAGTCAATCAAAATTATTTCTACACCCTCATTCAACTTTTCACCAACCTCTTGACGAATTTGGCTACCTGTAACGCTATCGATAATATTTTTTGGCTCTAATACAAGAACTGCATCACTCATTTTTTAATCCTCACCGATAAATTTTGACAAAGAACAATTGATATTCTTCATGATTTTACTGAGTAGTAAGAAAGCCTATGATTTATAGATATATCACCTTGTTATGAAATAAACCACAATATATTAACTATATTAATAATATTAATTTGGAGTTTGGGGGTGATGGTTTTCATGACTTGCTTGCTTACAAACATTTTAAGCCCATTAGTATTCCTCAAAATACCTCGATTATTAATCAATTATTAATAAATTATTAATAAATAAATTGCAGTATTCCTAAATTTAAAAAGGTATCCCCCCTCTTTTCTCAAAAGATGCTATTTCTCAAAAGATTTTGAGTCTGATCTTTGATCTCTGCATATAAAGAGTAGGTATTAAAGCCTCAATTGTCAAGAGATGATATGCCCAGATAATTGTGAGTTTATCGGGTGTTTTTTCTATTGATTGAAATTAGCTTCATCAGTTGAAAAATTGCGAGGGATTTATCATCGCCGATCGCGAAAAAGTGAATGGGCAAATAGAGCAGCTTGAGTGCGATCGCGCAAATTAAGACGACTTAGGATATTGGTGACATAATTTTTAACTGTATTCTCAGACAGGAAGAGAACCTCAGCAATTTCTCGGTTGTTAGAACCCTCGGCGATTAATTTGAGTACCTCTAATTCTCTAGGGGGAAGTTGAGCCAATGCCAAGGATAGCGGCGTATTAGGTACTGTTGGCTCAGTTACAGTTAGGGCTTTTTCAAATAATCCTGGACCGAGGTGAGTATGTCCCTTATAAATGGCTCGAATTGCCATAGCTAGTTCGTCGGGTTCTGTGTCCTTGAGTAGATAGCCCTTAGCGCCTAATCGCATTGCTTGTGACACATATTCATCATCATCGAAGGTGGTAAGAATTAAAATTTTGCGATCGGGCGATGCTTTCAAAATTTCCCTTGTTGCGGCAACCCCATCCATGACGGGCATTCTGATGTCCATCAGGATGATATCGGGCTCTAAGCTGGAGATTTGTTCGATCGCCCTTTGCCCATTTTCTGCCTCGCCCACAATTTGCATATCATGGTTGGATTCAAGCATTGTTTTGAGTCCTTGACGAATAATATGCTGATCATCAACTAACAGAATTTGAATCATAGAGGTATGCAATTTTGAGGTTATTCAGTGGCAAGTCAATGGAGAGACGACAACCCACCCCTGGTTGACTATCGAGCAGAAATTGACCGCAAAGGGCTGAGGTTCTTTCTTTGATCCCCTGTAAACCAAATCCTGTCGTGTTTTGACTAGGGTTAAATCCTCTCCCATTATCAACTATTTCGAGGTGCACAAATCCACCCTGTTGATTTAGCTCTAGCCTTACGTTTTTTGCTTGTGCATGTTTGTAAATATTTGTTAGTGATTCCTGCACGATCCGATAAACCGCCGTATTCATTTCAGGCGGTAAAGCTTGCTCTAAATGAATATTGTCTAATACTTCGATCCCTACTTCAACGCCAATGGTTTGTTTGAAGTCAGTGATTAATTTAGCGATCGCTGTTTCTAGGGACTTGCCATGTAACGGATTGGAGCGAAGTACAGAAACAGATTTACGGACTTCTAATAGAGCCTCTGCACCCAGTTTTTTAGCTTGTTTGAGGGCTACAAGCGCTTGTTCGCTTTTGTTCTCCCAGAGAAGTAAGGCATTATTGATCTGAATCGTCTGTGCTGATAAAGTATGCCCGAGTCCGTCATGAATCTCGCGAGCGATGCGATTACGTTCTTGTAATGTTGCTTGATCCTCAATCCTTAGGGCATATTGGCGTAATTGGTGATGGGTCATTTCTAATTCTTGATATACCGTTTCCAGTTTCTCTCGACTCCGCCGCTCGGCAATTAAAGCGTTAATGAGTAGTAAGGCAAAGATCAGCGTTAAACAAAACAATATGATATTGCTGTAGCGCCAGTCCCAGCCTGTTTCAGTTAATCGGTATCTATCGATAATAATTGGTTTCGATAATAATAGATAGCTGTAGGATAGAAGTGATAACAGTAGAATTACCATTTGACCCAACTTTTTAAAAATCAGGCAACTTCGCATCAGGATAATCAGACAGAATAGAAAAAATGGACGGGTAGCTAAAACTCCTTGTATTTGACTTGCTGGTAGGAGGATTAACCCGAACTCTAGAGCTGTATATAATGAGCTTTTGAGAATATTGTCTTTAGGTAGCTTTAATCCCATTAGTCCAAAGGCAAATATTGCTAACAGTTGGAGCGTGACAGTCCATTCCCAATGAGGGGGGATAATCACTTCCATAATTATTGCTGTAGCTAATAGTAGCCATTCCAACTGAAGCAAAAGACGAAAGGATGGGTTTGAGGAATTCATGGGATTATTCCAGCGTGATAATGCTTTTTTCTTGAAAGCTAAAATCTAAAACCAGAGAGAGTACCGCCCGCGTAGCGGGC
>NZ_ALWB01000392.1 GCF_000332215.1 Pseudanabaena biceps PCC 7429
TTAAACAGGTAAGGATGGGCGGCGCGAAGCGCCGCCCATCCTTACCTGTTTAGCACTACCCGTAGGGCGATTTATACCACCAAGGCACTTGAGTCGATGAATAGCAGTTTGCGTAAGGTGATTAAATCTCAACAGATTTTCCCCTCGGATGAGGCTGCTTTCAAGCTGGTTTATTTGGCAATGCGAAATATCTCGAAGAAGTGGACGAGGCTCCATTCGTGATTGGAAGCCTGCTCTTAATCGCTTTGCCATCCTCTTTGAGGATCGTCTCCACATCTAGCTTCTAGACTTTACACAAAATGTTTGACAGTCTCCACTCTCAGCGAGAGTATGCCCGCGATGAAGATCAAGATGGTTTTTGTGAGGTTCATTGCAATACTATGGAGGGCATTTGGGTTGGTTTACGCAATTTTCTGCGTCCCTTTCGCGGTATTCACAAAAAGTATTTGTATCTGTATGTAGCCATGTTTGAGTGGGCTTACAATCTACGTTGGATTGATTTTGACTTCCTGCGTCGTCTTCTTTTTCCTCCTTCCACCTATTTACCTACATGAGCGAACGTTTTAATTTGATTCCTACCGATAATGCCAAACTCAGCATAATTGAGCGCATGGGAGAACATCATCCGCTTCGCATTGATCTCAATCCGCTTAGCATCACCCAACTTAGGAAAGTCAATTATAGTCACCCCATATTCCGAGATCGCTTTCTGAATACCTTCATGATTGTTGAAATATTCCCACTCATCACAACGCCCAAAATTTTTGATAAACACATGGGGAATATAGCCCTGATAATGTTCTAGAGAATTGATAAATAACTCAATAGAATCACTCTCACCATCGCTGACAAACCACTTCACAAACGAAATATTATTTTCCTTGCCCAGTTCTAATAACCCCTTAGCATCAATCCAAGTAGATACAGCGCGATGAACCTGAGCAGGAAGATTGACAATGACCATTTTTTTGAAAGCATAGTCAAAGATCAGATCTGGAGTATCCGCCAACTTTTCATTCTCCGAAAAGAAAGCAACCTTACAATCTTTGTAAATATTAAATAGCGTGGGATTACTGCGATCTGTCTCAATCCCTACATGAATAATGTTGTGATCAATAGCATATTGAATCATCGCGCGGGCAACCCAACTCTTACCCACACCACCCTTTTCGCCATCTATTAAATTAATGATTGCCATATCTGCAAGTTAGTACTTATTAAAATGTTTGAGCATCTCAGCTTGTCTTCGTCTTTCCATCTCATCATCATCATTGTCATCATCGCCAACATCCACATGATTGAGCTTAGGGACAACACTTTTGGAGCTAGCAGATTGCTTGTTTTTGCTAGATTTCTGGGTAAGAGCGTGTTTGAGAAGTTAAGCGAGACGTTTGAGGAGGATCTGAATCATGCCGACATAGAAAAAAGCCTCAGAAGTTTCAGGTAAAAGTTCGTACTCTCTTGTCAAACGCCGAAAGCGAGAAAACCAAGCAAAAGTAAGTTCAACCACCCAGCGCTTTTGTTGAACAACAAAGCCTTTTTGCCCCACAGGAGGAACAACCACTTGTAAGCACCAGTAAAAAGTATGCAGAATCGCCAGAACGAAAGCTTTCCCCTTATAACCACGATCTACCAAAATCGTTGATAGACGGGGGAAACGGTCACGAATTTGGTTGAT
>NZ_ALWB01000393.1 GCF_000332215.1 Pseudanabaena biceps PCC 7429
AGTTACTTTTTCCTGCTCTTTTTCTGCTTATCTCAATCACCTTAGTCTAAACTCCAGAAATGAAAAAGCGATCGCTACTAAATCTAAAAAGACATCAATCGCCTACTCATTTCTAGAAAGCGATCGCTCTCAAACGAAAAACTCCCGATCGCTTAAAACATCATCTAAAAATTCCTAATCGCTATTAAATGAAAAAGCGATCGCTACTAAATCTAAAAAGACATCGATCGCCTACTCATTTCTAGAAAGCGATCGCTATCAAACAACAAACTCCCGATCACCTAAAACATCATCTAAAAATCCGTGATCGCCATCAAATGAAAAAGCGATCGCTCCTAAATCTGAAAAAACACCGCTCGCATCCATACTTCTAAAACACTGATTCGCTCTCAAACAACAAACTCCCGATCGCTTAAAACATCATCTCGAAATCCCTGATAGCCCTCAAATGAAAAAGCGATCGCTACTAAATCTAAAAAACTTCGATCGCCTACTCATGACTAGAAAGCGATCGCTATCAAACAAGACATTCCCGATCGCCTAAAATTTCTGATCGCATTTAAAATGACAAAACCCAACAAGTGATCGCTATCAAACAAAAAACACCATTCGTCTGCCAATCGCTTATTCCCAATCGCTATCAAACGAGACATTTCCGATTATCTAAAATATCATCCAAAAATCTCTGATCGCAATTCAAGCAAGCTTAGTCCAACATCAAGCAGAGCAAAGGGCTGAAGGTCTAGCGGAAAGGCTCAGAATGCTGGGAATCGATCCTGATATCTAAGACGATCGCACATGAGAATATTCTAAACAAGCTGAGGCGATCAATTCTATGATATCACTCAGCAATTTCATTCCAAAATTTAGAGTTATTTTGATAGCCCACAGTATTAAAAACATTATTCTTAATTTGTTCATAGTCAGAGCATTCTCTCTGGACAAATAAAGTACCAGCAGCCCTTGCAAATACTTCAAAATTATAAGCAATGACTGTACTCTCATGCCAAGACTCCGAACGAAGATAAGCTAAAATTTCTTCATTTTCAGTATTTAAGAGAATTACATATCCATCTGAATCTGCAATGTACAAATAGTTAATCGGGCGATCGCCACTTCCCCACCATATTCCTTTTTCATTATGATTATTTTCAATTAAAATCTGGGCATAGTTTTGATTGCTCCCAAACCAAATACCTCCAAATATCAAATCTCCAAAGTCGTACTTCAAAATACATGCCTTGAAAGAATATGGCAGTTTTACTTTAAGGTTAAATTCAATCTCATCTAACATTGCCGAGGATAGTTTGGAGTCCTTAAGGCGTAAGTCACTACAATCTGGCTGAATATCTTCGGGAATATCCTTATAAATTTGTTCCATCTTTTGATGGATTTCAGAAAACTCAAGTATCATACACTTAATAGAAGAAAATTTTTACTTATCATTATAGTGAAAGGGACCACCATAACCTATATGCGTTCCTTGTGGAACTGGGATTGCATAAGGACCTTGATCAACATGATGATGTATAAGTTTTTGGGTTTTATAATTAGCATGATCAGGATAATATTTTATCCACTGGTTATCTACTTTTGGAGAAAGCCCAAGCTGTTCGATCCTGTATTGATTTGATTTACTGATAGTTTCTGGTGGCGTTGTTGCATGAATAAAAAGAAGACAAAAGGTAAGAATTCAGGTAAGAATAGGAATGAGAGAAATAGAAGAAGGATCAATTAAAGCTTGACGGAAAAAATCAATGACAGATTTACCTTGAGCTTTACAGGTTTGAATAACCGTCAACAAAGCGGCGGTATTGTGTAAGCCATCCATAG
>NZ_ALWB01000394.1 GCF_000332215.1 Pseudanabaena biceps PCC 7429
GAGTGGCGGCGCTTCGCGCCGCCACTCTCTATTGGGTTTGTGTCCTGACTGAAAAGATGAATGGCGGCGCATCGCGCCGCCATTCATCTTTTCACTTTGCGTTAGCTGTAATTATTTTGCTACACGGCTGTCAAAATCTCGATCCATGCAATTTATTAGGAAATCTGAAATAATCTGTGACACCTCTTCAAAACGTTTGACCGATAGATTTGATGAATGCGCCGTCAGCACTCCATGGGCAAAAATATGTCTCGTACATCTTGCTAAAAAACTAATATTGACATCTTTGCCCTCGATAAAATCGCGCATCATTCTTTTTAAAGCAACTCCCTCTAAATGTTCTTCTAAAAAGCTAGAGAAAGTATGTTTGGGATCTAATCTACGAATCTCTTCGATGATAGTGGTTTGAGACTGTTCATTTTGCCAAGCTTCTAATTGGGCTTCCTGACTGGGATTTAAGCCAATGATGCGACAGTATGTTTCAAAAGCTGTATAAGTAAGAAAGATTCTCGTAATAGCTGAATAGAGTTGGGGTGTAAGGGGACTAGCATAATGATCGCCTAAATCCAGTCTTTTAAAACTCTTTGCTAGGCGAAAGCGAGCGGCCCATCTTGCTAACCGATCAAATTTATTCCCTAGTTCTACCGAAACTTGATGATCGGATTGATTGACTTGTGTAGCGAAACGTCTCCATGCTTTAGGATAGTTTTTCTTGGACATAGATATAGCCAAATACTGGCTTTTTGCGAAGTTATTAGAATTTATTAATTAATATAGCGCCATATCACTTCTAAAATATATATTGCTGATGTAGGCATGAAACAAGCGGATTTCAAGAACTGGTGATTAGATGGCTATCGAAATGCGATCGCATCTGTCGGGACTAGAGCAATACAAGTTTTGCAAAAGATGGGTGACGGCAGCTACCAGAATCAGAGAGCGTACAGCCCACTAAGCGGGCTGTACGCTCTCTGGTTTCGTTTTTTTAATTATGCTTAGCTACTTACATCCAGTTTACATGCAGTCGTAGAGGTTTTGATGAATCGAATCCAGAAATTCGTCGATAAATTTTGACCAGCCAATCACAATAACTTGGTTATGGGTAAGTTTCGCAGGATCGATATCATCATAGCCAAATCCGATTTCTCGACCTGTCAGATCGCAACAAACTAACCCAGCAGCTTTGGCGATCGCCAGAGGACCAACGGTATCCCAGAGCTTCACGCGCCGATTGAGATAGATATAAGCATTTGCACGACCTTGAACCACTTCCATTACCTTTAAACCAAAGCTACCGAGACTATAAAACTCCACATTGGGAACGGCGGTGCGAATCGCCTCACCATAGGCAAGATCGTCTTTTTTACTGACAATTACGCGATCGCTACTTGCTCCCTTGGGCGGCATAGAAGGCAAAACTTCGGGGAGATGACCATTGGTAACCGTGAATAACCCATTAACAGCAGTTCCACCAAAATATAGGCGATCGCTATTTGGTGCATAGATCCAGCCCAGCACTGGCTGAGATTGCTCTAAAACCCCTACCATCACTGAATAGAATTCCCGCCCATGAATAAAATCATCAGTACCATCAATAGGATCAATGAACCAATATTTCTGACTAGATGCTTGTTTTTCTTGCCATAGTTCTGGCGATTGTTGATTTTCTTCGCTAATTACCACATCATCGGGAAACCATGCCTGAAACCTTTGCCTTAATAGTAAATCGAGTTCGCGATCGACATTAGTTACATAATCATCAAAACCTTTTTCATCAACTTGAAAACCTCTCTCTCTTAGATGAATCGCTTTTTGACCGATCTCGCGGATAAAATGACAGATTTCAGTTTGTAGTATGGGATTCATAATCACTAAAAAGAATAGGTAAAACCCGATAATTTACAAAAATCTTTGCTAAGTAAGGTTTTTATACCAATTCACAAAAGTGTTGTCACACTTTTGTGAATTATATCTATATTCACTTAAGTCAGGACATCAAACCCAATAGAGAGTTGCGGCGCTTCGCGCCGCA
>NZ_ALWB01000395.1 GCF_000332215.1 Pseudanabaena biceps PCC 7429
GAAAATCTATTTTGCTTATAATTATTAAGTAGTTAAGCATAATTAAAAACCAAAACCAGAGAGCATACCGCCCGCGCAGCGGGCGGTATGCTCTTCTAGGTTTTAAGTTTACTTATGCCTAGCTACTTATGCCCAGCTACTTATGCACTGGAAAAATATTACAAAAGATTACCAAGCAATCTTTTGTAATATTTGAGGTGTAAAAAAATTGATTTTCAGCGTCATTTTTACGGAATACTTATACAGATTATTTAAAAAGTTTTGAAATGCGATCGCCCGATCGCGATCGCTAGGATGATTTTGATATGAAAAGTTTAGATATTAATTCTGCCAACCCTAACCTAAGCGTTGACGAATATCAGCGAGTAACAATTGAGTTTGCTGGCGGCAATCATTCCAACAGAATGGCAAGAGGTGCTGCTGCGTATAAGGTAACAGTTCCGTATAGTTCCCTTTCCCAAAGATTGCAAGCAATCCATCGGTCTGGTGGCAAAATTATCAAAATATCTATTCCAAGATTGCAACTCAATTCTCTAACGACCGATCCTATATCTGTGGTTGAAGTTGCGCCATTCAGTCTTTCTACTCCTGCGATTGCGATCGAAGAACAAAACGAACAAACTGAACAAACGATAGAAGCTCTAGATACTCCTATAGAAGTTCCCACCGAATTATCAGAAATCCCTCTAGAACTCTCCCCAGAAAGCGATAAAGAGATTAATGCAGAAATCGCGCCTCTTAAGGAAGTTACTGAAGAGTTTGTTGTTAAACTCGAAGAAGTTGCCGAACCAGTTTCTCAACAATCTCCCGCAGAGTTTATCGAACCAGTTTCTCAGCAATCTCCCGCAGAGTTTACCGAATCAGTTTCTCAAAAATCTCCTGAACCAATTGGAGAAGACAACCTTGAAGTCATTACTCTTGAAGCCATTCCTGAAGCTGTATCCGAAACAATTTCTGAAAGTATTCCCGACGTAGTTCCCGAAGGGATTTCTGAAAGCATCCCTGAAGCAATTTCTGAAGGCAATATTGAAATTAAAACTGAACTTATCTCGGAAGCAGCAGTGTCCGTTGTAGAGAAAGAAGATTCACCCGCAAATATAGACGCTAAACCCAAAAAATCACGAGCTTCCAGCAAAACGGGTAATGGTTTTAACAAACAGGAGCCTATCGCGCAAGCTAAACCCAAAAAGTCACGGGCTTCCAGCAAAACTGGTCGTGGGTTTAGTAAACAAGGAGCCCTTACTCAAGGGAGCGAGCCTGAAGCGATCGCGGAAATTGCGATCGCCGCTGCATCTGTAAACATATCAGAACCAGCGATCGAAGCAATTGCTGATATCGAACCAATTGTAGAAATTGCAGAACCAATTGCCGAGCCTGTTTTAGAGCCGATTGCTGAACCAATTGCGGAAATTGCAGAACCAATTGCCGAGCCTATTTTAGAGCCGATTGCAGAACCAATTGCAGAAATTGCAGAACCAATTGCCGAACCTGTTTTAGAGCCGATTACTGAACCGATTGCAGAAATCGCAGAACCAATTGCAGAACCTGTTTTAGAGCCAATTGTCGAACCGATTGCGGAAATCGTAGAACCAATTGCCGAACCTATTTTAGAGCCAATTGTCGAACCGATTGCGGAAATCGCCGAACCAATTATTTTAGAACCGATTGCAGAACCAGTTGTCGAACCGATTGCTGAAGATACTGTTGGCGAACAAGCGCCTCATCACCTTGCCAAAGACTCTAGTGAACTTCCTGTTGAGGGCATTTTAGAAAATGCGCTAAAAACAGCCATTGAAACAACCATTGAAACAACCATTGAAAATGATGTTAAAGAAACTGTAACAGTTTCAGAAGTGGAATCTGTCAGCCCATTGGAAGCAGCAGCCCCATTACCAAAACCGAAAAAGTCTAAAACCTCTAGTAAAGCAGGTAGTGGTTTTAATAAGCCCAAAAGCGATCCCAAAGTCCCACGATCGCAGAAGCCAAAAGGTTAAGGATTTGCTAAGTAGTTCGGCATAATTAAAAACCAAAACCAGAGAGCATACCGCCCGC
>NZ_ALWB01000396.1 GCF_000332215.1 Pseudanabaena biceps PCC 7429
GGCGCTTCGCGCCGCCTCTCTCTTTTGGTTTTTAGTTTATTCTTTAGTCATCCCTAACTATGTCCTAACCTATGAAAATAGTCACCCAACTTGCTCTAGTTGCACTGTTATGGATTGGCGTAATCAATACAGGCTCACTTGGAAGTTCAGACACCGATTTTCGATTGCAAATGGCTCATGCTTGGTGGACGGGAACTCCAGAGGTTTCTCCAGATTTTAAACCTATTATTCGTGGAGAAATTGGTGGCGGACTAATGGGAACGGGTGGAAAACGCTATATCAATTATGATTTGGGGCAGTCGATGCTGATGCTTCCTGCGGACTGGATAGGAACGCAATTGCATCGATTAATCCCCAACAGATCCGCCATACCTGAACTATATTTGCGGCGTTTAATTGTGAGCTTTTTAACTTTTGTCCCCCTCAATGTGGCAATGGTTATAGCTTGTTTTTATCTATTAAGACTTTTTGAGTTTAAAGAAAAAATTGCAGGTTTAGCGAGCATCGTCATGCTCATGGGAACGACAGTTCTAAATTATGCTCAAGTCCACCAACAAAATAATCAAATTCTTCTCTTAACCTTGACTAGTTATGCTCTTTCCCTCGCCTATTTGCAAAGGGGAAAATATCAGTTTGTGATAGGTAGTGGCTTGTCAATGGGAATTGCTGTTTTAATTCGTAATACTAGTATTATTAATGCTTTTACTTCTTTAATGTTTCTCCTTGGCTGTATCGCTTATCAAAGCCGTAATAGATATAAAATATGGCAATGTGTATGGCTGTGGATTACGGGCTTTTTACCGATCGCACTATTTGACAGAACCCTTGCTTTCTTTCGGTATGGAAACTTCTGGGCTACAGGTTCTAGTGTTTTTATGCAAACACAGGCTACTGACCCATTTTTTGCTCAATTACCCGCACTTCCTCCTAACTATCCCCTGATTAATTCGCCCGAAGTTGGTATTTTGGGCGTACTTTTTACTCCCGCCAAAAGTATCTTTATTTACGATCCATTGTTAATTCCATGCTTGGCGATCGCGTTTTTGACTTGGAAAATAATATTGCCTTATATGAGGTGGTATTTAATTGTAAATATCTTTAACTTAGTGATGTTTTTGATATTAACAAGCAAGGTCGAGTTTTGGAGTGGTGATGTTGCTTGGGGTGCTAGATATCATGTTACATCCGTACATCTTATACTAGTTCCTCTACTCGCATTATTAATCCAAAGATGGCAACATCAGAAAATCAAAAATTGGTTTGTTGCTGCTTTGATTGCCATTAGCATAATGGTTCAAATTATTTCAGTAGTTATGCCCAATAACTTAGAGGTAGCACAAACCTTAATTAAAGGAGAAAAAACAACAAATACCTTTACATTAGGACGGAGAACGACAAATATCCTCTGCCTTTTTAATAATAGTTTCTCAGATGAATGTACGGATCAAATTTTGCAAAATTTGATCCTGAGTGAAGCCCAAAAAAGTCAATTGCAATATGACAATAGAATGGTTTTTTTACCCTTTAATATGGGGAGTAAACTTAACTCAAAAATTGTAACAACGATTGCATTATCTATTTGGATTCTGGTTTTATTGACGGCTATTTTTGCCAGTACAAATTTTTGTTGGCAGCTATCGCGGGCATAAATTTATGATTTATAAATTTATGATTTATAGCTATAGTCACTTAAGTCAGGATATCAAACCCAATAGAGGGTTGCGGCGCGAAGCGCCGCAACCCTCTATT
>NZ_ALWB01000397.1 GCF_000332215.1 Pseudanabaena biceps PCC 7429
GTAGCAAGGCTTTTACTTTTGGGCTTTTAAAATTTGCCAGCTTAACCCGAACTGACGTTAGTTAAGAAAAATCAAATCCGAAAAGGAGAGTGGTGGCACTTTGCCACCACTCTCCTTTTGAGATACTTCAATTATGCCAGTCGTGCCATTCAACCTTATTTACTTGTACGTAAATATCCACGGCTTGCCCGATTGTTGGGAAAAAGTTATTTTTGCCCAGCTCTGTGAATAGCCCGTAACGTTTCAATCGATCCTTCGTTGGACCTTTCATCTCGGCAAAGCATAAACCTATACCTGCCTTACATAGGGTTTTCTCAAGTTCTGCGATCGCATCCGCAGCGGTGAGGTCGATATCGGTCACGGGTTCAGCAGCTACAACTACCCACTTAGTTGCCGTTGGGGCGGTTACGATCGCGCGTATCACCTGTTCACAAAAGGTTTCGGCATTGGCAAAAAACAGTGGCGCATCCCAACGGAAAATTACGAGTCCCGGAATTCTTCTTCCTTCAGGATGGCGCAAAATATCGTGGTAGCCCTTAAGTCCATCCACTCGCCCTAAAACCGCATAATGGGGTCGCCATGCACTCCAGACAAAGGCAAACAAAGCTAAAACCACTGCACCAAATATTCCTTGAATCACCCCAAGTAGGGCAACCCCTGCAAAACAAACCACAGACAAAACAAATTCAAACCGACGTAGCTGATATAGTCGCCAAGTCCCCTCAATTTCCAAAATCCCCAGCCCTGCCGAAAACACCACCGCACTCAGGGTTGCTTGGGGTAAGTTTTGTAAGAGGAGTGGAGTGAAACACAAAACTATGGCGATGCAGATCGCGCTTACTACTCCTGTAATCTGGGTTTTGGAGCCTGCTGCCTCAGCAATAGGCGTTCGTGATGCACTACTACTTATGGCAAAGCCTTGAAATAAACCCGAAGCAATATTGGCGATCCCCAAGGCAATTAACTCTTGATTGCGATCAACCTTATAGCCGCCACGAATGGCAAAAGTCCGCGACAACACGCTCATATCGGCAAAAGATATTAGGGCGATCGCTACTGCGCTAGAGACTATAGTTTTGAATTCTACAGGTTGAAGGTGAGGAATCTGAAAAGCAGGTAAGCCCTGAGGCAAAGCGCCTACGACCGATATTCCCGCTCGATGGGAAAGATCAAAGAGCGAACTAATCGCTGTTGTCCCCGCCACCACGACTAGTACCCCTGAAATTTTTGGGGCAAAGCGTTTGCAGGTCAGAATTATGATCGAGCAGGCTAATCCGATCGCTAAAGCTGTATAGTTTGCTCGACCATCATAGATTCCCCGTCCAAACCCAATTATCTCTTCCCAAATGGTATTAGCATCTACGGAAAAACCAAATATCTTGGGCAATTGGCTGATGCAAACGGTTACGGCAATTCCATTTAGATATCCATAGCGGATTGGTTTAGAGAGAAGTTCTGTAATAAAGCCAAATTTTGCTATGCCTGCGATAATGCAGATGATGCCTGCAAGGATAGATAGCATTCCTGCGATCGCGATCGCATGGAGCGGATCGCCATTAGCTAGGGGAAGGGCAGTTGCCGAAATAATTGGAATTAGCGCAGAGTCAGGACCTAAAACCAAAATGCGACTAGAGCCAAAAATGGCATAGGCTATGAGCGGCAAAATTGTGGAATATAGCCCATAAATCGCGGGCAAACCTGTGGCTTCCGCATAGCCCATTCCAGCGGGAATCAGGATTGCAGTTAGTACCAATCCTGCACTAATATCTTGCATTAACCAAGGACGTTGATAATTTCTCAATACTGAGATAATCGGGATCCATCGAGCTAACCCATGGGGACGGGAAACAAGGGGTAATGGACTATTCGATGGATTATTAGGCGGATTATTAGGCGGAATAATGTTCAATAATGTATCTCTATGCAAACTATAGCTGTCGCTGTACTAGGACATAAACCCCAAGAATTGAGTGGCGGCGCGAAGCGCCGCCACTCAATTCTTGGGGTTTGATTTGTCCCAAGTCAAGTTTAAGAAAGTGTGACAACACTTTCTTGAATTAAAAACCAACCCAGTAA
>NZ_ALWB01000398.1 GCF_000332215.1 Pseudanabaena biceps PCC 7429
AGGATAGTCACTCCTTCGATGCTATAGATTTTCAGGCATTCGGTCATCAGGATCGAGCCGTAATTGATTTGTCCCATCGCACTGGGGAAATAGGTGGCGAAGGGGTTTAGTCCTTGACTGAAGAAGAAGTCTCCGTGCTTTCTGGCTCCCGATGCTCCTGCTAGTTGGTATTTACCCATCCCTTTGCTTAAGGCGGCGATCGCTTGTTTCTTCAGAGGTCCAATGCTTTTGGCGGCGGTGCTGCGCTTGCTGGGGGATTTACTGGTTTTAGCGATGCTTTCGGCTTTGGCGATCTTTTGTAAGTAGCTGGAAATGTTGCCAATACTGAGGTTGATGTCTGGATGCATGGCTTCAAGAAGGGTGTCCCGAAATTGGATCTCGTTATCGACGATCTCTCCTGTGGCGAGGTTGGTCTTAGCGATCGTTAGCATCTGTTTATGCTCTCAAAGTAATTTAGCAACTAGATCCAAATCGTTGGATCTAGTTGCTTTTGGTAGTTGTGGATGGACTAGGCTGCTTTCTTGTTTAGGTCTTGGCGATAAACGACAAATCCATTCTTTTGCAGTTCGTCAATGGTGGTGGGTTTGGATGGTAGAAAGTTGATCTTGCCTTCTCTGGTTGCCAGAATCTTGCAGCCATAATGGTTCTGCAAGCGTTGGATCACTTTCTCAATGGGCAGGTTGATGTTTGCTAAAGCCCATCCCTTCTTTGCTTGGTACAGCCACATCTTGTCTGTGCTGACTTGTGGTTTACGGGTTTTGGGTTTGCGAGATGTTTCAACCACTGCGTTGCTATCTGCGACCATCTTTTCCAGTTCCTTGACGGGGATTTGTTCATTGATATGGACAATCAAGGCTCTAGTGGTTACGTGCAGTTCTTCTTGACTCAATTTATCGATGATTTTATCGGCAAGTTCTTCTGGGGTATCGAATCTTAGTTGACGTGCCATGTTTTTAGTCTCCTGACTTTAATTTTTTGTGGACAATCGTTCGCGGACTTTACGCGCTAGCGTTCTTCTTACTTCTCTTGCTTGTCAATGCAGATTTCATTCTTTGATAGATATCTGCATTGACGAGCTTGCTCTTTTAATCTAGGCGGTTAGATAGAAAATCAATTCCTTCTTCTTCAGTTTTCGCCAGTTAGGGATTTTGCGTTCTTTGGCTAAGGGTCTTAGTTCTTGAACGGTCATTTTCGTGAGGGGCTTGGTAGCGACTTCGGCAATGATTTCAGTCTTTACTTCCTTTACCATAGCTTTCAGTTTCGGGGCTGCTTTTGCTGAGGGTAATGCTACTGTTGCATCTGGTAGCACTGGGTTTGGGGCTGTTAGATTCTTGACTGTGACTTCAGGTGTTTCTGTCTGAGAAGTCAGCAGTGATTGATCAGTGGGTTCAGCCCCTAGAAATGATAGTAGGGCATAGGTTAGTGCGGTCAATAATCCCAGTAATGCTATCAGGCTCATGGTTATAAGAGCTTCAACTGCGATCTTGAAAATTGTTGGTGGCTTCATTGTTTTCCTAATATTGGTTGATTTTCTTCAATGCTGGTTGGGGAATCGGTAAGCGAGATCTTTGTCAGTTCACTCGAATTTAAGCGCGATCGCTAGATTGATGTTTAGTTCAATTCTCTTGCTGCATTTTTTTTAGAGAAGATCTGGGGATAGTCTTCGGACAGAGTTTCGAGATGTCTTGTCGCAACTTCACGGCAATGTTGCGGGTCTGTGGTGTATTCGTTCATGGCGGCTTTGACGAAGTACTCGGCATAGGTCAGCATTTCCACGATGCTCGGATCTACTTTTGAGATTTGGTCTGGATGCTGAGCGAGGTATTCTCCTAGTTCCTGTACGCTTGCTTGTACTGCGTCGAGAAGCAGGTCTTTGATTTG
>NZ_ALWB01000399.1 GCF_000332215.1 Pseudanabaena biceps PCC 7429
GCTCACATCGTTGATTCTTTCTGCAAAAGTCTGAGAGTAACTGCGATTTTTCAGATGCTTCTCCTAATCCAATATTGCAAATTTCGGGACTGCGAAATCCACAAATGGAGGAGAGGTCGATCGCTTGATTACTAGAGATTTGCGCGAAGCAGATTGGCGGATTGCTATTGAGAGAAGCAGGATCAATATTGGGAAACCGCGTTAATATTGGTTCAGCAAAGCTAGGACTTGCGAATAGAAGCGAGATAAACGAGGCGATCGCTACTTTGTTGGGAAGTTGTGTAACCATAAAAACCTACAAATTAAAAAAACTTTAAATATAAGTGCGGCGCTTAGCGCCGCACTTATATCTGCTAGAAGCTAAGGCATTGGGCGAGAGCCAGGAGCATTTCCATAGACAACAGCACTGGAAATCCATTGATTAGTACCTGAGATGCGATACCAACGAGCATCTGGTGTACCCAACCACAAATCTCTCTCAGTAGTGCCGTACTGCCAAGCATCAAAGTACACTCTTTGATTACCGCCAATGCGTCGGACAACCCCGAAGTTTGAACCAGGTCCAGAGCGGACATTGATGCCGCTAGAAGCACTGGTTCCAGAGAAGCTGACGTAGCGGATCGGATTGGTTGGAGGTTGGGGAGTATTCCCTTTTACCCAATAAGAGACATCAGAACGTCCGTTCACAGGAGTTCCAAAATCGACAAGAGCTACGTTATAGCAGTTAGACTCTGTGAACAAGTTGCCACCTTGATTTGCACCCCGTACAGTCAGATAAGTATTGCCATTACGGACAGAAGTTCTCTCGACAATTCCCACATGTCCATAGGTAGGGTCAGCACCACGAAAGCTGGGTTGCATGATCACAATTGCACCAACTTGAGGATTGCTGATACGGGTGAATCCCAGATTGGGTAAGCTATAGATCATGTCCTTGGCATTGCCAACCGCAGTAGTGATTCCAAAGCGATTCTTGACATAACCAACACATTGGCAATAGTCAGCAGCTTCGCTAGGGCTAGCAAATATTTGTGAAAGAGTGACGCTAGTAGGAACGGCGGCAGCTAAGGAAAGGAGCGCGGAAACTGCGGTTTTTTTGAAGGAAGGCTTGATCTTTGTAAGTACCGTCATTGCTTTGTTCACTTGTGTTTGAAGTTGTTTAATCTTTTGAACAATGCGATTCTGCAATAGAGGTGGGAAGGGGGCTTTCCATTTATTTCCAAAGAGAAAAGGCGATGCATTGCATCGCCTTTTCTCTATTTTTTCTATTTTCTTTATTTCCTCTGTGAGAAACTAAGCAGCTAGGCATACTCCCTTCCCAGTGAATAATTAGACGTTGCGGCGCGAAGCGCCGCAACGCTAATTATTAGTTTTTGATGTCTATTTCTTTGGTGGGAAGGGAGTAGGAAGGATAAAAAATGTCTCGGCTTCATTCCAGCAATCCCAATAACCTATGCAAAGTTTTACGAGTTGGATTGCTCGCCATGGATTGTGATATTCATGGGAATGATATTTATGGGAATGATATTTATGGGAATGATATTTATGGGAATGATATTTATGGGAATGATATTTATGGGAATGATATTTATGGGAAAATGCAAAGTATCGTGCGTCTCTGCAAATGCTACCCTAGAATATAACTAAAAATAACTTTTAATCCAATCCCCCCAGCGTCATAATCACATAATTTTTGTTAAGTAGGGAGGTGTCAAGCTGCTTGCAAACTTCAAGTTCAAAAGCCTATAATAACCTCATATCAGGTCATATAGGCTTTTTTTGATTCTTAAAATATTTCTTTAAAATATACGGATATACTTAATTTTAGCTAGGATAAAAATTCATAAAAAGAGCGATATTTCAGGCAAACTTATTACTTTGTACGTTTATATCTTGATCTATTATTTATCTATTATATATTAGTGATTATTGGAGGCTTTTGCGCTAGGCATCATTAAATTAACACTTGTTAAATCAACACTTATTTTTTCACTCGCAATTAATGTCTGTTTCGAGAATTTAGTAAAAAAGTGACTACAGGCAACCCACTTCCCTTGCACCTCTACCGATAATAAATGGCAATGACCGCCATATCTTCCCTTTGGCTCATAATTTTGGCAAAATCGACAATTCATAGCAACTCCAAAACCCAAGCATTTCCCTATATACTCTCGTCTTTATTCTTATAATAGTTTGTGATTAATTTGTTGATTTTCTGTGATCGCGATCGCTATATTCACCTTTTATGTAGCTAGGTACTGGTCAGCTAAAGCGCGATCGACATATTTGCACCTTTTTTATTGTCATGAAATGGACATTTCAGAATCCATCCCCCATTAGCTGACCAGTGCCATGTTCTAACTTGCACAAACATTGCTATATAATTTTTCAGGCAATTCACTATATATCTTTATGTCACAGGAAGATTTCCAAAAACAATTAGAAAATTTGGAACAAACTAAAAATGAGAAGGAGTTCAAGCAAGTTTATAACCTCTCTCAAAAGAATATCACCATTGCGGTCATCATCTCGTTATTATTCCCCGCTGGTGGTTACGGTTATACAAGGCGTTGGCAACCTTTCCTGATACTGATCGGAGTTGCGATGTTGTTGGGGATTGTCATGGTTTCGCTGGATAATAGCAAAGATCAGAAAAAACGTTTATTCAATGCAGCAGCTTTGATGGGTACGATCATTGCCCCTATTGATAATGGACTGGCGATTTCCCGCGCTAAGAAGAAAATTGAAGATTTAAAATCACAACCCTAAAACGAAGAACCTGAAGGCATAAAAAATAGTAGTATTTCCCAATTGTCAGGAGGTTCCGCACCGAGTGAGATATTTTATTAACCCAAAACATTACATCTTCATATTTCGGCAAGTAATCGGCAAGTAATCGGCAAGTCAGTAGTTCAGCATAAGTAAACTTAAAACCTAGAAGAGCATAACGCCCACTTCGCGGGCGTTATGCTCTCTGATTTTGGGGCAGTTAATTATGCTGAACTACTTATACCAATTCACGAAAGTGTGACAACACTTTTGTGAATTAAACACCAAACCCAGTAAG
>NZ_ALWB01000400.1 GCF_000332215.1 Pseudanabaena biceps PCC 7429
TTCTCCTCGAATCCAAAAATCTAATGATAATGCTTCACCAATTCCAAGCACATCAACTTCTAATCAACCTATTGCAGAAATACCAGATAACCAGTCCAACGATATAAATCAGGTAGTCCAACGGCAAGTTGATACTACTGATTTGCCAATTGTAAATAATACTCCTTTAGAAAGCGATCGCAATATTCAAACAAGCGTCAATGCAGATTATTCTGCTCCTATTCGATATATTGCTCAAGATATTAATTTATCTCAAACCAATGCTATACAAAGACAGACTAACGATCTTGCTCCTATTGATCGCAATCAACCTGATATAGCTCGGCTAGATGGTATTACTCAAAGCGATCGCACGATCCAAAGAGAGTCCGACTTTACCATTCAACCTATCTTAGATTCTCAAACCACTGAAATCCAAAGACAAGTTATCTCAAACGATGTTGAATCAATTAATTCTCCTCAAATCCAAAGATCTAATGATAATGCTTCGCCAATCCAAAGCACATCAACTTCCGATCATCCCATTGCAGAAATACTAGATAGCCAGTCCAACGATATAAATCAGGTAGTCCAAAGACAAGTTAATGCTGCTGATTTACCAAGTTTGCCATTAGAAAGCGATCGCAATATTCAAGCAAGAGTTAATGCAGATTATTCTGCTCCTATCGATCGCAATCAAACTGATATAGCTCGGCTAGATGGTATTACTCAAAGCGATCGCACGATCCAAAGAGAGTCCGACACCATTCAACCTATCTTAGATTCTCAAAGTACTGAGATCCAAAGGCAAGTTATCTCAAACGATATTGAATTAAATAATTCTCCTCGAATCCAAAAATCTAATGATAATGCTTCACCAATTCCAAGCACATCAACTTCCGATCAACCCATTGCAGAAATACCAGATAACCAGTCCAACGATACAAATCAGGTAGTTCAAAGGCAAGTTGATGCTTCTGATTTACCAAATTTGCCAATTGTTTTACCGACTGTAAACAATACTCCATTAGAAAGCGATCGCAATATTCAAGCAAGAGTTAATGCAGATTATTCTGCTCCTATTCGAGCTATTGCCCAAGATATTAATTTATCGCAAACTGATGCTATACAAAGGCAGACTAATGATCCTAATCCTATCGATCGCAATCAACCTGATATAGCTCAGCTAGATAATATTACTCAAAGCGATCGCACGATCCAAAGAGAGCCCGACTTTACCATTCAACCTGTCTTAGATTCTCAAACCACTGAGATCCAAAGATCTTCCGATGATATTCCACCTATTCAAAACGCATTAACTTCCGATCAACCCATTGCAGAAATACTAGATAACCAGTCCAACGATACAAATCAGGTATTCCAACGGCAAGTTGATACTGCTATACAGAAAAAGACTAACGATCTTGCTCCTATTGATCGCAGTCAACCTGATATAGAGCAGACAGATGGTATTACTCAAAGCGATCGCACGATCCAAAGAGAGTCCGACTTTACCATTCAACCTTCTCAAACCACTGAAATCCAAAGACAAGTTATCTCAAATATTGAATCAATTAATTCTCCTCAAATCCAAAGATCTAATGATAATGCTTCACCAATTCCAAGCACATCAACTTCCGATCAGCCTATTTCAGAAATACTAGATAACCAGTCCAACGATATAAATCAGGTAGTTCAAAGGCAAGTTGATACTGCTGATTTACCAAATTTGCCAATTGTTTTACCGACTGTAAACAATACTCCATTAGAAAGCGATCGCAATATTCAAGCAAGAGTTAATGCAGATTATTCTGCTCCTATCGATCGCAATCAAACTGATATAGCTCGGCTAGATAATATTACTCAAAGCGATCGCACGATCCAAAGAGAGTCCGACTTTACCATTCAACCTGTCTTAGATTCTCAAACCACTGAGATCCAAAGATCTTCCGATGATATTCCACCTATT
>NZ_ALWB01000401.1 GCF_000332215.1 Pseudanabaena biceps PCC 7429
TTGCGAAGCAACGCTTTCAAAAATTTCCTTGGTTTGGGTTTGAGCGCAAAGCGCTGTAAGTAGCTAGGCGCAATTAAATATAAACCCCCAGAATCAAAACCTATAGCGCACGCTGCACGTGCACTATAGGTTTTGATTCTGGGGTTTACGTCCGAACAGCACTAGCGATCGCTATGTATTCTAGTTTTATACCAAGTTAAGAAATGGCTACGCCATTCCTTAACTTGAAAACCCTTACGAGGTTTAGTTTTTAATTCACAAAAGTGTGATAACACTTTTGTGAATCGATATTTGTTCATTCTAGTTTTGGTTTACCTAATGACAATGTGGAGTCTAGTAGGCGCTTTGCTGTTATCGGTTTCGACCCAAGCCCTCAATGGTCGTGAGGTGGTAACAGTTCCTCGATCGCTAATGAGCTATGTTACCCGTCCTGTTTTAGTCGCGGAAGCCAGCGCCAAGGCGCTACCCAATCCAGTGGTGAATCAAGCGATCGCGATTATGCTCGACGAACTCAAGCAGGCAGGGTTAACTCATCCCGATCAAGGAGTATGGATTCAGTCCCACGATGGCGAGATTGCCTCAGGTCGATTATCTAGCCAACCTTTGCCAACGGCTTCACTTACTAAAATTGCGACCACTCTGGCTTCGTTGCAAACATGGGGTTCTAACTATCGCTTTATTACCAATATCTGGAGTACGGGCAATCTGGGGGGTGGCATTCTCAAAGGAGATCTGATTATTGAGGGTGGTGGCGATCCGTTTTTTGTGTGGGAAGAGGCGATCGCCCTTGGCAATAAACTCAATCAACTAGGTATTAAAAGAATTCAGGGTAATCTGATTGTCACGGGTAGATTTGCGATGAATTTCGAGGCTAATCCTCAGGAAGTGGCTAATTTACTCCGTTTAGCTCTAGATAGCAGTCGATGGGATGGAGAGGTTGCTGAGCAGTATGCGACTATGCCAGCGGGAACAATGAAACCCCAGATTACCGTTCTTGGTAATGTCCGAGCTGTCCCCAATCTCTCCCCAGCGAATATTTCCACAAGTAAATTATTGATTCGTCACGCATCACTGCCCCTCTGGCAAATTCTGAAGCGGATGAATACCTTTAGCAATAATGAGATGGCAGAAATGATTGCCTTACAATTGGGCGGAGGCAAACAGGTGGCGGCGATCGCCTCTAATGCTACGGATATGCCTGCTTCCGAAATTAGATTGATTAATGGTTCGGGGCTAGGACAATCTAATCAAATTTCTCCCCGTGCGGTTGTCGCAATTTTGATGGCAGTGCATAATCGGGCTCAGGTGGAAGGCTTAACCCTCGCCGATCTCTTCCCCAGTAGCGATTGTAACTGCGGTACTATTGAAGGGCGCAAAATACCGAAAGGAACCATCCTTAAAACTGGTACGCTCTCGGATGTCAGCTCCCTAGCAGGAGTTGTCCAAACCCAGCAGCATGGCGCAATATGGTTTGCGATCGTCAATCGTGGTGATGGTGATATTGATGCGTTTCATCGATCGCAAGATCGCGTACTTCAATATTTAGTTACAAAATGGGGTTTACCCAAGTCACCGATTCCTAGTTTTGTCGAAACTCCTTGGCGCGATAGCGATCGCAATGAGATCGTCAAGCAATAATCTAATACCAATTTACAGCGCTTTACGCTCCAATCCAAACCAAGAAACTTTTTGAAAGTGTTGCGAAGCAACACTTTCAAAAAGTTTCTTGTGGTTCTTTTGATCGAAAATTGCTGTATGAGGTTTTATGTGCCTTGGGCACAATGAAAACCTGTGTACTTCAATACTTTGTAAATAATTAGGAACAACGATGATTAAACTCTATGGTGGCGCGAGAAGTCGGGCTGCAATTATTAAATGGTATCTAGAAGACTGGAGTTTAGACTAAAAAAGGAAAAAAAGGCAGAGTAAAAGAGATACAAACTGCCTAAAGTAGATGAAAAAGAAAAGCACATCTACAGTCATGATTATTGATAAACTAC
>NZ_ALWB01000402.1 GCF_000332215.1 Pseudanabaena biceps PCC 7429
GGGTTGCCGCACGGAGTGCGGCAACCCTCTTTTGGGGTTTATGTCCTGATACAGTTGACGGCAGCTATAGTATGAAAAATTTGGCGGAGATAAATTTTGTTTGATACACAAAATTTATGTGTTATAATAATTTCTCCGAAAGGTTAAGCTCATGTAAATCTAAGGTTAAGCGAACATGCGATCGCCTAAAACTAAAGAAATAAACATATATTATTTATATATTATTTATATGCCAATAATATATAAATAATATTTTTGGTGATGCTTTTCTTTTCTATGGCAAGTATTCCTGTGATTGTTAATATGTCTAACTCCCCAACTCCAAAAAGAAAGAGACTAAATCTCGACCTAAGTAATAACGACTACGAAATATTACAAAAGATCTCCGACGAATCAGATAAGAACATGTCTGAAGTTTTACGAACAGCCTTGGCAATCTATAACATTGCCCAAGAAGAGAAAAAAAAAGGTCGTGAATTAGCCATTATCGAAAACGATGAGATCAAAAAGATAATTGTCTCTCCATAATATTAAGTCTCTAATCAAGATCGGAAACTATGGCAATCAATTGTAAATAGGTGTAAATAGCTACAAGTTTATCTCAACCTTCCTCTATTGAACTCTATTAAACTCTATTGAATTTGTGTTAATAAGATCACTTTTTGTAAATTACTATGAACGCTGATTCCTCAGAAGCAATCACTCAAACCAAGCATAAACAACTAGATCTGAGCCTTTCTCAAGATTTTCAAGGAGCAATGCAAAAGACCGTGGACAATGCGGAGGGGGAAGTTGCAGATATCTTATATAAAGCCATCGAGACTTATCAATTGTTTCCAGTTAAAGCCCGTAGCCGAATACCTAACCTTGGTCAATCAGTCAATAAAGTCTATCGATTTTATCTCCCCACCCCAGCGAGTGAAGAGCAAGTAGTTGAATTTAGGCAAAATGTGGAATTTATAAGACGAGCGAATCCTGAGTGGGAAATTAGTCCAGAATTACCTGAAGATGGGGAAGAGGAGGTTGTAGTGATGATTTATAACGGGGATGGCAATTACTTAAATAGGCGTGCTGATTATGTAATCAATCAGATTAATCAATCATTAACTAGTTTTTTACAAGGTGGTTATGACGAATGCTAAATCTCAAGACGATAATCCCGAAAAAAATAGCTCTTCAGCAATTGATAAGACTTTTACTGGAATAAAACCCATTGTTACCACAGTAGAAAGTTCTACTTTACCTATCCAAATGCCCACCATATCGCAGGAATTATTTGAGATTTTGGCTGAAAAAGATGCTTTAGGCCTATTGAAATTTTGTCAAAGCTATGACGAGAAACGATTTGAGTTAGCTAAACAGAAGGAAGAAAATAGACATCAGGAAGCCATTGCCAAGGAGAAGTTTAAGATCGAAAGTCAAACATCCAGTGAAAATATCAAAAAGATAGCATTAGCTGTCGGTCTAACATTTTTTGCTCTAGTGTTAATTTATTCAGGTTTATGCGGAAATCAAGAGTTGCCAGAGAAGGTATTTACTCTTGCTGTTGGTGGATTTGGTGGAGCTGGTGTTGCGAATTCACTAAAGAGACAAGAGGGAAAAGATTAATTTCAATGCTTGACTTTAAGGCGAGACTATAGGACAAATTAAAGCCCCAAAGATAATTGGCAGTACAGGCACTGCCAATCATCTTTTTCTAAAGCGAGTACCGCCCGCTACGCGGGCGGTACTCGTTTCTGGGTTTGGAATAAATCCCCAAAATACAAGTGGCGGCGCTTCGCGCCGCCACTTGTATTTTGGGGATTATGTCCTATGGTAAT
>NZ_ALWB01000403.1 GCF_000332215.1 Pseudanabaena biceps PCC 7429
CTTCGCAACGCTTTCAAAAATTTCCTTGTAGTTCGTTTGATCGATAATTGCTGTAATACAAATAGCGACCGTTATAAGTAGTTCGGCATAATTAAAAATCAAAACCAGAGAGCATACCGCCCGCTACGCGGGCGGTATGCTCTTCTAGGTTTTAAGTTTACTTATGCCTAGCTACTTATATGCGATAACACCAGCAAAGATATTCTAATCGTGAAACATCGCTTTTTCGAGTTGTTGTAGAGCAATTTCTAGATCATCGTTGACAATCGTGAGATCAAATTCGTTGGCGGCGGCTACCTCAAGTGCAGCATGGTGGAGACGTTTGCGAATTTGCTCGTCACTATCGGTGCTGCGATCGCGCAAACGACTTTCCAAGACTTGCATCGAAGGCGGCGCAATAAAAATGCGTTGAGCATTGGGGAAAGATGTGGCTACCTGTCTTGCCCCCTCCAATTCGATTTCTAACAGAACAATCTGCCCCATTGCGATCGCGCGATGAATTGGCGCGATCGGCGTACCATAAAGATTTCCCGCATATTCTGCCCATTCCAGAAATCCGCCCGCATCGCGTTGCTGCTCGAATTCAGCACGGCTCCAAAAAAAATATTCTCTGCCATCCTCTTCCCCCGTACGTGGCGATCGGGTGGTGGCGGAAATTGAGAAATGAAAGCGATCGGCATACCGCTCTAGCAATTTCTTTAATAGAGTGCCTTTACCGACCCCACTGGGTCCCGTAACAACAATTAACTTACCTTCACTCAAAGCTTCGTAAATCCCTAAATAAATTGGCAGTTGACATCCACCCCGCACTGAAGTGACGGGGATTCCTAAGACTCACGACTTAGGTTTCTGCTTCATAGCACCAGCCTTCCGAGATTTACTCTCTTCAGGTCTTACAGTCGCTCCACAGACATTCACCGCAAGCCCTGCGGCAAGAATATTTTTTGCAGCATTTACATCTCTATCGTGATGTGTACTGCACTTAGGGCAATCCCACTCTCTGATATTTAAAGGCAACTTATCCACAACATAACCGCAATGTCCACACCTTTTAGAGCTAGGAAACCAACGATCAATTTTGACAAAAGTACGACCATACCAGTTGCACTTATATTCAAGTTGCCTGACTGTTTCACCCCAACTAGCATCACTAATCGAGAGAGCGAGTTTCCTATTTTTGACCATATTCTTCACAGACAAATCTTCGACTGCAATCACTTGGTTTTCACGAACTAGTCGAGTTGTCAGCTTGTGAAGAAAATCATGACGAGCATCGCTAATTGCTGCATGAACCTTGGCGACTTTCAATCTAGCTTTGTGGCGATTATTAGAGCCTTTCTTTTTACGGCTAAGCGCTTTTTGAGCTTTACGCAATTTACGGCGCTTAGCTTTGAATGTTTTGGGATTGGCAATCTTCTCGCCATTACTTAAAGCCATCAGGCTAGTAATGCCCAAATCCAAGCCAATTTGATTAGGAGATTCAGGTAATGTTTCGATTACGACATCAACTAGCAAAGATACAGTCCATCGTCCAGAGGGCAAGAGTTTCACCGTAATGGTTGATGGTTCTACACCTTCAGGGATCTCACGGCTCCAACGGATATCCAAAGGTTGAGACCATTTTGCTAAAAATACTTTGCCATCCTTCCATCTAAAAGCAGCTTTAGTAAATTCAGCACTCCCACCGTGATGTTTTTTCTTGAAGTTGGGATATTTTGCCCGTCCTGCGAAGAAATTAGTAAACGCAGATTGTAAATGTCTT
>NZ_ALWB01000404.1 GCF_000332215.1 Pseudanabaena biceps PCC 7429
ATTCTTGTAGTTTGTCAATAATCATGACTGTAGATGTGCTTTTTCTTTTTCATCTACTTTAGGCAGTTTGTATCTCTTTTACTCTGCCTTTTTTTCCTTTTTTAGTCTAAACTCCAGTAATAAGAGATCGCCTCAATTATCACTAAAAAGCGATCGCAAATAATAAGCTTCAACCTTAAGCGATCGCCTTTACAATGAAAAAGCCCAACAAGCGATCGCTACTAAATCTGAAAAAACATCGATCGCCTACTCATTGATAGAAAGCGATCGCTACCAAACGACAAACTCCCAATCGCCTAAAACACCATCTCAAAATTCCTAATCGCTCTCAAATGAAAAAAGCGATCGCTCTCACAACAAGCTACAACGATCCCTCTCATTTCTGACTTTAATCTCGCTGACTAATCTTTTTTATAGCAAATCGAGCCTTTGTTACAACATTAGGATCGTCATCATTAATCAACTGCGAAAGAAGTCCCATTACTCTGGAATCTTCAATTTCTCCTAACATCCATGCTGCTTGCTCTCTAACATGAACGTTACAATGACGGGCAGCTAGAATTATAGGTTCTATAGCTTTAAGACTTACTAATGAGTGACTTGCCATATTTCTAACTTGTTCATCAATGTCCTCTAGCGATTCAACCAAAGGATCTATAGCTCGACTATCACCAATCTCACCTAACCCAATAGCTGCTCGATATCGAACTAGTTGAAAATTATCTTTCAGGGCAGAAATTAATGGTTCAACAGCTCTAACATCATTCAGTTGACCTAAAGTATGTATGATATCTGAACGGATACCAAGATTTTGCTCTGGAAAGTCTGACATCCGAGAAGACAGTGCTTCAATCAAAATATTTACCAGATTTGGATCCTTGAACCATCTCATTCTAGAAGTAGCACTATATAATTCCTCTAATGATTCTTTTGAAATTTCATTCTCTTGTAAAAGTAGTGTCTGAATAACTGCGAGAGCATTTGCATTCATTTCAGGATTGTATTTACGGAGTGCTTCGGCGACTTTCTTTTCATTTGCGACAGTAAATCCTTCTTCTTCCAGACCTTCTGCGGCTATGTAGTAACCACCAGTCTCATAGCATTCTGCTAATGTTTGCATCATACTGGTTAAACTCGAATACTTTAACCTTGTATTGTACGTTTCGCCAATATGAATTATTGGTGAATCCTGCATTCCTGCTTCACGTAGCGGAACAGCGCAACGATCACCGTCAATTTCAAGAAATGGAAATAAAAGATGGGAGCATCTCAATTAGGCACTGAGTAAATATACTTAGGCAAGATTGAGGTTGAGATAAGCGCAACGATGTTTAAGAACTTGGGGAAGATTATCGCGCTTCCACTGAGCACCAGATATTTTGATTCTACGCCCAATTTGCTTGATAGTAGATTCAACAGCACCAGAGCCAATGGTAATTCC
>NZ_ALWB01000405.1 GCF_000332215.1 Pseudanabaena biceps PCC 7429
GGGGACTCAGCTCAAAAGTTATGGGAATCGTTGCCTAGTGTCTATCGACAATGTGCGATTATTTACACTGATTTCTACTCGTCTTATCCAGTTGTCCTTCCCAGCAAACGTCATAGGGCAGTCGGTAAAGAAACGGGAAAGACCAACTATATTGAGCGATTCAACTGTACGTTACGTCAACGAGTATCTAGACTAGTTAGAAAGACCTTATCCTTTTCTAAGAAGTTGGAAAATCACATTGGTGCCATTTGGAATTTTATTCATCATTACAACACTTCTTTACCTCCGTGTGCGTCCTTTCCTTTTTAGGACTACCCGATTTGGTTTTCGGTCGATCTGAAGGCGACTTCGGCTAATGTGCCTTGTACTGGCACTTTGTCGGGTTTGTAGGTGGTGGGCTTGATATGGTGCTGACGGATTTCTTTGGCGATTTCAGGTAGTTTATGGACGGATTTCACGCAGAAGGTATCACCATCAAAGTCCATGCCGCAATAGTCACGGGCGATGTCTGGGTTGACATACATGGTTCCCTGTTGGTTTAAGCCTTTGATGTGTTTGTTTGTCCAAATCTGTAGGTCATTGCGATCGCGGATGGGATAGCGGAATCCGACATATTCGCCTTCGGGCATTTCGGGGATACTCATTTCGAGTTCTCCCAGTTCGGGACAGGGTTGTGCCATGAAACTGGAGAAATTGATACCGCCACTGGTGGCTAGGGTTAACCACCTTCTTCTTACTAAGTCCTCAATCTTTCGCACCACATAGGGATGTTCGAGCAGTTGTCCGTGAATGTCATGTTTGAGGATTTCCGCGAGGATTTTGCCATCGGCTTCTTCTTCGTTGGGTTCGGCTTCGGGGTCGTCTGTTTTAACCCATTGCTCTGTTTGTACGAGTTGGCAGAGTTGTTTGATGTCTCTCTGCGCGGCGACTAGGGTTTCCGCTTTCTGTTGGGTGGTGGGTAAGACATCTTGGGCGATCGCTTGTTGGCTAAACCATTGCCAGACGGTATAGGAGGTCTTGACTCGCCGCTTTTGGGCGAAGTTGACAATTCCTAGTTTTAGGTTGGCGAGTTTATGGATACCTAACGCTGGTTTATGTCCTTTAAAACATGATAATGGCAGAATTAGGTCGAGGCCTTTGGGGCAGTTTAGGCTGAGTTGTAAGGTTCCTTTGGCTACCCATTGATTGGCGATTCCTGCGCGAAATTGGAATGGGGTATTGGCGGGGATGACAAAGTCTTCGCTTTGGCGCAGTTGGTTAAGCAATTCATGGCTAATTTTGCCGTGACAGTCATCGGTGCGATGCTCTTTGTCTTGGACAATCAGGATAGTCACTCCTTCGATGCTA
>NZ_ALWB01000406.1 GCF_000332215.1 Pseudanabaena biceps PCC 7429
TTCTCCTTTTCATTCTCTTGGATTTGCCCAGTTCTCCATTCTCTGGGTTACTTTTTCCTGCTCTTTTTCTGATTAGCTTAATCAACTTAGTCTAAACTCCAGTACTTCAATATCTTCCTCCGCTCTTGCGTATGAACCGTTTGCACTCAATAGTAAACAACATTTTTCTAGCTGTGGACTCATCTGGCTATAAGCCCTGATTCCGAGTTTCTTTGCCTGTTTCTCGGTTATTGTCAGTTTACCCAAGCAACTTTTTATTTCTCTTCTCCTACCAGATTTTGTTCCCGTGCTTGCTTCGATAAAAAAATTCCGATATCTTTACTAACACAGTTTTGCATTTGTTCCCGCACTGCTATTTCAATGCCTTCTAGGCTTGTTAATTTTTCTGGCTCCCGACTCTCAGTGTCCTTGTATAATATGGCTGCTATAGCTTGCACATGAGCATGAATTTCATTCTTTTCCGATTCAGTCATGGCTTCACCTCTATCTTCTAATCCTTAAAATTATCCATCTTTATTACTCCTTTTTATCCTAAGTATTTATACTCATTGCAAAATTGAGATGCACCCAGTAAGAACTTTGTGGGCGGGTTATCGAAATAATTATACAAGTGAGGGGAATTCGACAGTCCAAATATTCTCAAGTTGATCAAATTTAGGAATCGGCTCTGAGGAATTTGGATTGATAGCTCTCCATGTAGCAATCGAAGCAGCAACTTTTACGGAATCCTCTGTAGTATCAACTTCAGTTCCTATGACTTTAGTAATCTTTACCAAAAAAAAATTGTCGTTTGATGACCTTTCAAGATAAGTTAAAGTTTCTTTAGCCCCTTCAATTGCCGCATTAATCCAGTCATCGTGAGTTCTAGAGTTAACCTCACCTAGTCCAGTATTAACTTCTTGACCTATTGCATCAATCACAGAGTTTTCTATTAGAGAGGGTTCTGCCTCCACCCAAACACAAACACCAAAAAAGGGATGACCTATTGTGCCATCTTTCCAGATTCTAACTACTACTTTCGACAAAGTGTATTCTCCGATCATAGTTTTCTTGATTCTTTTATAAAGACATTGTAATTATGGAGAATTTCGATTTTCTATCTATAAACCTCACTTTTTGTTATTTGAGTATTGTAGTAACGATGACAAGAGGTTAATATCCAAGAGTTCTTCCACGAAAAAACGAAGGAAAAACATTACTTGCAAAGTAGTGTTCATAGATATTAGCACGTCCCACTTCATGAATAGCATACTGATAGTTATGAGCTATTCCATTTCCATAAAGGCGACTATGTGCGTTAATCCCATCTCCTGCTGCTGATGGAGTAAGGGTTCTCATATCTAAAGTTCTGAATTCACTTAATTTACTATCAGAAACTCTAAATGATAAAACATTAGAAGGAGTCTGATTAGATTCTAAAGGACGACTTCTCTTAAGAAAGCATTTAAGAATTGACAGCAGTAAGATTTTTAAGCATTTTGCGGATCAAAGCTATGTAAATAAACGACTCCGAGATATTCTCGTAAAATTCATAGTCCTTGCTAAGTCTCCGATATTGAACATCATGCGACTTGGCGAATACACGGTGATAATCCACCATATTTTACTTGGGCAACTGATTTTAAAATTCGCGTCAACCAAGCCATTTCAGACTGG
>NZ_ALWB01000407.1 GCF_000332215.1 Pseudanabaena biceps PCC 7429
TTTGGGTTTTATATTAGAAGGGAGTAGGGGCGCGAAGCGCCCCTACTCCCTTCTTTTTATTAACCAATCCAAACATAATTGCTATAATCCAGCCAATACTGAACTAGTCCAATACTTGATAATCCCAATATCCATAAAAGTAGTTTGCTAACCATGCGCGATGGGAAGCATTGGCTTAAGTAAGCAACAACAACAAAGAAGTAAGGAGTACCAAATATAAAACGTCTGAGGCTCGTTAGTTTTTCATCGCTAAATACAATAATAATGGAATGTATCAGAGCAAAATAGATACAAAACCAAAATGTATAACTAGTAGCGATCTTTTGAGAAGATTGAGTTAAACCGATTTCTTGTAACTTGCTAGGTACTTTTGATAGGTTCTTTTTTTGAAAATCAAATCCATAGTAGGCAATAAAAGCTGGGGGATAGGCAAATAGAAATACCCATTGCCAAAGATTTGGAATTATAAAGCTCAGCTTTCTAATGTTAGAAGAGATGGCAATTAGCCATGCCACAATTAAGGCTATAAACGGTAAATATATCGAAATAAAATCGGCATAGGTGAGCGGGATAAAAAATAGCTGTGGATAAAATCCTAGTTGCTTTCCCCAAGCTTTCTGATCGTGAAAGGGGGCAAGAAAATCCCCCCTTACCCCTAAGCAGTAATAGCCATATATACAATATCCTGCGATCGCCCCAAAACAAATCATGAGGGTAGACACACCATGGATTTTTAATATCTTCCAATAATCCGAGCCATTCTTTATTCTATTAATGCCCCAATTAATGACCAGAATAGAACCTAAGGCAGAGATAGAAGCAAATAATGACTGGATTAAGAAAGGTCTTGTCAACGACAGCAACAGCGATAAAAGAAATGTAGATATTAATAAGTAGATTAATTTAGAAGTTCCAATCGGTACTTGAGAATTTATTTTGAGATCGGTGAGAACTATTAAAAGCAGAAGACTTAAAAAAGAAAAAATGCCTTCTGTGTAACCAATTACTCTAAAAATCGCAAGAGGGCAGATCGCGTATAGCCCCGTCACTAAAATCGCTATTTTATAGCTTTTGATATTTCGCAATAATAGAAACAAAAATAGAGGAACACCAATTAAAGAAAATAAACTACCAAAAACACGAAAGTATAAAGCAGCTTCATCGACGGTCTGAGGTTTTCCCAGTCTATTAATTAACCATGGCCATAATGGATAAAAGGCATTGCAAGTTTGATGGATGGCGGAGTTGGCGTAATGCTCAACATCATAAAAAAGCTTACTAGGGGAATTTGAGAAAAAACTTGTCAGAATATGGGGATTTATAATAGCGGCAATTACTGTACAAGCAATAAATCCTAAAATGATAAGAATCGACACTAAAAATAAACTGAATTTCATTACCAATAGACGTACTGTTTCCTTTGTAATGTAACAGTAAGTAAGTGGGCTTAATTAAATATAAAACCCTAAAAGCTGCGGCGCACGCGCAGCGTGCGCC
>NZ_ALWB01000408.1 GCF_000332215.1 Pseudanabaena biceps PCC 7429
CTTGCTACGCAAGGCTTTTACTTTTGGGCTTTTAAAATTTGCCAGCTTAACCCGAACTGACGTTAACTAAGCATAATTAAAAAACAAAACCAGAAGAGCATACCGCCCGCTTAGCGGGCAGTATGCTCTTCTAGGTTTTAAGTTTACTTATGCTTAGCTACTTATTAGCTACTTAGTGGGATGACCAAATATTTTCTAAATTCAGGATAAATCCCAATAAAACATCTTCTCCAGACAAACTGACGGGTGCTTCGAGAATTTCTATAGGTTTACCTAAACGATAAATTGCCACACGCTTACTTTCTGGATCGATGAGCCACCCCAAACGGCAACCATTATCCTGATATTCCTGCATCTTGGATAAACCCTTAATCCATGAATCCGTTGGTGACAAAAGCTCGATCGCAAAGTCAGGGCATAACGGTAAAAACTTCTTACGTTGTTCGAGGGTGAGAGCATTCCATTTTTCAATTGGTATCCATGCCGCATCAGGAGAGCGATCGCCACCTCTAGGCAGAGAAAAGCCCCCAGAAGAATCGAAAACCTTACCAAGTCGCTCCTGACGATTCCAAATCCCTAAATCGAGATTGTAATTGCTCAACCAAGGGAAATTGACAAAAAGGCAAAAGCTGATAAATTAAAGATATGAAGGAGTTACCGAACCTAAAGGAACTAACAGACGAGGCAAAAGAAGCCTTGATAGTGAAGCTATGGGAAGAACTACAAAAGCTACAGAAACAGCTAGAAAAGAAACCAAAGAAGACCTCAAAGAATTCGAGTTTACCTCCAGCGAAAGGATTTAAAGCCGAGACCGATAATCCAGAAGAGGGAAGTGTGAGCAAGCGAGTAGGTAGCATAGGTCGGGAAGGAGGAGGTCGTCAACTGAGTGAAAATCCAGACCAAACGATTAAAGCGATAGTAAAAAGCTGTGCAGAATGTGGGAAAGAGATCGCCGAATCGATGCAGGTATACTGGAACGATACGACAAATACGACATACCACCAATCAAACCAATACGTGACTAGAATCGAAAGATATGGATGTAAGTGTGAGCATTGCGGACAAGAACAAATAAGCAACAGTACCAGTAAGCATGGAAGCAGGCAGTCCCTTTGGAGATCGAATCGCCGCCCTAGTAACAACGATGAGATACAGTCACGGGATTAGCTATGGAAGAATGCAGCAAATGCTGAGTGAAGTATTTGGGTTAGAGATATCAGAAGGAGCAATCGCGAACCT
>NZ_ALWB01000409.1 GCF_000332215.1 Pseudanabaena biceps PCC 7429
TACTCATTTGAAAACCGCCATACCAAGAAGAAGCGCCGCTTCTTCTTGGTATGTATAGGTGCGGCTCGGCAAAGTAACCTTATATAATGTCCTACGTTAGCAGTGACTGACAATTCCTCAGCTTCAGCATATTTTAGATTCCTATGACCATTTTTGAAGTTTCCGTTCCCGCTACCACTGGCAATTTGGGACCAGGTTTTGATTGCCTTGGAGCTGCCCTCTCGCTGTATAACCGCTTTGAATTTTCCCTAGCAGATCGCTTAACCATTACGGCTTCAGGTGAAGGTGCAGACAAGGTAGAACGGGACGAGAAAAACCTCGTATATCAGGGCATAGCTAAGTTTTATCAACATATCGATCGCCCCATTCCCGCGATCGCTTTCCACACGGATACCGCAATCCCATTGTCGCGAGGCTTAGGTAGTTCGGCAACCGCGATCGTCGGCGGCATTTTTGGCGCGAACCTATTGGCTGGCTCGCCGCTTGATCGCAGTGCATTATTAGATCTCGCGATTTCTATGGAGGGGCATCCTGATAACGTCGCTCCTGCGATGCTGGGCGGCTGTCAACTGATGGCATCCAATCAAGCTGGGGGCTGGGAGTTTTGCCATCTCGAATGGCATGAAGACATTGCGATCGCCGTTGCCATACCTGACTTTGAGTTGTCAACTGCCGAAGCAAGAAAGGTATTGCCAAAACAATTTTCCATGCATGATGCTATTTTTAACGCTTCCCACTTAGCCTTACTAACCCATGCAATTCAGACAGGCAAAGATAATTGGCTCAGGGCTGGGCTTCAGGATCGCTTGCACCAACCCTATCGCCAAAACCTAATTAAAGGCATGGCGGAGTTACAGACCGCCGCGATCGCCGCAGGAGCCTATGGCATGGTAATCAGTGGCGCAGGACCAACACTACTTTCTTTAGCCCCTACGGGTACAATAGAGTCAGTAGCTCAAGCAATGCAACAAGCATGGTTAGCTATGGGTGTTAGTTGCGAAACTAAATGCCTAGCGATCGCTAAAGATGGTACAACATTCAAAACTCGTTAATTGATGTTTGGCTGTTAGCTAAGTAGTTAAGCATAATTAAAAACCAAAACCAGAGAGCGTACCGCCCACTAAGCGGGCGGTACGCTCTTCTAGGTTTTAAGTTTACTTATGCTTAGCGACTTATTTGCAAGAAACGTAACTGTAGGAAACCTATGTCTAAATTTCAATTTTTACTAATATCAGCGCTCATTACCTCAGTTGTCCTGTTATTTGTAGGTAGTCGCGATGGCAATCCCTTTGATTCGGTATTTCCCATTGCGATCGTCATTGGTTTAGCGATCGTCGCTCAGAAGTATCTCTCCGAAAAAGTATGGAGCCGCTTTGCAAAATGGGTAAATGAAACCACAGGACGCAAAATCTTTTACGTACGAGCGCCCCGTCAGAAGGTCGTCCAAGAACGCAAATTATTGCCTCCTTCTAAGCTCAACCGCCTGAAATAAACTGCACTATTACCATCGTTATTTTATCGTTATAGCTCGTTATAGCTATAGTCAGTAATGTTGGGACAAAAATCAAACCCCATAGAGAGTTGCGGCGCTTCGCGCCGCAAC
>NZ_ALWB01000410.1 GCF_000332215.1 Pseudanabaena biceps PCC 7429
GTTACCCTCTTCCTCTTTACCTACCACTTTCCGCTTAGTCTCTTTTTCAGTAAGCCCTATATAAATACAAATGGACAGATGGTTATCAAGCCACAATTCGATGAAGCGTATTCATTCTCTGAAGGAATTGCTACGGTACGAATAGATGAACAATTGTACATCATAGATAAGAGTGGAAGAATTATTGCAAAATCCCCATCTAGCAAACCAGTTTATTTTTCTGAAGGAGTTGCTGTTGCAAGAAGTAATGGTAAATTTGGGTATATTGATAGAGAAGGGAAAATGGTTATTAATCCAATATTTGATTTTGCTGGCAATTTTTATGGAGGAATTGCCCAAGTAAAAATTGGCTCAAAACTAGGATATATTAATACTAAGGGCGATTATATATGGCTACAATCTAGTGATACGAGGGATTCCTAATGAGATGCATTTTTGAGAATTCCATATGTTTGTAGTGAGATCGTAGATTAATAGTGTCAATTATTTCTGAGTTGAGCGATCGCCTCAAATGTAAGTCCCGTAATGCAGCAAATTTCTGGGTAGTCTAAAGTTAGGAATAAGTTGATTTGCGATCTTTTCATTTTTTTTGACGTTCGCAAGTCGCCCGTTCAAGAGCGTCAGGAAATCATTTTTCAGAGCGATCGTACCAATAGCTCCACTTATGCTGCTAATCACTGCGATCGCTTTTTTAGGATGAGATTGAGATCGCTTGTTGTTTTTTTATTATAAAGGCGATCGCAGATTTTGAGATGATGTTTTAGTCGATCGGGAATGTCTTGTTTGATAGCGATCGCTTGTTTCATTTGATAGCGATCGCAGATTTTGAGATGATGTTTTAGGCGATCGCTTGTTGGGTTTTGTCATTGTAAAGGCGATCGCTTAAGGTTGAAACTTATTATTTGCGATCGCATTCATCCTTGAATTGGTATTCAAGAGATGGCAAAAGACCATTTTATTTCTGGTAAACGTGGTATGTCTCACTCAATTTATGTACATTCGGAGTTTATATAATGACATCTCTAACTGAAGCTCTAGAAAGAATTATGAATTGGTTACAACAGCATAAACCTGATTATGCGGTAACTTTCCTTCCGGGATTAAGTCATTCTGAGATCACAGAAAGACTTGGCAATTTCCGTTTTCAAGTACCACAAACAATTTATGAGCTATATAGATGGCGCAATGGAACTAGAGGATATCAAAATGATTCTGTAGTCTTTCCCCCATTGGTGTTCTTACCTCTAGAAGATGCTGTTGAACTGTGTCTAGAATTTATTGATATTTTCAAGGAAACAGAAGATGAAATTAGATATGAAGGAAATCTTTTATGGGAGCATCTCACTAATGCAATGAGTATTTCTACTTATAGATGACATATGAGAAAATGAATAAAAAATGAAGGTTAAAAAAGATGACACCCGAAGAAAGCAAAGTTCTGAAAGAACATACTAAAAGCTGCGGCGG
>NZ_ALWB01000411.1 GCF_000332215.1 Pseudanabaena biceps PCC 7429
CCCAAGCCCAAAAACATAAGTGGCGGCGCAAAGCGCCGCCACTTATATTTTTGGGCTTATGTCCAAGGCAAAGCTTTTATAGCTATAGAGAATTACTAAGTAGCTGGGTAGTCCTAAAAAGGAAAGGATGTAGGAAAATGTTTTCGATAGTTGCTAAAAAGCAAAGTGATGACCGAAATAAGACCATCTTGTCCATCCTGCCAATCTATATCGGTAGTTAAGAACGGTAGTACACGTCATGGGAAACAAAATTATAAATGTCGTGATTGTGGTCGCCAATTTGTAGAAAATCCTCAGTGGCAGAGAGTCTCTGAGCGTATACACGAGAGTTATGAGCTACTAGAACGACTACTACAAGAAAAGATCCCGTTAGCTGGAATAGCTAGAGTGCTCAAGGTGTCAGAACGATGGTTGCAAAGTTATGTCAATGATAAATATGAAAATATTCCTCAACAGGTAGAGGTAGAACCAAAACCAAAACGCCGTTTGATCGTACAGATGGATGAATTATGGTCTTTTGTGGACGACAAAGGCAATAAACAGTGGGTATGGCTTGCCATTGATGCCGAGACTCGTGAAATTGTCGGTTGTTATATTGGCGATCGCTCTGGGGACTCAGCTCAAAAGTTATGGGAATCTTTGCCTGCCGTCTATCGCCAATGTGCAGTTATTTACACTGATTTCTACTCGTCTTATCCTGTCGTACTACCAGTAGCTGGGCATAATTAAAATCCAGATTAAAAACCTGTGGCGCAGCGTGCACCACAGGTTTTTGGGTTTTATATTTAATTGCGCCTAGCTACTTAGCGATCGCCTTTCAAGGTTACTAGATATTTTGTCGGAAAAAGCTAGAAAAAAATATCAGACTTTTTCTGTTCCAATAACTTGCTTGTTAATGCCTTGATTGATGTCATGAATTATCGGTCTTTTTATCGTTAAAAACAAGTTTTAGTAAAATCAAAAAAGACTTGCAACCCATGAAAACCTTGCTAATAAATGTTTTTGAGGTTTACATCTATACAATTAACTTAAATAACTGGTTTAGAAAAAATATGCTAACTTAGCAATGTCAATATAAACAACATACAAAACATTTTGTTTTATACGTTGTTATCTATATTGATTTTTTGTCAATCTTTAAAATTTTTTGGCGAGTCTAACGGATGGGTGTTGAGTACTTGTGAATTGAGCGAAGACTTCTAATTATGAGATTGGAAACTGGGTTGAGAAAAGATTGGGTAATAGTGTTGAGTTTAAAATGTTTGTTTACCAAATCACCCCTAATTAAATGGAGATTTAGTTAGGATTTTCCATCTAAAATTGATATTTAAATTGATATTTAAAATCAATATTTAGATTAATAATTAGAATTAAAGTCTTATCAAAATATTGTGACTCGCTAGTTTTTTAGAGCGGCTATCCAGATATAAATAACTAGGGAAATGTGAGGAAAAAGATGACTATTGAAGACGCACTCAATATCGTAGATTCTGTTTTGGAAAATAAGAGCCTCAGCACAATTCAAGAGGCTATTTTTCGTCAAACTTGGGATGGGAAAACCTATTCAGAAATTGCGGAAATAGCTGGCTATGATGCCGCCTATATTCGCGATGTCGGTTACAAATTGTGGCAATTACTATCTGAGGCTTTTGGCGATCGCGTAACTAAAAATAATTTACAAGTGGTTTTACGCCGCTATAGTAATCGATCTCTAAATGCTAGCCCTGTTGCAAGTGTTAATTATCCATCTTTGATTAATTCTCATATCGTTTCAGCTATTCCTTCCTCAGTGAATTTACCGATTTCTACGGAATCATTTAGTCAGGAAATTAGTAATGGGGCTTCTAAACTTTTGCAATTGCTAGCGCGGGTATTAACCGAACCCATTGGCGATCGCCCAATTAACCATCACTGGCAGCAGCTCCATGATTCCAATACGGATTCCTCATTAAAACTGACCATTACGGTAAACCTCAGCATGGCAGACTAACCATCAAAAAGGGCGTAATACGCCCTTTTTGATGATGTAGCTATATTCACTTACAGCGCATTACGCTCAAACCCAAAGCAAGGAAATTTTTGAAAGCGTTGCAAAGCAACGCTTTCAAAAATTTCCTTAAAGCCAATAGAGAGTTGCGGCGCGAAGCGCCGCAAC
>NZ_ALWB01000412.1 GCF_000332215.1 Pseudanabaena biceps PCC 7429
CGTAAGATTTGAACAGGAAATCAAAGTACCAGAATCTGGTAAACGAGAGTGTCAAACATTTTGTGTAAAATCTAGAAGCTAGATGTGGAGACGATCCTCAAAGAGGATGGCAAAGCGATTAAGAGCAGGCTTCCAATCACGAATGGAGCCTCGTCCACTTCTTCGAGATATTTCGCATTGCCAAATAAACCAGCTTGAAAGCAGCCTCATCCGAGGGGAAAATCTGTTGAGATTTAATCATCTTACGCAAACTGCTATTCATCGACTCAAGTGCCTTGGTGGTATAAATCGCCCTACGAATCTCAGGGGGGAAAGCAAAGAAGGGGATAATATTCGCCCAATGACTGCGCCAAGACTTAGAGATCGACGGATATTGTTTGTCCCATTTCTCAGCAAAGAGTTCGAGGTTAAACTCTGCCTCCGATTCCGTTGCCGCAGCATAAATCGCCTTGAGGTCAGCACAAACCTGCTTACGCTGTTGCCAAGGGACAAAAGCAACCGAGTTTCTGACCATGTGGACAATGCATAATTGCACCTGAGTTTTAGGAAACACTGTTTCAAGTGCCTTAGGAAACCCAGTCAAACCATCAACACAAGCAATCAAGATATCTTTGACCCCACGGTTGTGAATTTCGGTGAGTACAGATAACCAGAATTTTGCCCCTTCATTCGGGGAAATCCACATACCCAGTAATTCCTTGTACCCGTCCATATTCACCGCCAAGGCAAAGTACAGTGATTTATTGATCACTCGGCCATTGTCTCGAACTTTGATCACCAGACAGTCCAGAAATACGATCGGATAAACCTCATCTAGGGGACGGTAGGGCGCATTGCTTGACTTCATCAATTACCTCATCAGTGACATTGGAAATAAGCGTTGGTGATACTTCGACCCCATACATTTCTTGCAACTGGGCTTGGATATCCCTGACACTCATACCTCGCGCATACAAGGCAATGCTCTTCTCGTCTAATCCTGACAGTCGATTTTGTCCTTTCTTGACCAGTTGTGGTTCAAACTCTCCTTGCCGATCGCGCGGGACTGCGATTTCGGCTACACCAAAGTCCCCTTGCACTTTTTTCTGGCTATAGCCGTTACGACTGTTGCTTTGTCCTTCTGGTTTCGATTCATGCTTCTTGTACCCCTAGATGGGTCGATA
>NZ_ALWB01000413.1 GCF_000332215.1 Pseudanabaena biceps PCC 7429
GAATGGGCGGTGCTTTGCACCGCCCATTCCTATAATTATTATTGAAGATCTTTACGTTTTATGAATCAACCATTGCAGTTTATTCCCTATTCCGAAACATCAGGAAAACTGCATATGGATTTGGATAAATCCCTACTGGATCGCCATAGTCGAGATCCCCAATCGCCATCAATTTTAAGATTTTATCGCTGGGATCCTGCTGCAATCTCCTTAGGCTTTCATCAAAAAAAATATCCTGAACATTGGGATGCCATTGCCGAAAGGCATAATCTGGATATAGTTTGTCGTCCCAGTGGGGGAAGGGCTGTGCTACATAAAGGTGATCTCACCTATGCTGTGATTACCAATATTGATATCAATGGTAAAAAGCGATCGCACCGTGAAATATACGAATATATCTGTGGATTCTTAATTCAAGGTTTTGCCGAACTGGGGGTTAACTTGACCTATGGACTGGCGGGACGGGGATATATTCACAATCCTAGTTGTTTCTCGACGGCAACCAATGCTGATTTAGTCATCTCTGACGGTCGTAAGCTAATTGGTAGTGCACAGGTCTATCGCCATAATTCAGTTTTGCAGCATGGCTCGATCGCGATTGATCCAGATTTTGAGTTACTGAAAGAACTATTTGTCGCAGAAGTGCCGATTGTGGGATGCCAAGAACTCATGCAAGGCGATCGCCAATATTGTCTACAAAAGTTAATAGAAGTTCTATCGCAATCGGCGCGGCAGTACTTTTGCGCGTAGTTCTTTTAACTCTCCATCCGTTAATCGCCGCCATTCCCCTACTCCAAGATTGGCTAAATTTAAATTGGCGATCGCGATTCTGACTAGGCGTAAAGTGGGAAATCCGACGGATGCTGTCATCTTTCTGACCTGTCGATTTTTTCCTTCGGTTAACGTTAACTCTAGCCAAGCGGTTGGTATATGGGCGCGAAAGCGAATGGGGGGATCTCTTGGTGGTAGAGCTGGCTCGGTATCTAATAACTTGGCGATCGCGGGTTTTGTTCGGTATCCTTGGATGATGACTCCATGTTGTAACTTCTGTAAAGCTTCTTCTGTGGGAGTTCCTTCCACCTGTACCCAATAGGTTCGGGAATGTTCAAACTGAGGATCGATTAACCGATGTTTTAATACCCCATCATTGGTAAGTAGTAAGAGCCCTTCACTATCAAAATCTAATCTTCCTACCGAATACACTTCAGGGATATCCAGATATTCTCTCAAAGTTGGGCGAGGCGATATGCTGTCATCGGTAAATTGGCATAGCACTCCATAGGGCTTGTACAAAAGAATATATTGGCGATCGCTCATGTATTTAGGGAAATCAGAATAAAAAATCACAACGCCAAAAATCGCATTGTCAGCCTTTTAATTTTAATCTAGCGCTGGGGCATTCCTAAACTAGGATAAATCAAACCCCCAAAAGACAAGTGGCAGTGCTTCGCGCTGCCACTTGTCTTTTTTGGGGGTGCCTAAGCACAACTTTCATTACCCTACAACTAATTAGCTAAGCATAAGTACTTAAAACCTATAAGAGAGTAACGCCCGCTACGCGGGCGTTACTCTCTTATAGGTTTTGTTTTTTTTCTTACAGAAACCCGTTAATTTCATGAAAAAATTACTAACGAAGTTATGAAGGAGTACACTTATTTACTGACTGTTTTATTAACTTAGCGATCGCTTAATAGTTTCTAAGTAAGTGGGCTTAATTAAATATAAAACCCTAAAACCTGCGGTGCAAGCGCAGCGTG
>NZ_ALWB01000414.1 GCF_000332215.1 Pseudanabaena biceps PCC 7429
TATAATCTGTTCAACCGTAAAATCACTGTAAGCCATAGTTTTATAGTTTTCTTTCTCTATAGTGAATCAACCGTAGGATGGGTTACGCTGTCGCTAACCCATCATTTGCGCTTAAGAAACCATTTAAGAATTACCTTTTGCGGTCAAAAACCCTAAGAGATCCCCCTCAATCCCCTTAAAAGGGGAGGAATTTAATTCTCCCCCCTTTTTAAGGGGGGCTGGGGGGATCTATCCAATTCTTAAATGGTTTCTTAATTCAAAGTTATAAAGCTTGCTTTTGTAAAATCAAAGCATAGGGAAGAACCTTATCCAAACTGGCGGATTTTAGTAAAGCAGTCCATTCTTCTGATGCTTCAGGGTCACTCGGTACGGTTAGCTGGGTTTCGGCTAAGGTTTGCAACGTTTCAAACCAAATCCCCTGATTAGCTAATAGCGCGGCACGCTCTATCGGTTGCGATATTTTTTGGAGCTTTGTCGCTAACTGCTGATCTGGTAAAACCCGTTGCATCTTACCCTGCACCGTCTTATTTCCGTTCACAGGATCTTTCTTGGCGATGATGGTAAATCTCCAAGTATAGATTTTACCAACCTCTAAGCTGGGGGCTTCATTAGGGATTTTTAGCGCCACGATTCCCGCATCATTATTGAGGGTAAAAGTTTTGGTATAAATTTGTTTTTTCTGAGATTCGGGGAAAGTGTTCTCGGCATCGGGTTGGGGTAGGGTAGGAATATCCTCAGACAAAGTAAACTTGACCGAACCAGCAATGGGGGGAGTGAGGAAATAAAGGGTGGGACGTTCTGAGATTGTCCGAGGTATTGGTTTATTCTCGGCTAATAAGTCGGGTATCAGAGCAATTAGGCAACCATCTTGACAAATGCTGCGGGTGATTCCCGATGCAGAAGTTTTAGGGGCATCAAGATCGCTAGGCGGTACGTAACGTACTCGCCGTGATTGCGCCTGTACCGAGGGGGCTAGGGATAGGGATAGGGCAATTGCTGCATTTATCGCTAAGCAAGAGCAGAAGGATGCTAGAAAGAATTTTTTTAAGAATTTTTTTGGTAAAAACATAATGCGATCGCCTCTAAAAAAGTTCGCTTTAAGAATCGTAAATGAACGGTCAGGGATTGGGCTGTGATTTTGCAGGGATTGGTTAGTGATTTTGCGGGGATTGGGCTGTGATTGGCAAGCGTAGTATGACGTTTCAGAGATCTTAATGGCGCGATAGTAAGATGCGAGCTAGGATATCGATCTGGGATAGCGAACTAGGATATTTAGTTAAGTAATTAATTAAGAATGCAACTTCTCTCAAAAAGTTGCTACGGACATTCGACGGAATATTTCCATCCCGTTTGGCACGGCAAAGCGTATTATATTATTTAGAAAAACTTATTTAAACTGTTATAAAAACATGGATATATTGTCATTAGGTTGGTTTAGTGTACTCGGTATGTTCACACTTTCGATCGCTTTTGTTGTATGGGGACGTAACGGGCTATAGAGCCATTAGCCTTTATTGGTAAAGCAAATTTAAATAGCTTTGAGTAAAGGGGTTGCAGCGCAAAGCGCTGCAACCCCTTTACTCAATTCATGACCTAGTAAGGCTTCTCAAAGCTCAAGGTTTGCTTATAGCGCATTGCGCTCAAACCCAAACCAAGGAAATTTTTGAAAGCGTTGCTT
>NZ_ALWB01000415.1 GCF_000332215.1 Pseudanabaena biceps PCC 7429
TTGCTACGCAAACCCTTTCTCAAAGCCCGTTTCCAATTATCCCGAATTCACGTTAGTAAGGGTTTTTAAGTAAAGAAATGGCTACGCCATTTCTTTACTTGGTATTAACGTTAATACAGGTGGCGATAGCTATCAATGCTAGGATTCTGAGAGGCGAAATATTTTATAAATTTATCGACTCTACAGGTATTTTCATGGGACGTGTGGCATATTTAGATTGTCCAACAGGTATCGCTGGTGATATGTGCTTGGGAGCGCTGGTAAGTGCAGGTGTCCCCTTAGCTTACCTACAGGAGGTCGTTCACAAATTAGGACTTGATCGCGAAGTCAAGTTATGGACAGAATCTGTTTTGCGTGGTGGCATTACCGCAACGAAGTTACATGTCGAATTACTAAACTATAGTGGTAGCGAGCCTCCCACGGTTGAGTTAAGTCAGGAGCATTCCCACACTCATCACGATCATGGAGAGCATAGCCATAGTTCCCATAGCCATAGTTCCCATAGTCATAGTTCCCATAGTCATGGATCGCATTCTCATTTACCCGATTCTGATCAGGAATATTCCCATCATGAACATTCTCCTAAAGGGCATCGGCACTTACCTGATATTAATAAAATTATTAGCGAGGCAAAGCTACCAAAAAAGGTTGAAGCATGGAGCCTCGCTACCTTTAAAGCATTAGCGATCGCCGAGGGAGCCGTCCATAACATTGCCCCCGAAGCCGTCCATTTTCATGAAGTAGGAGCGCTGGATGCGATCGTCGATATTGTCTGTACCTGTGCGGGATTTGCTTGGTTAGATATTGAACAAATCTACTGTTCGGCTTTACCTGCGGGCGGTGGCTATGTGGATTGCGATCATGGCAAGATGCCCGTACCCGCGCCTGCCACGTTAAAGCTATGGGAATTGCATCGAGTCATCACCTTTGACAATGGCATCAGGAAAGAATTAGTTACGCCCACAGGAGCGGCGATCGCCGTTACCCTCTGTAAAAAATTCGGTGAAGTTCCCTTCATGGAAATCCAAAAAGTAGGCATGGGAGCGGGTACGAGGGATTTAGAAATTCCTAATGCTCTGCGTTTATGGGTGGGCGAGGGTAAAAAAAAAGCTTAAATCTTGAGAATACACCTACCATCCAAACGGAAACGATCGCGATCCTCGAAACTCAAGTCGATGACATGACTGCTCAAGCGATCGCCTACACGATGGAGCAACTATTTCATCATGGCGCTTTGGATGTCTATACCCAAGCGATCGGCATGAAAAAATCTCGCAGCGGCATCTTAATTACCGTCCTCTGTCCCTGCGATCGACAGGATATTTGCGAACGAGTTCTCTTTCGAGAAACAAGTACCCTCGGCATTCGATATCGTTTACAAGAGCGTAAAATTCTCGGTCGGGAAATCCATGAAGTAGAAACGGTATATGGTAAAGCGCGCGTAAAAATTGCCCAGCGCCATGACTTTCAGACAATCCAGCCAGAATATGAGGATTGCGCGAACCTAGCCCGCTTGCAAAATGTTCCTCTATTAACAGTTCAAGAAGCCGTCAGACAAGCAGCACAGGAAATCTGAAAAAGACTACCAATTTATACCAATTCACTGAAGTGTTGGCTCACTTCAGTAAATTAAAAAAACGTGAGTTCGGGATAATTTGAAACGGGCTTTGAGGAAGGGTTTGCTACGCAAACCCT
>NZ_ALWB01000416.1 GCF_000332215.1 Pseudanabaena biceps PCC 7429
CGGCGCACGCTGCGCGTGCGCCGCAGGTTTTAGCTCTGGATTTTAATTATGCTGAGGTACTTAATCGGTTCTTCTTAATTAATTACAAAATTAATTACAAAATTAATTTCTATTGATGTTTGCCGAACCATAGAATTGATTGAAGATGATTAGAGAAGTTGGTTGTCACTGATTTGAATAGGAATACGGAGAGAATTAAATCTTGGATTCATGCGATCGCAAATTTCTTAAAGTTGATACTGCAAGTAGGCAAGATGAAATTTCGCTGATTAGCCGAATTGCCGAACAGGATCAAACAGCCTTGTCATTACTATATGATCGCTACTCCCGCATCATTTATACGATCGCCTATCGCATTCTTAACTCAGCGGAGGAATCCGAAGAGATCGTTTTGGACGTATTTACTCAAGTATGGAGAATTGCCAAAAACTATAATTCCCAAAAGGCAAGAGTAGATACATGGCTATTCATGTTGACCCGTAGTCGTGCTTTAGATCGGTTACGCAGTTATGCAAGGCTTGATAAAGCAGTTGCTATATCGGAGGATGCCATCATGATGCAGCCTCATACCGATAGCCCAGAGGAAGATGTCTTGATCCGCGAGAGGCGATCCTATGTAGTAGCTTGTCTGAGTGAAATTCCCGATGAGCAACGTTTAGTTTTAGAACTAGCTTATTTTGGTGGGCTCAGCCATAGTGAAATTTCTACAAAAACGGGAATCTCCCTTGGTACTGTCAAAACCCGCATTCGTCTGGGGTTAAAAAAATTACGGGAATTGATTGGTGAGGAGTGGTCTAGTTTCTAGGGAATATTGGTAAATATCAATCGTAAATATTAGGTTGCAAATAATCAGAGCGCAAATAAGTATCTCAGCGTAATTAAAATCCAGATCTAAAACCTGCGGCGCACGCACAGCGTGCGCCGCAAGTTTTAGGGTTTTATATTTAATTAAGCCCACTTACTTAAACAGAGTGTAAATAATCAAATGCGCAATCAAATGCGCAAATAATCAAGTCTAAATTTTAAATGCTAAAAATAAATGCTCAAAAATTAGGATCTAACCTGCATGAACCAAGAAGAAATTAATGAACTACTTGCATTGGCAGCAATTACAGCCATCTCTCCTCCCGAAATTCAATCCATAGAAGAACTTGCTACGGCTTCCCCAGAAATCGATCTCGAATTGCGATCGCTGCGTAATGTTGTTTCGACCCTTGCCTATAACGAAAAACCTCTAGCGGTTCCTGCTAGTCTCAAGCACAGGCTGTTTGATCGCATTCAGAAACAACCCAACAGCTCAGACTTTATTGCTCTGCGATCGGAAGATCGCCAGTGGCAACCTCACCCCATCGAAGGTTTATTGATGGTGGTATTAAAACGAGATCTAGAAAAAAGACAAATATCATCTTTAATTCGTGCGACTAAGGATGTGGAGTATCCAGCTCATCACCATAAAACGGGGGAAGAAATTTTGATGTTAGCAGGCGAGCTAATCGATCGCGGCGTGACCTATCGAGCTGGCGACTATTTATACTCGGAGGCAGGCTCCCAACATGCTCCAATAGCGATCGCAGGCTGTATGTTTTTTGTGTGCACCTCTCTAGACGATACTTTTATCTAAGTAGTTCGGCATAATTAAAAACCAAAACCAGAGAGCATACCGCCCGCTACGCGGG
>NZ_ALWB01000417.1 GCF_000332215.1 Pseudanabaena biceps PCC 7429
ACGGCGTTTGGTTTTGGTTCTACCTCCACCTGCTGAGGAACGTTTTCATATTTATGATTGACGTAACTCTGCAACCATTTCTCTGAGACCTTGAGGACTCTAGCTATTCCAGCTAGTGGGATTTTTTCTAGCAGTAGTCTCTCTAAAAGGTCATAAGTGTCTTGGATACGCTCTGAAACTCTCTGCCACTGTGGATTTTCTACAAATTGACGACCACAGTCCCGACATTTATAATTTTGTTTGCCATGCCGAGTACTACCGTTTTTAACCACTGATACGGACTGGCAGGATGGACATGATGGACTTGATGGACTTGACTCTGACATTGCTTTAATCTGTAACAACCATCTAGATATTTTCCCTCATCCTTTCCTTTTTAGGACTACCTAAAAATGACAAAAACAGGCTCTTGCTGATTTCGAGATTGCACTTGACTACTTTAAAAAGCTCTTAATGAAAAAGCTAATGTTAGGCTCACAGAGACGAAGATTCAGGCAATAAAGAAAAGTCAATCCAAATAAGCCTTTAAATGAAAGATTCAGTTTTAA
>NZ_ALWB01000418.1 GCF_000332215.1 Pseudanabaena biceps PCC 7429
GCTTCTGCTCAAGATTCTGCGAAACCAGCACCGCACTAGAAATCAGTCCCACAGGCAAACTCAAATCGAAAACCCGCCTACGGGAATTCGTAAATATGCCCGAACTGATGGCAATGTGGTGTCAAGTGACCGATATCCAGACCGCAGCTCTTGCCGAAGTCAAAACCCCTAAGCCCCATTACCATGTGATGTCCTGCAAACCATCACCAGAACAGATAGCCTATATGGACAAACTCTGCGATCGCGCCGAGGCAGTGGCAAAACGTAAAGTCAAACTCGAAATTGACAATATGTTAAAAATCACAGGTGATGGAGCCAAAGCCTGTATGCACACCAAATTGGTATCGCCCGAAGCAAGCGAATGGATTAATAACAAACTGCTCGCCTGTGCGTGGAATGTCTGGCAAATCTGGACAATTACGGCGATCGCCAAAGGCACTCAAGCGATTTTCTGCGATCGCAATGCACCCAAGAAAGACAGGTGGAACAGCTACAGCTATATCCGCGATACCCTCGTGATGCTAGGCATACCCGCCGACCAGATCGCCTTTATCCATGACTACGACACGGATACCAAGAAAACAAAGCTTTTTGAAGCGATTAATGAAGGCAAAATTAGAATTGTCTTTGGCTCGACATCAAAGCTGGGAACAGGCGTGAACATGCAAAGCAAACTCATCGCCTTGCACCATATCGATTGTCCTTGGCGACCATCGGATTTGGAACAAAGAGAAGGCAGAGGGGTGCGTCAGGGTAACGAATGGAGCGATGTCTTTATCTTCCGTTATGTCACTGAAGGTAGAAATAACCAAGCAGGATTTGATTCGTTCCTATGGCAAGCGATTGAAAACAAACAACGCATGATTTCACAAGTGATGTCAGGCGATCGGACACATCGGACTATTGAAGATATTGATGAGACTGTTCTCAATGCTGCTCAAATGAAAGCGATCGCCTCAGGTGATCCGTTGATCATGGAACGGGCAACCCTTGAAGCCGAATTGCAAGGACTAGGAATGCAATTGCAAGCCTATAACGATAGGCAATTTAGAGACAAATCCAAGATTCAGTATTTAACTGATATGGTAAATACCAACCATCCCACCCAAATTCAGCGCATTCAAGCCGACCTAGCCACAGTAGCCAACGCAAACCTGAAGCAATTCATCAGCGATCGCGGCGTGATGCTGGATAAAGCCGTACTCATCGACTGGAGTTTAGACTAAGTTGATTAAGCTAATCAGAAAAAGAGCAGGAAAAGTAACCCAGAGAATGGAGAACTGGGCAAATCCAAGAGAATGAAAGGAGAATATTTAGGA
>NZ_ALWB01000419.1 GCF_000332215.1 Pseudanabaena biceps PCC 7429
AATGACTTTACGCTTGGACTGGTTAATACTGCATCCATCAGGTCAAATATTGCATCCCGTCCGTTTCCTAAAAATCTATATACCTGTTGACGAAATTCTTGTAGTTTGTCAATAATCATGACTGTAGATGTAGGGCAACCGCACACGTTCATGAATAAATAACGAAGACTAAGGTGAAACTATGTTTAAGGCGTTAAGTATATGCTTGAGATAGTTGTCATCCCATCCAGCTTTAAGTCGTTTAGTCTTGACTCCGACCTTAGTTTTTTGTCACGGGAAAGTAAATTTAAGCCAACATGACGAATAACAGCTAAGTTTTCAGCAGTATAGCCTCGACAACCTTGAGAAGCATCTTCATCAAACCCAACATCAAGAATCCAATGCAGTTGATTTTCGATACTCCAATGACTTCTAACAGATTGAGAGAACCTGTGCACATCACTCTCAATACTCAGAATATAATATCGCTGTTGGATAGAAACTACGCCATTGACATTACGTTCTGATTCAACCATGCCAATACTTTTTAACCCTGTCCATTTCTCTGCGCCAATGAGAAATTCTGTATTACCCATAGTCCAATAGGATCTCTTCTCAATGCGCCCATGCCCTTTTTCTACTGTTGAATGGAATTGATGTTCGATATTATGGAATTTTTGGGCGCGAGCAGATGTGAATAATTGACTTACATCATTATGGAGATTACCTTGATTTCCTTTGAGTGCTAATACATAATCTGCACCTTGTTCAATGATTGTTTTGGCTATTTCGGTCTGACATCCCATTGCGTCTATGCTGACCAAACAACCTCGAATTGCCAACATTTCTAGCAATGGTGGGATAGCGGTTATTTCGTTCGATTTCTCACTAACTTTTTCTGTCCCAGCACCAAATGCTGTGTTGCCGACCAAACACTCACCATATGAATGAGGCT
>NZ_ALWB01000420.1 GCF_000332215.1 Pseudanabaena biceps PCC 7429
ACTGAACCCGCTATAATCAAATCAAATTCAATCAAATTTAGAATTATGACTGCGGCGACAGCATCTAAACCTTTAAAAGTCCTAATTGTTGAAGACGATCCACTCATCCAACTTGGATTAGAGCAATCGCTTTCTCAACAGCCGAATATCACCGTAGTTGGCATCGCAGAGGATGGCTATATCGGGGTAAAGATGGCACAGGAACTGCATCCTGACATTATCGTAATGGATATTGGATTGCCAAGGCTAGATGGGATTTCAGCAACGCAAAAAATTAAAAGTGCTTCCCCAAATGTTCATATTGTGATGCTTAGTTCCCATACCGATGACACGGAGATTATTGCCGCCTTATCGAGCGGTGCTGATGCCTATTGTGTAAAAGGGACATCTACTGAAAGTCTATTAGCCGCTTTCACGGCTGCCATGGATGGGGCGACCTATCTCGATCCCCAAGTTGCCCGTAAAGTGATGGATCATCTCAAGCCCCCCACTCAAGTTGAAAATAACTCACACCTATCTCAACGGGAACTGGAAGTGCTGAAATTAATTGTCGATGGTAAGAGCAATCCCGAAATTGCGAAAACTCTCTATCTCAGCCCTAATACCATTAAAACCCATGTGCGCGGCATTATGAATAAGCTATCCGTTGACGATCGCGTTCAAGCCGCAGTGGTAGCTTTGCGATCGGGTTTAGTTAATTAGTAGCTTATGAAAAACCCCAAAAGCTGTGGCGCACGCGCAGCGTGCGCCACAGCTTTTGGCTCTGTTTTTTAATTATGCCTAGTTACTTAGGCTCTTGAGGATAAAACTTTGGCTGAGCAGAGTCGAAGCTCTATTTTTCTCATAAATGATTTAGGAAAGAGATCGTCTTTTGGTGCGCTCTTTCCGATGGTTTAGGATTTTGGTAGTTTGGCAATTGATGACGTGAGTATAATGCTGTGTAATGCCCTCACTTAAATGGATTCGACTGCGATTGGTAATAAAGCTATATAATGAAAATTGATTTACAGCGCAACAAAACAGAGCAATAAAAACTGTGGCACATACCTTTTTAGTGCAACCTGGGAAATGGACTCTCGAGGGAAACTGGATAGAGAGAGATTCCATGCCAATTCGAGTTAAGGGTAGAACTTTAGTAGGTTGGTCAAAGGATAATTTTTGGTTTACCATGGTCACAAAGTTGACCTTTCCCGAAAGCGATCGCGAAGAGCTAACCATGGCTTATAAGGGGCGGATTGATTCTGATGAGCGTCGTTTTACCTTTGTGGTTGATGATAGCTCTCTTGGTAAGGTTGAGGGGGAAGGGATAATTGGTCCAGATTCAATTACTCAACGCTATTGGGTAATGGGGGATAAAAAAATGCGGACGGGGTTTCAAACTCTTTATCGTCGCGATAACAATATTTATTCTCTAGCTAGCGGAATTATTGCGGGGCAGAATCTTGAAAGTACCATGGAAGCAATCATTACCCGTCACGATTCTTAACTATAGCTATATTCACTTGGGGACTTGCGATTTAATGAAGTACCAAATATAAAACCAGAATCGGTGGCGCGGTTCCGCCGCGCCACCGATT
>NZ_ALWB01000421.1 GCF_000332215.1 Pseudanabaena biceps PCC 7429
TGCTGTCGCCGCAGTCATTAATTACTTAAATTTGTATTGTAATTTGTATTTGATTATAGCGGGTTTCAGTTTACCTACGGCAAACTGAAACCCGCTATATTATTTATAGCGATCGCTAAGTGGACTAGGACATAAACCCCAAGCCCTGATTGGCGGTGCAGACAACGCTAATCAATTCTTGGGGTTTGATTTGTCCTAAGACAAGTGAATGTAGCTAAGTATCTGCTAAGTATCTGGGCATAATTAAAAACCAGAATCAAGCCCTGTAGCGCACGCTGTGCGTACGCTACAGGTTTTGGATTTTTATATTTAATTGCGCCTAGCTACTTATAAAAACTTAAATCAATAACCTTAAATCAATTGCAAAGATATAGAATGAGCGACATCAATTTGGAGAAAGTCGAGCAACTAGTTGTTGAAGGATATATCACCAAACGTCCTCATTCAAGTGGTGAACTCTTCATTTACAATTACACGGCAAAGGCTCAGTACGATCGCCTATGGACATCGGAGACTATGCAATGCCGAGGCTTGATTTTAGATCGCAATGGGGCGATTGTTGCCAGACCTCTACCCAAGTTTTTCAATCTGCAAGAACATCAAGAGGCATTACCCGCAGAACCATTTCATGTTTACGAGAAGCTTGATGGTTCGCTAGGGATTTTGTATTGGTATAACGAGCAACCATATATTGCCTCTAGGGGCAGCTTTAACTCTGACCAAGCAGTTAAAGCCAATGACATATTACAGAATCTTTACAAAGCAGTAATTCCTTCCCTAGATAGATCGCTCACCTATTTATTTGAGATTATCTATCCATCAAATCGCATTGTTGTAGATTATGGAAACTACGAAGCTTTAGTTCTATTGGCTGTAATTGAGACAGAATCAGGTCGAGAGCATGAGATTGAGTCCTATGGACATTTAGGATTTCCGATCGCCAAAAGATACGATGGGTTAAAGGATCTTGCCTCGATCGCTGCGCTCAACAATCAAAATCAAGAGGGTTTTGTGATTCGATTTGCGAGTGGGTTAAGGCTTAAGTTTAAGTTTGCCGATTATGTAAAGTTACATCGGGTGCTTACTCAAGTTACCAGCAAAGTAATCTGGGAAATGCTACGCGATCGCACTCCCTTTGAGAATATTTTAGAGCGCGTTCCCGATGAATTTTACAATTGGGTCAAGGAAACTAAAGCTTCTCTAATTAATCAGTATCAACAAATTGAGAATGCGGCAAAGGCTGATTTTGAGAGAATTATTGCCACCGTAGATCGGCGCGATCGCAAGGAAATGGCAAAGCATATTTTAACTTGTCAGAATCACACAATTTTATTCTCTTTATTAGATGGGAAGGACTATAGTGATTACATTTGGCGAACTATCAAGCCTGCTCACGAAAAACCATTTATGGACAATGATGATAATTAAGATAATTGGTGGTGCTTCGCGCCACCAATCATCTCTTTATGTCCTAAGCAAAACTTTCATTGTTATATAGCGGTAGCCAGTTATGTTAGAACGAACCCAAAACCCAAAATAGAGTTGCGGCGCGAAGCGCCGCAA
>NZ_ALWB01000422.1 GCF_000332215.1 Pseudanabaena biceps PCC 7429
CAAAAGTTATGGGAATCGTTGCCTAGTGTCTATCGACAATGTGCGATTATTTACACTGATTTCTACTCGTCTTATCCAGTTGTCCTTCCCCAGCAAAACGTCATAGGGCAGTCGGTAAAGAAACGGGAAAGACCAACTATATTGAGCGATTCAACTGTACGTTACGTCAACGAGTATCTAGACTAGTTAGAAAGACCTTATCCTTTTCTAAGAAGTTGGAAAATCACATTGGGGCCATTTGGAATTTTATTCATCATTACAACACTTCTTTACCTCCGTGTGCGTCCTTTCCTTTTTAGGACTACCGTCCATATTCACCGCCAAGGCAAAGTACAGTGATTTATTGATCACTCGGCCATTGTCTCGAACTTTGATCACCAGACAGTCCAGAAATACGATCGGATAAACCGCATCTAGGGGACGGTAGGGCGCATTGCTTGACTTCATCAATTACCTCATCAGTGACATTGGAAATAAGCGTTGGTGATACTTCGACCCCATACATTTCTTGCAACTGGGCTTGGATATCCCTGACACTCATACCTCGCGCATACAAGACAATGATCTTCTCGTCTAATCCTGACAGTCGATTTTGTCCTTTCTTGACCAGTTGTGGTTCAAACTCTCCTTGCCGATCGCGCGGGACTGCGATTTCGGCTACACCAAATTCCCCTTGCACTTTTTTCTGGCTATAGCCGTTACGACTGTTGCTTTGTCCTTCTGGTTTCGATTCATGCTTCTTGTACCCTAGATGG
>NZ_ALWB01000423.1 GCF_000332215.1 Pseudanabaena biceps PCC 7429
TATCTTTTGCACCACTGATAACTGCTTCAGGTTTGCTGATGTTGACATAGCTACCGAGAGCAATTTGGGTTGCGCTGAGGGTGGCTTTATCCCAGTCAAGTCCATTGCTGTCAATTCGTGCATTCTCAACGTTGGCTTTGGCATCATTTAGTTTCGGAATTGTGATGCTAGCTTTGGCGATGGATATCTTGGTATTTTCGTGGTCATATTTAATGTCACTTGCGTCAAAGTTGAGGATATTGGCAACTGTTCCATTTAACTTCACATCTTGATGTGTGCTACCCCATTTGCCATCTTGATATAGAACGGTTAGCTTGCCACTGCCATTGACTTTTACTAGCTCAGAGGAACCAAGATTAACGCCAAAGTCACCTGTGAACTTGGAGTTATATTTATCCTTTGCGCCACTGATGACTGCTTCAGGTTTGTTGATGTTGACATAGCTACCGAGAGCAATTTGGGTTGCACTGAGCGTGACTTTGTCCCAATCAAGTCCATTGCTGTCAATTCGTGCATTCTCAACGTTGGCTTTGGCATCATTTAGTTTCGGAATTGTGATGCTAGCTTTGGCGATGGATATCTTGGTATTTTCGTGGTCGTATTTAATGTCACTTGCGTCAAAGTTGAGGATATTGGCAACTGTTCCATTTAACTTCACATCTTGGTGTTTGCTACCCCATTTGCCATCTTGATACAGAACGGTTAGTTTGCCACTGCCATTGACTTTTACTAGCTCAGAGGAACCAAGATTAACGCCAAAGTCACCTGTGAACTTGGAGTTATATTTATCCTTTGCGCCACTGATGACTGCTTCAGGTTTGTTGATGTTGACA
>NZ_ALWB01000424.1 GCF_000332215.1 Pseudanabaena biceps PCC 7429
TAACCTCATTTTTATTCATTTTCTCATATGTCATCTATAAGTAGAAATACTCATTGCATTAGTGAGATGCTCCCGAACAAAGAACAAAGTACTCAAGGCACATGGCTTAACTCATTTTACGACAAAGCAGGTATTGTACCTTTCGATATCCAAAAGGGATGGCATCTAGTCCAAACAACTAACACAGAAAACTCCTACTGGATAGGAAGAAATAGTAAAGATAAAAACTATTTTGACAAAGGTAAATAATGATGGATACTTTGCTGACAACACTTGCTAAGCTTGACGAATATTTTGCTAGTAGAAGACCTATTTTTTGGGAAAACCTTCTTCCAGGATTAAGTGTAAAAGAAATTGATGATGGGAGCATCTCAATTAGGCACTGAGTATAAATACTTAGGAGAAAAGAGGGATAAAATAGAAATAAATTAACCCGTCCAAGCAAATGACACCAGAAGAAAAAGGAAGACTTGAAGCCTGCACCAGAGAGATAGCGGAAATCCTGTATCGGAATGCAGAAGCAAAAGATGCCGAGCAATTGAAAACGCTAGAAGGCATAGAAATAGCCGTGAGAGAGCAAATGCTGGAAAACGTCAGTCCAAAGGTGGGAATTTTTGTCGAAAAAGCAGTGGGACAAAAGCAGGGAAAGAAAGAAAATTAAAAGCTGTATCGGTGAATTAACTGGAGTTTAGACTAAGTTGATTAAGCTAATCAGAAAAAGAGCAGGAAAAAGTAACCCAGAGAATGGAGAACTGGGCAAATCCAAGAGAATGAAAAGGAGAATATAGAAGTTACGCATTGACAAAAGGGAGAAAATAGGCATTGAGTTAGCCAGCAATAGCCATAGCAAAAATGAGGGAAATCAGCAAACCATCAACGGCAAAATGTGACTTGAACAAGTACATCTTGTTTTACTGTCAGAACCAAAACA
>NZ_ALWB01000425.1 GCF_000332215.1 Pseudanabaena biceps PCC 7429
GTTTGCCGCGCTCCGCGCGGCAAACCTCTTTTGGGTTTTAATTATATCGCCATAAAATCAAAGCGTCCTTGGGCGCTTTGATTTTATTGGAGCGTATATAGTCGCGATTGCGATAGTCTTGCCAACCAAGGAGCGAGAAACTTCTCATTGGCTTTCCTCTCTTGAGGGTTTTGAGTTTCTAGAGGATGGGGAGCTAGACCACGCAAAGCGCCTGTCGTTACGCAAAACATAGATTTTTGAAAGGACAGACAAATTTTGACGAGCAAGTCCTCGACCCCGCGATCGCCCTTTTGATAAAACTCCTGCAAATAGTCGGGAAGATAATGCCGCATATCTTGCATTAATAAGGTGGGTGGAATCCCCGCACCACCTACTGGCAAAGGATCGGCATAGAGTACGCCATAGTTAAACTGCGAAATTTCCTGAGCAATTTGATGCTCCTGCGCATTGTAGGAAACCGTGCCGCGAAAGGGGAAAGATCGGAAAAATACTGCCTCGACGTAGGGCACAGCTGTATCCATTAAAAACGACAGGTTTGCCGAAGCAGGGACGATTTCGTAATCTTTTCCTGCGATCGCTACTTTGTAGATATAGGGCACGGCTGCCGCAGCCACTAGTCCATCCTGCACATGCCGAACCACATCGGGAATGCTGGTAATTTCTCCGCGATCGTAGCGATCGCTTAATTCTAAAAACATGGGCGACATGAACGACCAAAAAAAGCCAAGAGCGCTGTAGTAGGTCATCAACCGCACCTGTTCTAGCAAGAAATCGGGAAATAGGCGATGCATAATTGCCATCAAGGGATGGCGCTTTACCTTTGCCGCGATCGCTAATTGGGCGAGTTGTTTAAATTCAGTGGAGTCCAAGTAGGTATCTAGTCCGCCGCCGCCATGCCAAAACATTGCTTTCATGCAATATTCGGCAAACTCAAAATTGATGCGATCGTGCCACCAATGACGACCTAACTTTTGTAAGGACAAGTTCCCATTAAAGAACTTAAAGAAAGGGAAAAATGCAAGAAACTGATGTTCGGAAATATAGGTAAGATTTCGATGGTACTCACCCAGTACTACACCATAGCTTTTGAGAATCCCCACAACCTCAAGCAAGTTGTCGGGAGAATCTGGAAGCAATGCACCACCTGATTCCAAGCGTTGCTTTACCGCAGCAAGGGCTGGTTCGATCGTTTTGTTTTGGCTCAATACACTCATATGCAAATTTTACAATGCTTCACGCGAGTTTAGGACAAAATCCATCCCCAAGAAGAGAAGGGCGGCGCTTCGCGCCGCCCTTCTCTTCTTGGGGATGGAAATAGGTATGTCA
>NZ_ALWB01000426.1 GCF_000332215.1 Pseudanabaena biceps PCC 7429
CACTGATACGGACTGGCAGGATGGACATGATGGACTTGATGGACTTGACTCTGACATTGCTTTAATCTGTAACAACCATCTAGATATTTTCCCTCATCCTTTCCTTTTTAGGACTACCGTTTGTATCTCTTTTACTCTGCCTTTTTTTCCTTTTTTAGTCTAAACTCCAGTGAAGTATTGACAGGGGTAAAAGTATCCCACAGTAAACAACAGAGATTAGTCCATCAGGTTGAGATGCCAGAACCAATTGCTACAGAGTGGATTGAATCAATGGCTATTGATGGTGGGAAAATCAGAATCCGTACATCAAAAGGTGAACCGAGTGTGTGGAGAGACTATAAAGCCGTAAACCTTGATACTGAAGTCGTAGGAGCATTTTTTCAGCAGAATGAAGATTTGGTATCTTGGGTAAATCAGCAACCTTTGCCAGAAATATTTAGAGCGGGTTTGAGAAGTTAAGCGAGACGTTTGAGGAGGATCTGAATCATGCCGACATAGAAAAAAGCCTTAGAAGTTTCAGGTAAAAGTTCGTACTCTCTTGTCAAACGCCGAAAGCGAGAAAACCAAGCAAAAGTACGTTCAACCACCCAGCGCTTTTGTTGAACAACAAAGCCTTTTTGCCCCACAGGAGGAACAACCACTTGTAAGCACCAGTAAAAAGTATGCAGAATCGCCAGAACGAAAGCTTTACCCCTATAACCACGATCTACCAAAATCGTTGATAGACGGGGGAAACGGTCACGAATTTGGTTGATTTTTTCTAAAAGCATGGTTGCCCCCTTACGGTCATCAAGATTCGCAGCAGTAACTACCACCATCAATAGCAAACCCAATGTGTCCACAAAAATATGTCGTTTTCTACCATTGACGAACTTGTTCCCATCAGTACCAACTGCTTCTGGTGATGCTAATCGGCTAGCGATTTTGGTTGATTGACTGTCAATACAACCTGCACTAGGTGTAGCTTCTCTTCCTTCACTGACTCGATACCATTGTTGCAATTTAGCGTTGATATCTTGCCATGTGTTGGTAATACGCTAGTGCCGAAAGTAACCATAGACCGTCTGCCATACAGGAAAATCATGAGG
>NZ_ALWB01000427.1 GCF_000332215.1 Pseudanabaena biceps PCC 7429
CCAAGTTCTTAAACATCGTTGCGCTTATCTCAACCTCAATCTTGCCTAAGTATATTTACTCAGTGCCTAATTGAGATGCTCCCAACTGCAAGCCTTTGATGGTATCGGTTCTTTAGGTGTTATTACGGAGCAAAAAGATCTTTTGATATTACAAAAAAATGATGATAGTTCTCAAACAATTAGCATTAGAGATCAGTCAACTAATTACTTTTTTAATAGCTATATTGTGGATGATCGGGGAGATCGACTTAAACTAGTTAGAAGTTCTAATAAATTTGACACCCATAAATATCCTCCTAATGCCCCTTGGTATGAAAAAGCTAAAAAAGCCAATCGTTTAATTTGGATAATTAATGTCGAGCGCATTAAGACTGATAAATCTGCCTTTGTGGCTTTAAACTTTATGCCTTTTTATGATCGCAACAATGTCTTTCAAGGGATTGTTGGTTCGTCTGTATCTTTAAAACAACTGGGGGAATTTTTAAAAAGCCTAAAAATTGGCAAAACTGGTCAAGCTTTTATTATAGATCGAGAAGGATTAATGATCGATAGTTCTACTGATGAAGCTCCATTGACACCCGAATCATCTGCAACTAATACCAAACAGAACCCAAGTAATAATAGGCTCCCCAAACTAGATCGTTTAAATATTATTAATAGTAATAATTTAGTATTTCAAAAAACGGCTATTTATTTAAAAAATTATTTTACTGATTTTTATCAAATCAAAAACAGTCAAAATCTCAGCGTAATTATTGATAACAGGAAATATTTTATTCAAATTGCGCCCTTTCAAGATCAAGTAGATTTGGATTGGTTGACGGTTTTGATCGTTCCTGAATCTGATTTTATGGCAGAAATTCAGGCAAATACGCAATGGACAATTGTTTTATGTGGTTTTACTTTGGCGATCGCGATTGGAATTGGTGTTTTGACGGCTCGTCGGATTACCAAGCCGATCCAGAAATTAAGTCAAGCCAGTCAGACTTTAGCACAGCAAGAATGGCAGAAATCTACGCTCGAACAGAGGCTTTTAGGCTTTCAAGATATTACTGAATTAGCAACGGGAGCATCTCACTAATGCAATGAGTATTTCTACTTATAGATGACATATGAGAAAATGAATAAAAAATGAGGTTAAAAAAAGATGACACCCGAAGAAAGCAAAGTTCTGAAAGAACATCTAAAAGCTGCGGCGGCAATTCTATTGAATAATACCCCAAAAGAAGAGCTAAAAAGCTTTAACAGCATAGAATTAGCAGTCAGAGACCACTTGCTCAAAGAAGTAGCACCAGAGATCGGTAAATTTTTTTAAGCTAGCAGCAGACAAAACAAGAACAGGAAGAAG
>NZ_ALWB01000428.1 GCF_000332215.1 Pseudanabaena biceps PCC 7429
CAAGTGCCTTAGGAAACCCAGTCAAACCATCAACACAAGCAATCAAGATATCTTTGACCCCACGGTTGTGAATTTCGGTGAGTACAGATAACCAGAATTTTGCACCCTCATTCGGGGAAATCCACATACCCAGTAATTCCTTGTACCCGTCCATATTCACCGCCAAGGCAAAGTACAGTGATTTATTGATCACTCGGCCATTGTCTCGAACTTTGATCACCAGACAGTCCAGAAATACGATCGGATAAACCGCATCAAGGGGACGGTAGGGCGCATTGCTTGACTTCATCAATTACCTCATCAGTGACATTGGAAATAAGCGTTGGTGATACTTCGACCCCATACATTTCTTGCAACTGGGCTTGGATATCCCTGACACTCATACCTCGCGCATACAAGGCAATGATCTTCTCGTCTAATCCTGACAGTCGATTTTGTCCTTTCTTGACCAGTTGTGGTTCAAACTCTCCTTGCCGATCGCGGGGGACTACGATTTCGGCTACACCAAAGTCGCCTTGGACTTTTTTCTGGCTATAGCCGTTACGACTGTTGCTTTGTCCTTCTGGTTTCGATTCATGCTTCTTGTACCCTAGATGGGTCGATAATTCTGCTTCCAAGGCTCGCTCCACTACTGGAGTTTAGACTAAGTTGATTAAGCTAATCAGAAAAAGAGCAGGAAAAAGTAACCCAGAGAATGGAGAACTGGGCAAATCCAAGAGAATGAAAAGGAGAATATTTAGGATTAGGAATTAAGGATGTCTTTGTTGACCTTTTTGGGACGAGAAGCGCGTTTTTTGATGATAGGAAAGCGAGGATAAGGATCGCGCTTGCGCCCAGATTCCAACCAAGAGACTTACCACGAGGTTTCGGAGAACAAGCAGGAGAGCCGATCCTGACTAAAAGTGCGGCAAAGCCCTGACTGGAGTTTAGACTAAGTTGATTAAGCTAATCAGAAAAGAGCAGGAAAAGTAACCCAGAGAATGGAGAACTGGGCAAATCCAAGAGAATGAAAAGGAGAATATTTAGGATTAGGAATTAAGGATGTCTTTGTTGACCTTTTGGGA
>NZ_ALWB01000429.1 GCF_000332215.1 Pseudanabaena biceps PCC 7429
CTTTATTTATGTATAGATCCTGATATTGCAACATAGAAGATAGCTAGACAAATCAAGCCCCAAAGGATGAGTGGCGGCGCTAAGCGCCGCCACTCATCCTTTGGGGGTAAAGCTTGATGATGTCAGACAAAAAGTTCTCTTTGAAATTAACTTTTACGATGAATATACTTTAGATACTTTTTTATATAAAAATTTTAAACAAGATTTTTGTATAAAATTTAATTGTTGGTAATTCCTTACTAATTTGCCGCTCAAAATCAGATTAGGATCCTGCTAATCCTGTAATAAACTCAATAAAACAAACGGTCTGCTCCGAGAAGGTAAAAATACCTATAGGTAGCAAACCGCTTGTTTGTGTAAATTGTTCTTAAATTGGTATTGAAATTCAGAATCTTTAAATAAGCCGATTCCGTTTGAATGAGTATATTCTCTTAGATAGAGTGCAAAAATTGGGATCGCTTAATATTTTCTTTATAATCTATTTGAAAAGTTTAATCTGAGTCTAAATACTTATTGTCAATCGTCAGGAATTATTGCGATCGCTTTTGCTGAGACCCAATAGGATTAACCATTTAAAGCGATTTCCACCTCATATTTTTCAAGCCAAATTATCAACAAATAAAAAAATAAGCGATCATCCAGAGAATAGTGAAGGTATCACTTACTCATCTGAGATCGCTTATTTTTTGTTTTTTATTAAGTTGTTATTTAAATTCAGAACCTATATATAAGCTGGTTCCGTTTGAATAATATTATTTTGCAAGAAATTCTGCCATTTTGGGGATCGCTTAATCATTTCTTTACACTTAAGTTTTGGCTCCTAGGACATGAGTATTTATACTTATCAGTTGAATTTCTTTAAATACATTTCTTAATAATTTTGATAGTGTATAAAGGAATCTTCTATTCGTATTTTATTTATTTATATCTTTTTTGTTTTATAAATGCTTTTGCCATCTGCTAAGACCTCATATTAAATTCTTTATTTAGTATCGATCAACGTCCGTTTTGTAGTTGGGGCATAATTCTCAATAACAAACATTTTTAAATGGCTCAATAGGTGAATCAGGGAGGTGAGGAAAGTAGAGAGTGGAGCAAAGCACTGAGCAAAGCTTTGCCCCTCCTCTTAGCATTATGAACAAACTCAAAAAAGCTTAAATACAAAGGCAACTTTTCT
>NZ_ALWB01000430.1 GCF_000332215.1 Pseudanabaena biceps PCC 7429
GAATTGTTCCAGCTTTTGAAGGCAAGAATGATACTGCATCTCGATTGCATTCGAGAATTTCGCAAGCATAATGGTCTTTGAGCCTAGATGCTATCTTTTTGATTGAGCGCTTGAAACTCACTATTACATAACATTTGCTATTTTTAAACAGTGACATTTGGCAATTTTCTTGGTTCATTTTTGCATCTCAAATCTTCACAGACTTTTAGCGACAGCGCTTTCCCTATGGAATTCTGTTCTTTTAGAATAGAATTCTTAAAACAATGTTAGCTGTTCTCTTTGCTCGTTCACATTCTTTTGCGGAATTGTAAGTTGTTCGCCTCCTCGAACTAATCTAAAGTCAGCCAATATCTTGGATTCTGGGATTGCCCCAAGCCGATCGCCATTCACAGGAATTTCAATCTCAACATTGCTAACAATCTGCGCGATTTGTTCCAGCCAGTTCTCAGTTTCATCGGCTACCCAATCCTCAAACTGTCTCTGCTTCAGTACTTCCACGATCGCTATTGATGGTGGTTCTAATCGCGCTGCACTAGAGTTTCTGTCCCAGAAGATTTCTCGCGATTCTTCTAGTTCTTCTCCCTCTTCAGTGTTGTCTGAGTCACTTACATCGACAGGAGATTCATGGGCGATCGCGTCAAACATCTCCTTCAGGAATCCTAACCGATTTGATTTCTGCTCGTATTCCTGTGCTTGCTCAAAGGGCTGACTGACTCGATTTTCCAGTATTGGCAGTTCTTGTCTGTCTCTTTCCAGATTTTCTTGGGCTGTGGTTAGCTTGGCTGAGATCGCATTTCTCACCACATGCAAGAGCGAACTATAGGGCTGTTGGCATTCGGCATTAAATTCATAGCCTGAATTGATGCTCATACCGATATATCCATTCACCTCTGAGCCAAATCTACTCAGAAATACACTCAGTCCTGCAATTTGTCCAATTTGCACTTGGGTCAATCGATAGCTTTCTTTGAGTCGTTGCACTTGTTCGGTAATGTGATGATCGATGACTGGAGTTTAGACTAAAAAAGGAAAAAAAGGCAGAGTAAAAGAGATACAAACTGCCTAAAGTAGATAGAAAAAGAAAAGCACATCTACAGTCATGATTATTGATAAACTACAGAACTTTCGTCAACAGGCATATTAATTTTTTAGGAAATGGAAGAGATGCAA
>NZ_ALWB01000431.1 GCF_000332215.1 Pseudanabaena biceps PCC 7429
TCTTTTGGGGTATTATTCAATAGAATTGCCGCCGCAGCTTTTAGATGTTCTTTCAGAACTTTGCTTTCTTCGGGTGTCATCTTTTTTAACCTTCATTTTTTATTCATTTTCTCATATGTCATCTATAAGTAGAAATACTCATTGCATTAGTGAGATGCTCCCTATTCGATCTTATTCAATTACCAGAAGGCAAAGAACAAATAAATAGGCATTACGTTGCCTTACAAGAAATTACTTGTAGGACTAGCGAATATCCCAATCTACCCTATCCAATCGCTGAAAAACCTAACCAAGCTCAATTAGAAAACTATCAATCTAGAATTGCTGAAGAAATTAAACGACACCTCAACAGCGATCGCTGGAACAATCTTAACTTCCTTAGTTTCATCTTAGAAAAGTATGGATCGTCAATAACTGGAGTTTAGACTAAGGTGATTGAGATAAGCAGAAAAAGAGCAGGAAAAAGTAACTCAGAGAATAAAGAACTGAGGAAATCTAAGAGAATGAAAACGAGAATATTGAGGGTTAGGAATTAAGGTTGTCTTTGTTGACCTTTTTTGGACGGGAAACCCGTTTTTTGATGATAGGAAAGCGAGGAAAAGGAGAACGCTTACGCCCAGATTTCCAACCAAGGGACTTACCACGAGGTTAGGAGAACAGGCTGGAGAACCAATCCTGAAC
>NZ_ALWB01000432.1 GCF_000332215.1 Pseudanabaena biceps PCC 7429
CAGCAAGATGTGAAGCTAAATGGCGCGATCGCCAATATCCTCAACTTTGACGCAAGTGACATTAAATATGACCACGAAAATACCAAGGTATCCATCGCCAAAGCTAGCATCACAATTCCGAAACTAAATGATGCCAAAGCCAACGTTGAGAATGCACGAATTGATAGCAATGGACTTGACTGGGACAAAGTCACACTCAGCGCAACCCAAATTGCGCTCGGTAGCTATGTCAACATCAACAAACCTGAAGCAGTCATTAGTGGCGCAAAGGATAAATATAACTCTAAGTTCACAGGTGACTTTGGAGTTAATCTTGGTTCCTCTGAGCTAGTAAAAGTCAATGGCAGTGGTAAGCTAACCGTTCTATATCAAGATGGCAAATGGGGTAGCACACATCAAGATGTGAAGTTAAATGGCGCGATCGCCAATATCCTCAACTTTGACGCAAGTGACATTAAGTATGACCATGAAAATACCAAGGTATCTATTGCAAAAGCTAGCATCACAATTCCGAAATTAAATGACGCAAAAGCCACAGTCGAGAATGCGAGAATTGATAGTAATGGACTTGATTGGGACAAAGTCACGCTCAGTGCAACCCAAATTGCGCTCGGTAGCTATGTCAACATCAACAAACCTGAAGCAGTCATCAGTGGCGCAAAGGATAAATATAACTCCAAGTTCACAGGCGACTTTGGAGTTAATCTTGGTTCCTCTGAGCTAGTAAAAGTCAATGGCAGTGGCAAGCTAACCGTTCTATATCAAGATGGCAAATGGGGTAGCACACATCAAGATGTGAAGTTAAATGGAACAGTTGCCAATATCCTCAACTTTGACGCAAGTGACATTAAATACGACCACGAAAATACCAAGATATCCATCGCCAAAGCTAGCATCACAATTCCGAAACTAAATGATGCCAAAAGCCAACGTTGAGAATGCACGAATTGACAGCAATGGACTTGACTGGGATAAGCCACCCTCA
>NZ_ALWB01000433.1 GCF_000332215.1 Pseudanabaena biceps PCC 7429
CTGAGCCAGGTAGTCCTAAAAGGAAAGGATGAGGGAAATATCTAGATGGTTGTTACAGATTAAAGCAATGTCAGAGTCAAGTCCATCAAGTCCATCATGTCCATCCTGCCAGTCCGTATCAGTGGTTAAAACGGTAGTACTCGGCATGGCAAACAAATTATAAATGTCGGGACTGTGGTCGTCAATTTGTAGAAAATCCACAGTGGCAGAGAGTTTCAGAGCGTATCCAAGACACTTATGACCTTTTAGAGAGACTACTGCTAGAAAAATCCCACTAGCTGGAATAGCTAGAGTCCTCAAGGTCTCAGAGAAATGGTTGCAGAGTTACGTCAATCATAAATATGAAAACGTTCCTCAGCAGGTGGAGGTAGAACCAAAACCAAAACGCCGTTTGATCGTACAGATGGATGAATTATGGTCTTTGTGGACGACAAAGGCAATAAACAGTGGGTATGGCTTGCCATTGACGCCGAGACTCGTGAAATTGTCGGTTGTTATATT
>NZ_ALWB01000434.1 GCF_000332215.1 Pseudanabaena biceps PCC 7429
AACGAACCACAAGGAAATTTTTGAAAGCCTTGCAAAGCAAGGCTTTCAAAAATTTCCTTGTGGTTCGTTTGATTGATAATTGCTATATATTTCAGGAGCGATCGCTAAATATTTGTTGCAAGCTAATGATTGCGACGATAATGCGCTGTCATGAACTGCTGCCAGTTGCCATCATCACCAAGAATCTGCGATCGCATGATCCGATGGTCGTCGCTAACAAACTCAATGATGTCCTGATATTTGGCGATCGCACTCTGGCTAAAGTTTAGCCCTTCAGTATCTAATGTGAGAATCTTTTCAGACTCATCAAGAGCGCCATTGTAAATCCAGAGATGCGTCATCATTGAGCCGATGAACGTTCCCACATACCGATTGATTTTTGGGTCATAGCCCAACGTCATGATCGTCTTGCCACGATTACCGTCTGGCATTTCACAGTCGCCTTCTGCCACGACCCAAAGTCCGCCAAGCGATCGGACGATTTCAGTTCCTTGGGTTTTCGATGGTGGTTGGTCAGCTCCCATCATACATTCGACTTCCGAAATCCATTCGCCAACGAATTGATCGAGCCACTGATGTTCTTTTTGAGGTTCAGCGTCCATATTTTGCTCCTAAATAGTTAATCATAATCAGGTTTTTCAAGTCTTCTCTTACAGATCTCGTGCGGCAACCATTGCGTTAATCTGCTCATCAGTACCTCGAATCTCAAAGGCTCCGTTGCGAACCGCAGGATGTTGGGACATCAACTGGATTGCATGGTTCAGGTCTCTCGCTTCAAGAAAGAGGAGCCCGCCCAGATGTTCCTTCGTTTCAGCGTAGGGACCATCGGTAATCGTGACCTTACCGTTCTGATACCTTAGTGTTGCGGCATTGCGGATGCTTTGGAGAGCTTCACCACCAACAAAATGTCCACCTCGGCGGAGCTCGTCGTCATAGGCGAAACATTCCTCCATCAGCCCTCCATGAGAGTAGTGCGATCGCTTTCGGTCATCCGATCCCATTGCGCCTCATCCATGTATCCAAGGCATATAAATTTCATCGTTGCCTCCAGAGTTTTATCTAAAATTAGTTGCCTTCATCTAGTAGTCGTTCGGTGAAGCTGTAAATCGACAGTTTGGCAAAAAATCCTTGCAAGATGTCTAGATGCAGCGCGAAGCGCTGCATCTAGACATCTTGCAAGGATTTCTAAAACACAAAATGGCGTATCCATTTTGTGTTTTGGGATTAGTTCAGTTCTTGGAGACGCTTTTCGAGAAATCGTCGCTCTGGTTCTTGCTTCACGAGTGCAAGGGCACGTTGGTAGGATTCTCTTGCCTCGGTTGCTCTGCCCAAGCGCCGACAGAGATCGGCGTTGCACAAATGAAAGATGAATCAAGCAAAGGTAGTAAATGATTTGTACTTAAG
>NZ_ALWB01000435.1 GCF_000332215.1 Pseudanabaena biceps PCC 7429
TCAAGGTAAATCTGTCATTGATTTTTCCGTCAAGCTTTAATTGATCCTTCTTCTATTTCTCTCATTCCTATTCTTACCTGAATTCTTACAAAATTTCTTTGAAAGTCTGGCAGATGAGATTCGAGAGATCGTTACCCACAAATTTGTCGATATTGCCAATGTAGAAAAAGAGCGAAGGGAAATAGCAAGTATTGCTGAAATAGAAAATGATGTTTCTTTATTGCAAATTGCATTATCTCAAAAGATGCAGATTCTAGAAACAGCAAAGGCAATAGGCTATGCAGCCATCTTGATGATTAAAAAGTTGGATCTAATGCGTGCAAGTTTAGAAAAAATTGCTAATAATCAACAGACTCAGCGCGATGTTTTAGAAAATATGGTCAAAAAATTGAGCGTTCAGAGAAAAGCTTATGAGGTTCAATTAAAGATAAACCGTTTGCAAACTGAAGCTGCGGAGTTGACAAAAATTGCATTGAATTTTGAGAACTATATGGAGAGTTTTCTTGGTTCTTTTCAAAAATTGCTAGGTAATGTATCACAGGTAGATAAAGATTTATCAGGAGCTATGCAGGAGATTCAACAAATAGCAGAGTTGGCTATGAGTGAACAATCTGGAAATATTATAATCAATGACCTCCAATCACGAAAAATCCTTGATTTTCTCGTCGCTAGTGATCTCACAAAATCTCAATTAATAGATGCTCTAGAATACTCACACAATGTAAATAATGAATTTGAGTTGGGAGCATCTCAATTAGGCACTGAGTAAATATACTTAGGCAAGATTGAGGTTGAGATAAGCGCAACGATGTTTAAGAACTTGGGGAAGATTATCGCGCTTCCACTGAGCACCAGATATTTTGATTCTACGCCCAATTTGCTTGAT
>NZ_ALWB01000436.1 GCF_000332215.1 Pseudanabaena biceps PCC 7429
CACAAGACTTAGACATTATTTAGCCAGATTACACAGAAAAACTTTATGTTATTCAAAATCGGAAGAAATGTTGAGGTATTCAATTCGTTTGTTAATTCACTATCTTAAGTACAAATCATTTACTACCTTTGCTTGATTCATCTTTCATTTGTGCAACGCCAACTACTTAGTATAAATTACCCTACAAATCTCAGAAGGAAAAGCAAAGAAGGGGATAATATTCGCCCAATGACTGTGCCAAGACTTGGAGATCGATGGATATTGCTTGTCCCATTTCTCAGCAAACAACTCAAGGTTAAACTCCGCTTCCGATTTTGTCACCGCAATTGCTTTGAGGTCAGCATAAACTTGCTTGCGTAGTCAGTGAGCTTGTCGAAGTGCTATTGCCAAGGTGCAAAAGAAACCGAGTTACGCACCATATGGACAATGCACAACTGTACCTATGTCTTGGGAAATACGGTTTCAATGGCATTAGGGGTAGTCCTAAAAAGGAAAGGATGAGGGAAAATATCTAGATGGTTGTTACAGATTAAAGCAATGTCAGAGTCAAGTCCATCAAGTCCATCATGTCCATCCTGCCAGTCCGTATCAGTGGTTAAAAACGGTAGTACTCGGCATGGACAAAACAAAATTATAAATGTCGGGACTGTGGTCGTCAATTTGTAGAAAATCCACAGTGGCAGAGAGTCCTGAGGGGTTACAAT
>NZ_ALWB01000437.1 GCF_000332215.1 Pseudanabaena biceps PCC 7429
CGCAGCTTTTAGATGTTCTTTCAGAACTTTGCTTTCTTCGGGTGTCATCTTTTAACCTCATTTTTATTCATTTTCTCATATGTCATCTATAAGTAGAAATACTCATTGCATTAGTGAGATGCTCCCAGACGTACGTTTATCAGTACCAACCTAATTGCGGTGGTTATAGTCTTTTAAATAATAATAATTATGATAATTATGATTACAAGCCTACTAAAAACGAACAATTCCATAAAGCCATCGAAACAACTAGATTTGGCGATTTAACTGCTCGCATCAAATATGATTGGGATTTTATTCTTTATAATGTAACCCTTGAATTAACCCAGCAAGGGAAGACAATATTTGAAAAGATAGTTGCCGCTAGGATAATTGCCAATACAGGGGTATCGATGAGTATAAGACTGATGGATTTAAATAATGATGGAGATCCTGCTGTCATTATCAAATACAACTCAGGTACTAGTGGTTGCTGCAATAATACATTAATTTATTATTTTGATTATCAAAAGAATAAATTTAACCATCTTGCCTATTCTCTACCTAGAAAAGATATCAAAATAAAAGATATTGATGGTGATGGGATATGGGAAATTATATCAAAAGATACTGGATTTGAAGAACCTAGTTTTTTTGAACAACCAACTTTAATTCAACATTTTATTCATGGAAAGTTTGTCAATGTAACGCGATGGTTTCCAGAAAAAATTAGGGAAGATAATGAACAATTTAGCCGTGCTCTGAAGTCTAAAAAAAATTCAACTAATGAATACTGGAAAAAAAGTAGAAGACTTGAAATTGCTGCTTATTTGGCTAACAAATATATGTTAGGAGAAGAAATAGAAGGCTGGGATACTATCAACAAAGTATATCAAGAAAGCGATCGCAAGGAATTTTTCGACAAACTGGAAGAGTGGCTTAAACAAAGAGGTTATGATTCGGAATGAGTGGCTTGTAGTAGCGATCGCTCAAACCTTAAACATAATCCAGATCTAAAACCTGCGGCGCACGCGCAGCGTGCGC
>NZ_ALWB01000438.1 GCF_000332215.1 Pseudanabaena biceps PCC 7429
TGGCGCACGCGCAGCGTGCGCCGCAGGTTTTAGATATGGATTTTAATTATACTGAGGTATTTATTAAGGGTAGATAATTGGAAAATCGGGGACATATTTGCCATCACAGGCATATTTAGCTCGATATTCTTGTAAAACCATGCGATCGCCTTCTAGTTTATAAATCGCTGATGAGCCACAATCGCCAACACCACGAAACTTAGTGAAATTGGTCATGGTCTGCGATCGTAGATTAAGCCGAGGCATTCCCACAATCGCCCGTTCGGTAACTCGTTTAGGCTTTTCGCCATTTTTAGGCTCTTGGAAAATATCAAAGTCAAGGGAAACAATCCTTGGTTTTGGCGACTCATCACTCCATAGGACATATTCAAAAACCCCTTGATAGGCGGCGAGCGAGCATTGAATTTGGACTAAATATTTTTTGTCTGAGATGGGGAAAGCTTTAGAACCCATCCCTTTTTGTGTATCCCCATCTTGAAAACTATCTTTACAAATTCCAAGGCGTTCGCGATTTTGTAATACATATTGCAATGGTTCAGAACTAGCATTCGATCCAGCGGGCTTTGTATTATTTCGCGCAAGATATCTAAGTAATTGCTCTTCTGTTAGTTTGCGACTGGGGAAAGTTACCCGCATCACAGGCTCAGGATTTTGGGTGGTTGGGGCTTCGAGTGTATATATGTAGCCATCATTATTAAACTCAATTGCCCCCTCTTTTTGAGGGTTATAATTTGTCGCTTCTAGGTTTAAACCGCCACTCCCATCTTTGTTACGGCTGACATAATAACGTGGGCGATCGGGTTCTTTGGCATCGGCACAAATATATATTCGATAATTAGAAGTCTCGCCGTAAGCATAGGTAACTTTCGATTTACCGCAAACGCTATTGTCTTCTAGATCTTTGATATCACCAACGGCGATCGCTTTTGGTGGCGTATTATTTGGGGTCTCAGCGATCGGCTTTTGTGTTTCTGGAGATTTAGTCGGAGATGCCGCTACGGACTTAGAATTAGTGGGAGTCTGGGCATTACTTGGGGAAGACGAAGAATTTGATGCATCCTGATTAGAGCATCCAAGCATTGTAAGGCTTGCCATTGCAGCCATTAAGCCCAATCGAATTTGCAACATGAGTCTTGCTCCTTATAGCTGCTCTTTAGTATAGAGTTTCCATCTCGTCACAGGCTAGATTACAGTGCTTTGCCCTCTCATCAAGTTGCTAGGTGTCAAGTTGCTAGGTGTCAAGTTGCTAGGTGTCAAGTTGCTAGGTGTCAAGTTGCTAGGTGCAAAAATAAATCTTTAAGTAGCTAGGCATAAGTAAACTTAAAACCTAGAAGAGCATACCGCCCGCGTAGCGGGCGGTATGCTCTCTGGTTTTGGGTTTTAATTATGCCTAACTACATTAGCAATTCTAAATGAGTTGAGAGAGGTTTCGACTGCGCTCAGCCGTCGGTATATGTTGAATGAGCATAGTCGAAGCCCTATTGCTCTCTTACAGCGCTTTGCGCTCAAATCCAAACCCAGAAATTTTTTGCAAGTGTTGCTTCGCAACACTTGCAAAAAATTTCTGGTGGTTCTTTTGATCGAAAATTGCTTTAAGTGAAATAGGATTGCTAAGTAAGTGGGCTTAATTAAATATAAAATTCCAAAACCTGCGGTGCACGCTGCGCGTGCACCGCAG
>NZ_ALWB01000439.1 GCF_000332215.1 Pseudanabaena biceps PCC 7429
CTTGCTTTATGTTGGTGTTTTCCTCTGGCTTGTGGCAATCTCTTCTCAATCCCCTCAAACCCAAAAACATGGTCGTCTCCCTAAGAGCCTTTTTCGTCTTGGTTTTGATTTTCTGCGTCATATCATTTTTGACCTACATCTCAATTCTGAAGCCTTTTTAACTCGATTAAATTTTTGTCCTGTACTTAGAAAGATCTAACATGTTCATCTTCATGTTTTTATCTTCTTTCCTCATCTTAGCTTGGTTCCGGTAAAGCAATTACTCTCAAACCTACTTCCAGTATACATTCTCTGCCATTCTTTTGGACGCTTTCTATCTGCGTAAGGTGAGTGAACTAAAAATCAAACTGAATCAAGGGATGGTAATCCAATCAAATCGGTGAACAGGCGATCGCCATTCGCGTCAGCGATAACTATGGAGCCTATAGCATTCAAGAATATACGCTCAAGTCAATGCAATAAACCACCACAGATCGTATCGACACCGATTACCCGCATTGGACAGGGACAAGCCTATAGCTATGAAGTACTCGCCCGCGACCCAGAGAATAACCCCGTCATCTATAGCCTGAAGAGTAGCCCTAATGGCATGGCGATCGACGCAAATACAGGGAAGATCTCTTGGACGGGAAACACCGTTGGCAGTTACAACGTGGAAGTCCAAGCCACTGATAGTCAAGGCGGCTTTAGCAGCCAGAGCTATCAACTAGAGGTGATCGCTAATCCCATCAACCATGCCCCTAGCATTACCTCTACACCGCAATTCCAAGCCGATACCAATAGTTCCTACCGCTATCAAGTCACCGCTAGCGACCCCGATGCGGGAGACAAACTCGAATATCAACTGATTAGCAATGGCGGAGCTACAGGACTAGCGATCGATCGCCAGACAGGACTATTGACAGGGAATAACCTGAGTGCAGGAAACTACAAAGTCGTCATCGGAGTCGTCGATGAAGGGGCTTAGGAGCGGCGCAAGGATTTACCCTCACCGCAAGA
>NZ_ALWB01000440.1 GCF_000332215.1 Pseudanabaena biceps PCC 7429
TATCGACTCAGCCATTGCTGCCTTTGTCCGATTGGGACAATCCTCAAGTTACGAACTTTTATAAGCCTATCTCGAAAGACACCGCCTCCGTATCCCTGACTACCAAGCTTTTCAAACACAAGGAATTACCATTGGCTCTGGTGCTGTTGAATCTACTATCAAGCAAATTGGGCGTAGAATCAAAATATCTGGTGCTCAGTGGAAGCGCGATAATCTTCCCCAAGTTCTTAAACATCGTTGCGCTTATCTCAACCTCAATCTTGCCTAAGTATATTTACTCAGTGCCTAATTGAGATGCTCCCCCATCAAATCAACCATAAATAATAGATTAAAATAGTCACCAAAACCGATTATCTGCTTGTATTAATTGCATTTAATTGCATTTAATTGCATTTTAATCGCGGAAAAATGCGATTAAAATTCATTGGCTATTCGTATAGAATCTCGTGGGGAAATCTATAAAATGAATGACATATCAAATATAGAGACAAGCAAGATGTCTCAGAATCAATCAAAATTAATTAATTGATTTTGATTAACGTGAGTTCGGGATAATTTGAAACGGGCTTTGAGAAAGGG
>NZ_ALWB01000441.1 GCF_000332215.1 Pseudanabaena biceps PCC 7429
GATGGACTTGACTCTGACATTGCTTTAATCTGTAACAACCATCTAGATATTTTCCCTCATCCTTTCCTTTTTAGGACTACCGCTTCATGGGCGGATTGAGCAGTTGCCTGTTCGCGATGACGAGTAGTTTTCTTAGGGACGTTATCAGGATCGTGCTTTGATAGCCATTCCTTCACTTCAGCACAAAACTCAGGAGCGAGACTAGTGCTATCAGTACGGTGATAGGTAATCAATCCCTTACGACCGTTCGGCAAATCGACACCCTCAAACAACTCCTGAGCCACCTTCATCGTCTCTTCAGGCGATAGCCCTAATCTTACTGAGGCAGCTTGCTGGAGTGAACTGGTAATGAAAGGTGGTAATGGTGATTTCTGAGCAGTGACACCCGTAGCTTCGCGAACGACATGGGGATGAGTACGCGCCACTTGAATAATTCTGGTAGCTTCCGCTTCTGACAATACCCGTTTTGACTCCACCGTAGATTCCGCATTCACTTCCGCCGCATCATCGGTGACATCCTGATCATCAAGCACAGGCTCAATTTCACTATTCCCCGCATAGAAGGCAGTGAAGCCTTCGGCATATTCCGTCCATACCGACCAGTAAGTAATCGGCACAAAAGCAGTAATCTCGCGTTCACGCTGGCAGACAATATGCAAAGCTACCGACTGCACCCGACCCGCCGAGCTACCGCCACTAGTACGACGCACAAGTGGCGAAACCTTAAACCCAATCAACCGATCCAAACATTGTCTCGCTCTCTGAGCCGAAATCAAGTTCAAATCTAACTGATGAGCATTGGCGATCGCCGCTTTAACCGCCGTAGGCGTAATCTGGTTATAGACAGCGCGTTTAGGATTGCGAAGATGGA
>NZ_ALWB01000442.1 GCF_000332215.1 Pseudanabaena biceps PCC 7429
TGGCAAGTTTTAAAAGCCCAGAAGTAAAAGCCTTGCGTAGCAAGACTTTTACTTCTGGGCTTTGAGAAAGGGTTTGCATAGCAAACCCTTTCTCAAAGCCCCTTTTCAATTATCCCGAACTCACGTTGAATTAAAAAAACAAACCCAGTAAGGGTTTTCAAAGCTCAAAATGGCTACGCCATTTTGAGCTTTGGTATTAGATTAAATTTCTAAACTAAAATGATATGCCGATCGCGATCAACCTTGAGCCAGCCTTCGTCCTGTAACAATTTCATTGCTCTAGTTACCGTGACGCGGGTACTGCTAATAGCACTGGCAAGATGTTGATGGGTAAGACGCACAGTTAGCCGAGTTCCCTCATCAACCGTTACTCCTACTTCTTGTTTAAGCAAAAGTAAAATTTGGCGGAGACGTTCTTCGACTCGCTTGTTACTTACGAGAGCCAATAAAGCCTCAGTTTGCTGAAGTCGGCGATTGAGATGCTGCAAAATCCCCTGATAAAGTTGCGGAGACTGCTCGAGTTCGATCAGCGTAAATCGCATCAAGTCAACATCTGATAAAGCGATCGCTTGGTAGGGTTCTAAGTTCGTCAGGGGCAAGCCGAAGGGCATTGCTTGTACTGCAAATCCGACTAGAACTTCATCGCCAGAGGGATGCAAAGTATTTAATTGGACAACTCCGCGACAAACTACCCACACCTCATGGGGATACATGGGGATAATTTGACCACTTTTGTAAGTGTGCATGGTACGACCGCGATAAATTTCTTCGAGCGATCGTCGCCAGTCTGTTACAGAGTTTGTGGAGTTAAGATCGAAGCTTGAGAACGTATATGTCATATCAGCGTGAGGTACACATTTGTTATCCTATGTGTTTCTCGACACAATCAGGTTAAGCGAAGTTTATTAAATCGATAAATTCTTCTTAAACTTTTATTTCCCTAGGCATTACAAACTCAGCTAATACCAAATCACAAAATGGCTACGCCATTTTGTGATTTTAAAACCCTTACTGGGT
>NZ_ALWB01000443.1 GCF_000332215.1 Pseudanabaena biceps PCC 7429
ACAGGAAATTTTTGTAAAGCGTTGCTTTGCAACGCTTTCAAAAATTTCCTTGGTTTGGGTTTGAGCGCAAAGCCCTGTAAAACCTAGAAGAGTGCACCGCCTGCAATGCGGGCGGTGTGCTCTCTGGTTTTGGTTTTTAATTATGCTGAACTCCTTAGAAAGGAAGCGCCAATTGCTTCCTTTCTAGTCAAAGCAGACTTCACCCATTGCATCAAAAATATTTTGAGAAACCTCTTGACAGCTTTGTAGTATTTATACTACAAATATACTACAAAGCAATCGTAAAAGCCACCGCACCTTGACAACTGAATACTTACACCATGTATAGCTGTCGCCAATTTTACTTTGACAAACTATCCCTTGGTAGCTCAGTTGGTAGTAGCGCCTGTCTGAAGAACAGGAGGTCGTCAGTTCGATTCTGACCTAAGGGGCTTATCCCAAATCAATCGGGAAGTTTCAGAAATGGCTTTACCATTTCTGAAACTTGGGTTATTGCCTTGTAGCTCAGTGGTAGTAGCGATCGCCTGTTAAGCGAGAGGTCGTAGGTTCAATCCCTACCAAGGCAGTTAGTAAGTTTTGCTCCTGTAGCCCAATGGAAGAGGCGTTCGGCTTAGACCCGAAACGTTGGAGGTTCAAATCCTCTCAGGAGTATTGAATAAAAGTATTGAATAAAAGCATCGCTTTGCAATACTTTTATTCTCTTTTCCAGGTGTGGCGCAGAGGTAGCGCGGCTGCTTTGGGAGCAGAAGGTCATAGGTTCGATCCCTATCACTTGGATACAGCACAAAGCGCTGGGCATAGGAAACTTACAGCGCAGTGCGCTGTAAAACCCAGAAGAGAGTACCGCCCGCTACGCGGGCGGTA
>NZ_ALWB01000444.1 GCF_000332215.1 Pseudanabaena biceps PCC 7429
CATTAGAGCGATCAAGAATGTTGACACAAAGGCAAGTCTTGCTGCATTCCATTGCAGATGTTGCTGCAACATTTCGCGGAATAGGTTAATCTCTTTCATAGGGGGGGTTATAGCCGATGTGGTTATCTTCTATAAAACCCCTTCCTGTCTACTTTTGCAACTTTTTGTCCTGTACTAAGTAGATCTTTATAGTGACTATCTAATTAGTTCTTTTGGAGCAACAACTGCAACAGGATTAGCTAAACTATTGAAGGGAGATATCAATCATGACGAAGTGACGCAATGGCTGGCACACAAAGAAAGAACATCAGCCGAATTTTGGGTAAAAGTAAAACCGTATGTGCGGAAAATTGAAAGTGAAGAAGGAGTCCTAATCATAGATGACAGTATCGAGGAGAAACCCTATACAGACGAAAATGCCCAAATCTGTTGGCACTATGACCACAGTAAAGATCGGCAAGTAAAAGGGATCAACTTTTTAACAAGCCTGTATAGCAATCAAGATATAGCCATACCAGTGGGGTATCAGCTAATTACCAAGACCGAATATTATGTCAATAAAAAACAGGAAAAACAAACCGTAGGAGTGAGAAAGGAAAAAACGAATATTTTCGAGAATTAGTAGCCCAAGCGATGAAAAATCAAATCCAGTTTCGTTATGTCCTCAATGATAGCTGGTTTGCTTCATCCGAAAATATGAGATTCATCAAAGGAGAGCAAAACAAAGATTTCATCATGCCCTTGAAAGATAATCGTAAGATGTAAGAATTCAGGTAAGAATAGGAATGAGAGAAATAGAAGAAGGATCAATTAAAGCTTGACGGAAAAAATCAATGACAGATTTACCTTGAGC
>NZ_ALWB01000445.1 GCF_000332215.1 Pseudanabaena biceps PCC 7429
TCGACAAATTGCCCAAGAACTAGATCTAGACAAGGATGTAGTGCAGGATATGACCACTCAATTGCGAGAAGGTATTGACCAAAGCAAGCCTGAAGTAAACTTATCTGGGGCAGTCGAGTGCGATGAAGTATATGTGACGGCAGGACACAAAGGTAAACCCGAAGAAGTTAAAAAAAGGGCGCAAAGGAAGACGTAATCGGCTCAAAGGGATTCGGGGGCGGGGGACGCTTGAAAAAGAAAAGCCACCCATCTTCGGCATGATTCAGCGTAGTGGTGAGGTGGTAATTCGGATGTTAGAAAATGTGCAACAGCGCACTATTGAGCCTCTAATTAAAGCAACGATTGCTTTGGGTACTATGGTTTACACTGACGAATATGCTATCTACAATCCTTTCCAAGATTGGGGCTATGCACACAAAACTGTTTGTCATGGTGTGGGAGAATATGCAAGAGATGAAGATGGTGATGGCTTTTGTGAAGTTCATGTCAATACAATGGAAG
>NZ_ALWB01000446.1 GCF_000332215.1 Pseudanabaena biceps PCC 7429
CTGTCAATTCTTCAACATTAATCGTGGTTCTGGCGTAGGACTCACTCGCACTTACCAATAGGCAGCATTTTCTAGTTGTGGGCTTAATCTCGCTCTGGCTTGCACTTGCAACTTCTTCGCTTGTTTGCTTTTCAGCTTTAATTCACCGATACAGTCTTTTTAATTTTCTTTCTTTCCCTGCTTTTGTCCCACTGCTTTTTTCGACAAAAAAATTCCCACCTTTGGACTGACGTTTTCCAGCATTTGCTCTCTCACGGCTATTTCTATGCCTTCTAGCGTTTTCAATTGCTCGGCATCTTTTGCTTCTGCATTCCGATACAGGATTTCCGCTATCTCTCTGGTGCAGGCTTCAAGTCTTCCTTTTCTTCTGGTGTCATTTGCTTGGACGGGTTAATTTATTTCTATTTTATCCCTCTTTTCTCCTAAGTATTTATACTCAGTGCCTAATTGAGATGCTCCCATCATCAATTTCTTTTACACTTAATCCTGGAAGAAGGTTTCCCAAAAA
>NZ_ALWB01000447.1 GCF_000332215.1 Pseudanabaena biceps PCC 7429
GGGTAAAGCTTTGCTCACTGCTTTGCTTCAATCTCTACTTGCATCACCTCCCCGAAACACCTATTGAGCCTTTAATTTAAGCAATCAGCTTAGGCAATCAGCCAGCAGGTTAGAGCCGCAGCGATCGCATCCGCCGCATCATCGGGACGGGGAATGTGATCGAGACTTAATTCCCGCTTAACAGCTTCCTGCACATCACTCTTATCCGCATTGCCATGCCCTGTCAAAGCTTGCTTGATCTGGGGTGGTGAAAATTCAATGGGTTCGATATTATGTTGGTTTAACACCAGTACGATTACACCTCTGGCTTGGGCGACATTAACCAAGTTTCCCATCCGATAAAAAACAGTTTTTCCATCCCCACCACCTGTGGCTGAAACTGCTCGATTAAGGTATGCATATCTTCATAAATGGTCTTGAGGCGATCGCCGATCGGTGTTTGCTTTGGTGTAACAATGGTTCCGAATTCCAATAATTTGGGTGAAGCAGGTTTTTCAACCTCAATTAAACCAAATCCTACAATTGCTAAACCTGGATCAATTCCTAAAATTTTCATGCAAGAAATTCTAACAGAATTTCGATCTGGATAACTAAGACATATTAAGTAGCCATCCTAAGGGTTTAGTTTTTAATTCACAAAAGTGTTGTCACACTTTCGTGAATTGGTATAAGCGGGCTTAATTAAATATAAAATCCAGATCTAAAACCTGCGGCGCACGCGCAGCGTGCG
>NZ_ALWB01000448.1 GCF_000332215.1 Pseudanabaena biceps PCC 7429
GCGGGCGGTACGCTCTCTAGTTTGGGTTTCTTATGCTTAGCTAATTAACGTGAATTCGGGATAATTTGAAACAGGCTTTGGGAAAGGGTTTGCTACGCAAACCCTTTCCCAAAGCCCAAAACTAAAAGCCTTGCTACGCAAGGCTTTTAGTTTTGGGCTTTTAAAATTTGCCAGCTTAACCCGAACTGACGTTAATTACAAGTTTTTAATTACAAGTTTCAAATACCAATTTACGAAAGTGTGACAACACTTTTGTGAATTAAAAAACAAACCCAGTAAGGGTTTTCCAAGCTCAAAATGGCTACGCCATTTTGAGCTTGGGTATAATTACAAGGTAAGAATTCAGGTAAGAATAGGAATGAGAGAAATAGAAGAAGGATCAATTAAAGCTTGACGGAAAAATCAATGACAGATTTACCTTGAGCTTTACAGGTTTGAATAACCGTCAACAAAGCGGCGGTATTGTGTAAGCCATCCATAGAACGGGAACCACCAGAAACTTTGCGTTTGGTAACGGCAAGCCTGAGATTACGCTCGGCACGATTATTATCAGGGGGGACAAGGGGATCATCAAGAAAATACCACCACTGAGCTGATTTTTCTTGAGGGAGTTTAACAAAAGCCCTG
>NZ_ALWB01000449.1 GCF_000332215.1 Pseudanabaena biceps PCC 7429
AGGCTTTTTTCTATGTCGGCATGATTCAGATCCTCCTCAAACGTCTCGCTTAACTTCTCAAACACGCTCTAAAAACCTTTGCAGCTTTAGCTTCAAAACCTCTGAAACCCTTTTAGGGATTGAAACCGATCGCACACGCTGACCCATCCCGAATTTATCAAAGCTTCAAAACCTCTGAAACCCTTTTAGGGATTGAAACAAGATTTCAACGTAGGCAAAATGGCGAGTGTAGTGCTTCAAAACCTCTGAAACCCTTTTAGGGATTGAAACTTTGTAGGCGATCACAATGAAGATAAATCGGCTGCTGGCTTCAAAACCTCTGAAACCCTTTTAGGGATTGAAACTTTGAAATAGCTGAACACAAGCACTTTTTCACCGTGCTTCAAAACCTCTGAAACCCTTTTAGGGATTGAAACCTGCATTTGTGAATTCTCTGTTCGGAGCTTTGGGCTTCAAAACCTCTGAAACCCTTTTAGGGATTGAAACACGACGATTATCCTTAATAGCACCCTCAAAATGTGGCTTCAAAACCTCTGAAACCCTTTTAGGGATTGAAACATATATTTTCACCGTGAATAGAAATAAGAACTTGAGCTTCAAAACCTCTGAAACCCTTTTAGGGATTGAAACCTCCTTTGGTGTATGCAAAAAAAAGAGAAGAGATGCTTCAAAACCTCTGAAACCCTTTTAGGGATTGAAACTTTAGCCTCCCTATCGCCAAGTGAGAATACTCGCTTGGCTTCAAAACCTCTGAAACCCTTTTAGGGATTGAAACTAAATCATGAGCTAACTCTAGGTAGGGCTTGCTGAAAAAGAGACTAAGCGGAAAGTGGTAGGTAAAGAGGAAGAGAGTAACACTTTGACTGTCTCCTAGGAAATAACCAAGAAAGAGAACTAAATGTAAAGAGTTGTTTCCCAGAAGGAAGAACCAAGAGTTGCCAGCAAAACATAAGCAAAGAAAAACAGAAAAAAACAAGCCGCTTGAGCAGCAATTCCAAATTCATCACCAAGAAAGTGATAGCGATCGCGGTTTCCGAAGTATGAGCCAATTTCGTCATGACGC
>NZ_ALWB01000450.1 GCF_000332215.1 Pseudanabaena biceps PCC 7429
TGCTTCTTCCTGTTCTTGTTTTGCTGCTGCTGCTTAAAAAATTTCCGATCTCTGGTGCTACTTCTTTGAGCAAGTGGTCTCTGACTGCTAATTCTATGCTGTTAAAGCTTTTTAGCTCTTCTTTTGGGGTATTATTCAATAGAATTGCCGCCGCAGCTTTTAGATGTTCTTTCAGAACTTTGCTTTCTTCGGGTGTCATCTTTTTTAACCTCTATTTTTTTATCATTTTCTCATATGTCATCTATAAGTAGAAATACTCATTGCATTAGTGAGATGCTCCCAAGCAAAAGATACAGAAAGAGGGAGAAAAAGGTTAAAAGATATGAACATCTTTGTGTTTTTCGCATTAGTAATGACAACACTTAATTTTGATCCATCAAGAATCACAAGCCAGTTAAAGTTACCAGTCAATCAGATAAAATATTTGGATGAATGAAAATGCAGACTATTAGAATGCAATGCTAAGGTTTTGGCACAATTGATTCCACTAAATCTAGAAGCAGCTATTCAAGAAACTCGAATAAAGAC
>NZ_ALWB01000451.1 GCF_000332215.1 Pseudanabaena biceps PCC 7429
CAGCACAAACCTGCTTACGCTGTTGCCAAGGGACAAAAGCAACCGAGTTTCTGACCATGTGGACAATGCATAATTGCACCTGAGTTTTAGGAAACACTGTTTCAAGTGCCTTAGGAAACCAAGTCAAACCATCAACACAAGCAATCAAGATATCTTTGACCCCACGGTTGTGAATTTCGGTGAGTACAGATAACCAGAATTTTGCCCCTTCATTCGGGGAAATCCACATACCCCACATTGGGTTTGCTATTGATGGTGGTAGTTACTGCTGCGAATCTTGATGACCGTAAGGGGCAACCATGCTTTTAAGAAAAATCAACCAAATTCGTGACCGTTTCCCCCGTCTATCAACGTATTTTGGTAGATCGTGGTTATAGGGGTAAAGCTTTCGTTCTGGCGATTCTGCATACTTTTACTGGTGCTTACAAGTGGTTGTTCCTCCTGTGGGGCAAAAGGCTTTGTTGTTCAACAAAAGCACTGGGTGGTTGAACGTACTTTTGCTTGGTTTTCTCGCTTTCGGCGTTTGACAAGAGAGTACGAACTTTTACCTGAAACTTCTGAGGCTTTTTCTATGTCGGCATGGCGTTGTTGCATAAAAGGGGGTTAGAAGGTAAATTAAGTATTAAGCAGGAGATGAGACCCCGAAAGATGACAGAGAAATATGAGATCCGCAACTGGTCAGAGTAT
>NZ_ALWB01000452.1 GCF_000332215.1 Pseudanabaena biceps PCC 7429
CTTGCGTAGCAAGGCTTTTACTTTTGGGCTTTTAAAATTTGCCAGTTTAACCCGAACTGACGTTATTTAGCGATATTTAGCGATCGCAGATCTAGGAATCAATAAACAGATCGGTTCCTTCTTGAGTGACTGCAAAATTTGCCACATCAGTGGGAGACTTACCCATCGCGATCATTTTCTGGGCAATAGCAGGTAGAGGAATCCCGACAAAGGAATCTACCCATTCAACATTCTTACCAGTACAAATTTCAAATTTAGAACCATGAAAAGGACAGGTAATGACACCATTTTCAAATTTACCTTTGGCTAAGGGCAGTCCAAAATGAGGACATTTATTGGCGATCGCACAATAATTATCACCAACTTTTGCGACGAGGACAGATTTCCCATTGGCACTGGTCTTCAGGACTTTATCGGAACTGACATCGGTCGTGGAGGCAATTTTGACTTTAGTCATTTTTTTATAAATGCATGTTTTAAGACACAAAAAACTATATCACAACCCATATTTGTGAAGGCATGATCATGTATTAGGGTATTTAATACTCCCTTCCTCCCAAAAAAATAGGCATTATTAAAGTAAATAATTAGGCGTGCGCGGCAAAGCCGCGCACG
>NZ_ALWB01000453.1 GCF_000332215.1 Pseudanabaena biceps PCC 7429
ATTAGGAGATGAGAGACTAAGCAACCGAGGGTACTCAATCGGCAAAAAATAAGTCAAGGATTCGGGAAAGCGTTGTCCGAGATATTTAAGAGCTTACTTTTCACGGGATCTTTAAAAGGCAGACCAGAAGAGGCTTTCAGATAAAGGGTGCAGATGGGGTTAAAGTAGTAAAAATCAAGCAAAAGCAGGGAAGAAAAATGATGAACTGGTGGGACAAGAATTTTGCAAGTTGTGAATTAGGAGATGAGAGACTAAGCAACCGAGGGTACTCAATCGGCAAAAAATAAGTCAAGGATTCGGGAAAGCGTTGTCCGAGATATTTAAGAGTGGCTCTGAGTTAAAAGAGCTTATGAGTTTTCGCCAATCGGAAAACAGAATTTAGCAGGATCATAAAACCACACTGTGAAATGACCAGTGAAGCCGTGGAAGAACAAGAATTGGTGTTGTGTATAGGAGATACTACCTATTTAGATTATGGCAAAATTAAAGCCAAAACGGGAAGGGTATGGACCAACGGGAAATGGGTGGGAACGGATTAATTCTGCACAGTGCCTTAGCGATC
>NZ_ALWB01000454.1 GCF_000332215.1 Pseudanabaena biceps PCC 7429
GCACGCTGCGCGTGCGCCGCAGGTTTTAGTTTTTTATATATAATTAAGCACACTTATACCAAAGCTCAAAATGGCTACGCCATTTTGAGCTTTGAAAACCCTTACTAGGTTTAGTTTTTAATTCCCAAAAGTGTTGTCACCCTTTCGTGAATTGGTATTACAGAGTTTTTTATTTTTTATTTATTTTTTATTTTTTTATTTTTTTTATTTATATAGGTATGACCCAAAAACTCCTATTTGTCTGTCTCGGAAACATTTGCCGATCGCCTGCGGCGGAAAATATTATGAATCACTTGATTGCAAGGGCAGGAATTAGCGATCGCTTTATTTGTGACTCGGCGGGAACGGGTGGATGGCATGTCGGCGCACCACCCGATCGCAGAATGAGAGCGGCTGCCAAGGAAAGAGGTTTAGACTTTGTTGGTTCAGCAAGACAATTTGAAGCGATGGATTTGCGGGAATTCGATCTGATTTTGGCAATGGATCGAGACAACTATCGCAATATTCTCGCTCTCGATCCGCAAGGCAAATTTGCTCATAAGGTAAAGATGATGTGCGATTATTGCGAAACTTATCCCGATAAGGAAGTTCCCGATCCTTACTACGGCGGAGCGGATGGATTTAATTATGTGATTGATTTGCTTTTTGATGCCTGTAGAGGGCTACTCAAATCTTTAAGTTAAGTAGCTAGGCGCAGAATATAAAACCCCAAAACCTGTAGCGAACGCGCAGCGTTCGCTACAGGTTTTGATTCTGGGTTCTAATTAACGTCAGTTCGGGTTAAGCTGGCAAATTTTAAAAGCCCAAAAATAAAAGCCAGACAAGAATTTTGAAGAATAGCCTGCGTTTACCGAAGCATAGGTTGCTGAAGTGAAAAGGATGGGGTGACAAA
>NZ_ALWB01000455.1 GCF_000332215.1 Pseudanabaena biceps PCC 7429
GGCGCTTCGCGCCGCCAGTCAATTCTTGGGGTTTGATTTGTCTTCAGTCAAGTGACTGTAGCTATAGCTTATTGACTCTTAGCTAACGTTAGTTAAAAAAGGGATTTGGGATTGAAGATTATCGCTAAGTTCTTTATTTAAATCAGAATAATTGCGTTTTAATTCCCAAGCACCTGAATCTCCAATAAATGCATCAATTTTCCATTCACCTGAAATCAAATTCTCTTCTTGATTAATTGTTCCGAAATAGTTAATTATGTAGTTATGGGAATAATATTTTTTGGTAAAACTAACGCTACTACCAATCACCTCACCATTGACGATCGCTTCACCTAAACTGCCATCATCTAAAATATTGCCCGTCAAAGAGTTCCCACTTTGGATAAACTCAACCTCAAATCTTGTTGGTAAACCCCATTGCCAATAAGTTCCCAACCAAGCTCCAGATATATTTGCCATTGCTTTTACCTCAATCACACCTCAATCACATAAGATATCAAACTGAGAAATTATCCTTGCTCTAACAAATGGATAGAAAAACGGATAGATTTTATATTGACAATTAAATCATGCAAGGAAAACTGCCTTTTTGCCACTATTTATAAGTACCTCAGCATACTTAAAATCCAGATCTAAAACCTGCGGCGCACGCGGCGCGTGCGCCGCAGGTT
>NZ_ALWB01000456.1 GCF_000332215.1 Pseudanabaena biceps PCC 7429
CTCTTGCTTGAATATTGCGATCGCTTTCTAAATTTGGTAAATCAGCAGCATCAACTTGTCTTTGGACTACCTGATTTGTATCGTTGGACTGGTTATCTAGTATTTCTGCAATGGGATGATCGGAAGTTGATGCGCTTTGAATTGGCGAAGCATTATCATTAGATCTTTGGATTTGAGGAGAATTAATTGATTCAACATCGTTTGAGATAACTTGTCTTTGGATTTCAGTGGTTTGAGAAGGTTGAATGGTAAAGTCGGACTCTCCTCGGATCGTGCGATCGCTTTGAGTAATATCATCTAGCTGAGCTATATCAGGTTGATTGCGATCGATAGGATTAGGATCATTAGTCTGCCTTTGTATAGCATCAGTTTGAGATAAATTAATATCTTGGGCAATAGCTCGAATAGGAGCAGAATAATCTGCATTGCTACTTGCTTGAATATTGCGATCGCTTTCTAATGGAGTATTGTTTACAGTCGGTAAAACAATTGGCAAATTTGGTAAATCAGAAGCATCAACTTGCCTTTGAACTACCTGATTTGTATCGTTGGACTGGTTATCTAGTATTTCTGAAATGGGATGATCGGAAGTTGATGCGCTTTGAATTGGTGAAGCATTGTCATTATATCTTTGGATTTGAGGAGAATTAATTGATTCAACATCGTTTGAGATAA
>NZ_ALWB01000457.1 GCF_000332215.1 Pseudanabaena biceps PCC 7429
TATACTCTGACCAGTTGCGGATCTCATATTTCTCTGTCATCTTTCGGGGTCTCATCTCCTGCTTAATACTTAATTTACCTTCTAACCCCCTTTTTATGCAACAACGCCTTTCGCTAATATAAAATTGGGTGTTATGTGACATTAGCAAACTCTACAAGATCGACGATCGCACTAATCCTCCCACAACCCAAAGATCGCTTTAGATACTTTGTCGGCAATCATTCCAAAACTAATTTTGCTGAAGCGATGATCCAGCAGTAGCATGTGTTAGCGCAGCGTAACGCATTCACAATAAACATCAAAATGTGAGTTATATCTCATTAACTGGAGTTTAGACTAAAAAAGGAAAAAAAGGACAGAGTAAAAGAGATACAAACTGCCTAAAGTAGATGAAAAAGAAAAAGCACATCTACAGTCATGATTATTGATAAAACTACAGAACTTTCGTCAACAGGCATATAATTTTTTAGGAAATGGAAGAGATGCAATATTTGACTTAATGGATGCAGTGTTAACCAGTCCAAGCGTGAAATCATTGCAGAATTATCGTTATCTGCGGTGTATCGGCGGAAATGGTCAAGCCTGTATGAATCACTAAAAGATAGTCGTCCGAGACGAGGAAGGCTTAGACGACTATGTGTAGACAAATACCCAAAGATATTCGACCATTGCTAGCAGGAGACCATACAGGTGGGGAA
>NZ_ALWB01000458.1 GCF_000332215.1 Pseudanabaena biceps PCC 7429
GCTTCGCGCCGCCACTCTCTATTGGGTTTGATGTCCTGACTTAAGTGAATATAGCTATAAATCCTAAAATATACGCTATGAGGTTTCGGATGAATGACAAATTAGTTATGAATCGCATTTTGAATCGCATTTTGAATCAAAGTCTGAATCAAAGTCTGAATCAAAGTTTGCATCATATTTTTAATGGTGCTTTATTGGTGTTAGGTATTGGGGCGATCGCTCCTTTGGCATTTAGTGCTCGTGCAGCGATCGCCGAGGAAAATATTACGATTCCCCAAGCACCAGTGGAGCCGAGTCTTTGGTGGAAGTCTCAACGTTTACAGGAGGGATGGGTCGAAAATATTGCGATCGATTCTGAAGCAAAGCAGGCAATTATTACCATAAATACAACTAGATGGATTGCCTCGGACTATTTACAACGCTTTACATTTTTATTCAAGCTCGGCACGGAAGCTCAGAAGCAAAACTTTAATGTCATGCTGTACAATCGCCGCTCTCAAAAAATTGCCGAGTACAGCACCGTTGAGGAACGTTGGCGCATCGATCCCAAATCCCTAGGAGCCGAGCCTTTTCGGGTAAATGCCCCTGATACATTACAGCAAAGTTTTAATAAGTAAATAGCTGGACATCATTAAAACCCAAAAGCCTGTAGCGCACGCGCAGCGTGCGCTACAGGCTTTTGGGTT
>NZ_ALWB01000459.1 GCF_000332215.1 Pseudanabaena biceps PCC 7429
GCTATGGCTATTGCTGGCTAACTCAATGCCTATTTTCTCCCTTTTGTCAATGCGTAACTTCTAAAATAGTCTCTATCCCGATGGACTACCACAGATGTCCCAGGCGCATATTTATTTATAAATGAATTTAGAGCTTGTGCAATTCCTATATTTGAGCATCCCTTATATGACCATATTTCATATTCACCAGCTCTAAATCCAGAAGAATCAGCAAGAATATTTATATATCTAGTGTCTTCGTCTTCAGTTAAAAGAACACATGGGATTCCACCATTTCTAAGTTGATCACCTTTATCTAAAGCCCCAATTTCTATCAAGATACTTCTTTCATAATCATCTGAGTTTTGGATGAGATTGCAATGGGAGCATCTCAATTAGGCACTGAGTATAAATACTTAGGAGAAAAGAGGGATAAAATAGAAATAAATTAACCCGTCCAAGCAAATGACACCAGAAGAAAAGGAGACTGAAGCCTGCACCAGAGAGATAGCGGAAATCCTGTATCG
>NZ_ALWB01000460.1 GCF_000332215.1 Pseudanabaena biceps PCC 7429
TTAACCCGATGATATAGGCTAAGCCCGTCCATTTAACGCTAAACGAAGCCCCCAGCATTAAACCCGTGACAAGCGTCCAAAACCAACGTTGGCGCGATCGCTTCAGGGCTAACACCATACATAATTGGCTCAGCATTCCAAATAGCAAGATATAGGTATTAATCAACCCATATCTTGACTCTACCAATAGCAAACCATCCAAGGCGACAAAACAACCCGTTAGCCAAGCCCAGTCGCGGCGATCGCTCAATTGCCAAATAAACTCATAGATAACTAAAGGCAATAACGCTCCTGCTAAGGCAGTCATGCAGCGGTAGCCAAGGGGGGCATAGCCCAAAAGTTGAATCCCAAGGGCAATGATGTACTTAGCTAAGGGCGGATGCGCGTCAAACAAAGTTTCCCCATGCAAATAGTTTTGGGCAAATTTGGGGTAATAAACCTCATCGAACACGATATCCGCCGTGCCATCCAAATTCCATAGGCGTGTCGAAAATGCGATGAAGACGATCACCATTACTCCAAATACGGGATGTCCAGACAACCAAATTAGGTGATCGGACAAACGAGCGAACGAACGAGCGAATGGATTAATAATTAGGCGATCGATCCAGTTGCTCATCTAAAATTTCTGTTTTAAGGAGTTTTCACTAACTTTTCGGCAATCAGTTCTTGATTTATACCAGTTCACGAAAGTGTGACAACACTTTTGTGAATTGAAAACCAAACCCAGTAAGAGTTTTCAAAGCTCAAAATGGCGTAGCCATTTTGAGCTTTGGTATTACCAATTGGGAGTTTTTTCAAATATTTTCAAATACAAAAGGCTTTCTTAAGTACCTCAGCACAATTAAAATCCTAAAACCTGCGGCGCACGCGCGGCGTGCGCCGCA
>NZ_ALWB01000461.1 GCF_000332215.1 Pseudanabaena biceps PCC 7429
AGAATTAGAGATCCAAGAACGCAAAACAGGCCGAAGCCCTCCTCAAAGCAAGACGAAAAACGTTATGCCACCCTTGCCGCCGCCGCACCCGTGGGGATTTTCCATACCGATCCCGTAGGCAAATGCACATATGTAAATGAATGCTGGTGTCAAATCGCGGGAATTAGTGCCAGCGAAGCAATGGGAGGTGGTTGGGCGCAAGCATTACATCCAGAAGATCGAGACAAGGTTGCCGATGAGTGGTATCGCTCTACTCAAGCAAATCGTCCTTTTCACCTTGAATATCGATTTCTGCGATCGGATAGCACCATTACCTGGGTATTTGGACAATCAAATGCTGAATTTGATGGGGATGGTCGGGTTACAGGATATATTGGCACGATTACTGATATTAGCGATCGACAAAAAATCTGAAGCTGACATCTTAAAACTCAATCAAACCCTCGAAGCTAGAGTCGCAATTCGCACGCAAGAACTGTTAGAACGTGAATCGCAACTAAGGGATTTCTTTGACAATGCCA
>NZ_ALWB01000462.1 GCF_000332215.1 Pseudanabaena biceps PCC 7429
TGACGATTTATCTGCCTACTATGTGCTGAAGGAGAGATTGCTGTCGGGGGAAATTGATCGCTGCTACCTCAATGTACGTTATATTCGCGAAGATGGTCAAATTGTGCAGGTCATCCAAAGTACGGATCTTGATATTAGCGGGGCGAAGGAACCTTATTTTGTCAATCGATTTGAAGATATTACAGATTGGGAAAGGACAGATCGGAATAAGCAGGATTTTGAAAATAGAACACGCTATCTTTTTGAGAATAATCCCCATCCGATGTGGATTTACAATCTGGAAACCCTAGATTTTTGGCAGTCAATCAGGCGGCAATCAACCACTATGGCTATAGTGAAGCAGAGTTTTTATCCATGACTGTGCTTGATATTCGTCCTGTTGAGGAGGTTCCCAAACTCTTAGAAGCGATCGCTAAAGTATCCATTGGCTTTAGCGTGCCTGAGATTTGGACGCATCGCAAAAAGATGGTAGCCAGATTTTAGTTGAGGTTTCGGCGCATACCCTTGAGTATCAAAATCATAGATGTGAATTGATTTTAATCAATGATGTTA
>NZ_ALWB01000463.1 GCF_000332215.1 Pseudanabaena biceps PCC 7429
TGAGCGGTGGAGAGCAGCAGAGAGTAGCAATAGCGGTGGCCATGGCCAACGATCCGCCAATAATTCTTGCAGACGAGCCTACAGGCGAACTGGATACGGAAACCGGGATGGAGATCATAAAATTATTCAAGAAACTAAACGAAGAGGGTAAAACTGTTATAATAGCCACCCATGATATGCGGTTGAAGGAATATGCCACCAGAATCCTTGAAATCAGAGATGGAAAAATTACCGGATAGTGGGGTTTACCTCCTTCTCATAAATAATCCGAAGAGGGGAGAAATTGAAATAGGGGCACTGGGCAATGTGCTTTTTTCCCCTGGCTACTATGTTTACGTGGGCTCCGCCCAGAGAAATTTGAGGAGGAGAGTTGAAAGACACAGGAGAAGGGAGAAGAGGTTGAAATGGCATATTGATTATTTCCTACAATATGCGCGTGTAGAGGAAGTCATTGCATATTCTTTACCGAAATCCTATGAGGAGAAAATATCCAGGATACTCTGTGAAAGGTATCCATTCG
>NZ_ALWB01000464.1 GCF_000332215.1 Pseudanabaena biceps PCC 7429
TAGAATGGCGGCGCTTCGCGCCGCCATTCTATTCTTGAGGTTTGATATCCTAACGCAAGCGACTACAGCAGCCATATCGTTAAATAATTACTTCTGTAGCATTAATTCTGTGGTATAGACTATTTTTTGCTTGCAATTTGCGCAAAGACAAATTAATACCAAAGCTCAAAATGGCTACGCCATTTTGAGCTTGGAAAACCCTTGCTGGGTTGGGTTTTTAATTCCCGAAAGTGTGACAACACTTTCGGGAATTGGTATAAATCGATCTTTTAAGTAGCTAGGTATAAGTAAACTTAAAACCTAGAAGAGCATACCGCCCATTGCGCGGGCGGTATGCTCTCTGGTTTTGGTTTTTAATTATGCCGAACTACTTATCAAAAATAATGTTTACAGCCAGAGAAGCCCTATATAGGCATAATAGCTTAAAGCTATTGTGCTTAAAGCTATTAGCTTTAAGCACAATAGCTATTGAGATAAAATTAGTTTTGGTATAATTTGCTGTGAAAACTTTGCAGAATGTTATATTAGTTAAGGTAGGTAATCTAAACTAAATTCGATTGCTCCATCCAACAACGCTCTACATAGAACTTGTGGTTGTCCAAGTTCGACTGAAAGCCCATTTGAGTCAGTCAGTCCAATCTCTTTCTAAATGTCTGTGAGTATTGTGAATATTACAACCTCGAAGCAAGCAGAGAAACTAGCAGAAATCGGAGCGCAATTTAAGCGAGTTCGCGAAGATAAAGAGCTATCAATTCCTCACCTAACTGCGACCACATTAATTTCTGAACGATACCTACGGGCGATCGAAGATGGTGAAATGGAATCGTTGCCTGAGCCTGTGTATGTGCGTGGATTTATTCGCAAGTATGGTAATGCTTTAGGAGTTGGCGATCTTTCTGAGGAATTTCCCCTCAATCCAGTTTTGCCAGAACAAAAATGGGCTGGTAGCGCTGCTGCCGAGCTAAGACCCTTACACCTATACGCGCTTTATGTTGGGGTGATCGCGGGGGCGGTTAGTTTGTTGGCAACCTTTATGAATTCCCCTGATGCTAACAAGATTAACGACAGTCAAACTAACTTTAGTAACGCTGCTCAGCTCGGTAACTCCAGATCAAAGCTCGTTGAGCCCACCGAAAGCCTCCTACCCAAAATTGGTGGTCTAGAAATACTCAAACAAGGCGTTACTGACCCAACGGCTATGGCATCTCCGATCAATTTAAATTTGCCCGTAGTCAATTCAGTCCCAGACCCTAAAGTTTCCACCCTTCCTAAGGATAATCTTGGTAAACCGCCAGCTAATGCCACAGTTGAAACTAGCTCTAGCCTCAATAATTTGCTTATGAGTTGGACTATGGGTAGTGGGATTGCTGCAAATAATAATTCGCCCAATAATGCCAAGATAGGCGCTAACGGTGATTTTACCTTTGTTGGTAATAAGCCTGTTAATGTGGGGCTGGTCATGCAAGGGGAATCTTGGATGCGCGTTACGGTTGATGGAAAG